>DGRT01000018.1 GCA_002391105.1 Lachnospiraceae bacterium UBA4381 | reverse complement strand
GCCGCCCGTTTTCTCTGCTCTGCTGACGGCGGACGCACTGCCCGTTTTCTCTGCTCTGCTGACAGCGGACGTGCTATTCTCTTTCTCCCAAGGGGCACGTTCCAGTGCCATAAACGCCTCAGCTTCTTCCATCGTTTTAAAGCTCTTATAAACAGCACCCGGAAAGCCCAGCACATTTTTACTGCACTCCTCCCAGGTTGTGTATATACCGGGCTGTTTGCCCACCCTTGCTGCATAATATTTTTTTGCTGCCACAATCTGTTCCTTTCTTATTCCTGATTTTGTTTCTGTTCTTGTTCCTGATCTTGTTTCTGTTCTTGTTCCTGATCTTGTTTCTGTTCTTGTTCCTGGTCTTGTTTCTGTTCTTGTTTCTGTTCTTGCTATTTATTTTGTCCCTTTAATTTTTTTCCAATTACGTGCCTGTTCAGATCATGCAAATATGACTATCATATCGCAGTGATAACTTGATTTCAAAGTCGATTATGATATGTCACATCTATATGAAATGTAGCCTGCATCCGGAGGAACAGGAGATTTCAGGGAAAAAACATTACATGACCTGTATAGTAGTTTAACACAGATATACCATTTGTCATATATCGATAAATAGATATCCTGTTTTCAGGTTATAACTGCAATTCTGTTTTCAAGATATAAATACAATTCTACTTTCAATATATAAATACAATTCTGCTTTCAAGATATAAATACAATTCCGTTTTCAAAATAAAAATAAAGGGAACACCACATTTTTCATGCGATGTTCCCAAATCCATTCAGTAAACTGTAATTACTCCTTGCCAATCTCTGAAGGCGCTACATACTGGGCACTTCCGGGAATATTCTTATATCTTACGATCTTCATGCTGGCATTCTTTACGAACTCCACCTCACGAAGCTTTATACGTGTAATCTGCTTATAGATAGGACGTCCCTTGTTTACCTTATTCTTCAGCTTCTCAAAGTAAGCTGTATCTCCAAAATGCTCCTCTACAGGGAATACCTCGGCTACTATCTTGCCATTTTCATCATAAACGAGTGCTTCCTGAACTGCATTATCACGAAGGATATCCTGCTCCAGTTCTTCAGGTGAGATATTCTCTCCGTTACTGAGAATGATAAGATTCTTCTTACGTCCTGTAAGGAAGATGAAGTTATCCTCATCCACATAACCCAGGTCGCCTGTGTGATACCAGCCATCTATAAGGGCATCCGCAGTTGCCTCAGGATTCTTATAGTATCCCTTCATAACAACATCACCCTTAAAGGCTATCTCGCCTTCCTCAGTTGTCTTAACCTCAATACCCGGAATAAGTATTCCGACACTTCCATCCTTTTTATGCTCAGCCCTGTTAACTGCTGTACTAGGTGAACATTCTGTTGCACCGTAACCATTCAGTATTTCGATTCCCCAGGAACGAAAATCCTTTACATACATAGGATCAAGTGCAGCACCACCACAGATGATATATTCAAGATTTCCACCAAATACCTTCTGGATAGTACCATAGGTTTTCTTTCTGACATCAACGCCGGTCCTCAGAAGAAGATCAGTTGACTTCATAAGTCCTCTGAATGCATTTATCTTATCCTTCTTCCTGATTTCTGCCCAAATCTGTCTGTGGAAGAACTCTACGAACATAGGAACCAGAAACATGGTCTGTGGCTTGAAGTCCTCCATGTTTTTCTTTACATGCTTAAGGCTCTTATTGATATAGATAGGCATACCATAGTTCACAACCATAAGTATTCCAACAACAAGTCCAAATGCATGATGGAATGGCAGTACTGCAAGCACACCGCCTGTTGGTTCAAAAAGCATACTGGTATGAACTATCTCAAATGCGATGTTACGGTTTGTCAGCTCAACACCCTTGCTGATACCCGATGTACCTGATGTAAACAGGATGGTTGCTGTTTGATCCAGCTCCAGCTCATAATCCAGAAATTCCTTAACTTCAGGTATCTCATCCTTAATAAACTGTCTTCCCTCTGAAAGTATTTCTTCAAAATCCTTCAGATTGTAACAGGTCTTGTCCAGCTTGCCACTAACCTTTTCATAGTAGGTGCCGGTAACAAATGCAACCTCCACATCACCGATACCGGCAAGTGTTGCTATCTCTTCATCCGGAAGACTCTTATCAATTCCCACAGCTATGCTTCCACCAAAGATAGCCGCAAAGTATGTTACCAACCATTCATAGGAATTTTCACCGATTATTCCTACATGAGCTCCCTTGATTCCTTTTTTGTACATCCATGTTCCAAATGCATTGATATCCTCATAGAAATCAGAATAGGATTTTTTCATCTCTCCTGACTCACAGGGATACACAAATGCTGTTTGTTCAGGCTTCTCTCTAAGCAGCCTGTTCATCATATCCTTCAGATCCAGCATCTGAGGCACGTTATAATATGGATAAGCTTTATTCTTCATCATTCACTCCTTGATATTATTACCGGGTCAGAACCCATGCCAAAATCAACCAGACAACTATATCACATTTATATATCCAAAGAAAAGCTAGTAATGAAAACTACATATATTTTTTTAATCCCGCGAAACAAAGCTCTCACTAAGACGTAATTCCCGCTCCGGTATTTGGAGCTATCAGCGACCATACCAGATCGGCAGCAAAAAGTACCACCAGAATCACACACAGTATAATCCTGTTCTTCCTGGACATTTTCTGATAGAGGTCATCCAGCATCGGGGAGAACAGATAGGTAAATGCCAGTCCCGCCATTCCGAATACCAGAAGTCCCTCAAAGCATATACGTCCGTTTATATTAAGAAAATATCCCGTATAATCCCACCACCTCTTATGAAGGAATGTCTCCAGTGCCCAGGAGCCGATATACTCTACAGCACCGCATACTATTACTGCACCTGCAAAAAGATAGCCGGGATTCTTTCTCAGTGGTTTCAGGAGGAGTATGATCATTAATCCTCCGCAACCATAGATAGGAAGCCACGGACCATGCATCATACCTCTATTGATAAATGTACCGGTAGTTCCAAGATATAAGAATACCTCCCACAGATATCCAACTAAAGAATAGGTAAAGAACAGTTCAACCAGAGAAATGAGAGAATAGCTTCTCATATAGTCATATCTGACATTTTTAATGGATATCTGAGGTATATCCAGCTCTTCATAGCCTGACGGATGCTCTGTCTCCTCAACATGGTCTATAGCAAGCATGTCATCATTTAACAGCTTCCTGAGTTCCAGCGGGAGACTGTCCTTCTTCTCAGTTCTGAGCCTCATATAGATTTCTGCGCCAACACATTCAAAGTAGGCATCAGAGAAAAACATGCCCGATATGTTAAAGGTGGCATACTTAAGAATAACCCACGGAAGAAGACTGAAATCTATTACAAAGGTTTTCCACTTCTCCCCCATCATAAGCTGTTTGGAAATGGCAAATGCCTCCTGTCGCGTAATCTTAGGATTCTCCGCCATAATATAAGGTATCAGCTTATATTCATAGTGTTTGATAATTCCTCCGATTATGGTCACATTCCATAATGTCTGGAACAGATATCTAAGGAACATTACTAAGGCTATATTTTTCAGTCTGCCGTTTTTATATGGAAACAGAAGCTCTCCTGCACCTGTAGCATGGTAGCGGCGCTGTTCCAGAAAATATCTGTCATTGCCTACAATGATTATATTTTTAAGAAATATAAATAAAAATATAGATATTATAGAAAAGATGAAAATAACAATAGAGCTTGCTATCTTACCCTTAAAGACCACCTGATTAATACCATTCAGGATGCCAAAAACAAAGGACTGACTGCCTGTGATTTCATTTACAAACACAGATGCCACTCCTCCGTAATAGTTAGCCGAGGTAGTTGATATCGAATCCGGATCAGGAACCTCATCTATCTGAAAAAGGTTCATAATGAAAACCTTTACTATTTCAGCATTGGAATACGACGTATCTCTTCCGGACAGTGAACTTATGGAACCGATATTCTGAGTCTGTTCGACTATATTCTCCGCCTCACTTATAGTATCATCAATAGCCTGGTTGACCTCAGTATTAATATCAGTACTAAAATCAAGATTAATATCTGTATTAATATCATTCTGACTTCTGGTAGCATACTGATAACCACCATTCATTACAACACCAACTATAAATGCTACAAGTATATTTAGAAAAAACCGACGCTTCAGGTTTTTCATACCCTCGCGTCGTATTTCTGATCTGACATTCTTAGTTAACATGATTATCTGTCAGCCCTTCCTATTAACTTTTTTATCTCATCAAAGGCTACCTTCTTTGCAAACTCCCTGCCCTTTTTTCTGGCATAGTTCTCAACTTCCTTAAGCTTCCCGGAAAGCTCCAGCTCCTTCAGCTTGTCTGATATATCCATATCCTTAACCTTCTCTGCAATATCTATATCCTTTACTTTTTCAACCAGATTCATATCCTTAAATCTGTCAGATATATCTATATTTTTTACCTTATCAGCAAAGTCCATGTTCTTTACTTTCCCAGCAAAGTCCACGTTCTTTACTTTCTCAGCAAGGTCCACGTTCTTTACTTTCTCAGCAAGGTCCATGTTTTTGATTCTGTCCAAAAGCTGGGCATCAGATATCTTCTGCTTAGCATCACTAAGTGAAACATATTTCTTAACAGGAGTAAGCATTACAACTGCAAATCCTGTAGCTATCCATCCGGCAATCATTGCCACAGTTCCATTTGCCAGCTTCTTCTGTCTGGTAGCCTTTAACTTAAGGTACTTCTTACGCTTATATTCCTCAAACTCCTCCAGCTCCGCTTCCTCATCAACCGGTTCTTCCAAAGACTTTCTAAGCTTTCTGGCTTTAATAAAGTTAAGTGAACCAATCATAAGGAACATTGCACCCGCTGTAAATGCAGCCCCAGTTATAAGGCTTGTGTCTTCTAATTCAACTGAGCCAATCTTAATCTTTGCCATATCATCTTCTCCTTATCATATTTATTACTATACTCAGGCACCCCTTCGCCCGACTTTATTTCCTTTTGATTTTTCTACTGACTGTTTCTATCGATTACTTCTTTCGACTTTCTTTCGATTCTCTTTCAGATTTTTCTTTCGATTTCTTTCCGATTTATCTCTCAACTTTCTTCCGATTCTTCTCTCGATTTTTCTTCCGATAAACAAGATTATATATCAATAAACGCTTTAAGTAAACCTGAGCTTAGTACTGAATCATCATGGATTTAACTATTCCGATATACCAGTCAACCAGTTGGCTGCCTATTAATGTAGATGCCACCAGACCGATACAAAGTGAAGGTCCAAAGGGCATATGCTCCTTACCGCCCTTCTTACGTCTTATGATTAGCACGATACCTATTGCCGCTCCAATAAACAGTCCCGCCAGAAATGCTGTAAGTATTCCCTTCCAGCCCATCATAAAGCCTGCGGCAGCCATAAGCTTGATATCGCCACCTCCAAAGGCTCCTGCAACCAGAAGCGTCAGTATCAGCATAAACCCACTCACAGAAACTGCTCCGATAAGTCTAGAAACTATACCAATCTCAGGATGTATGAATATGGAAATGATACCGAGCCCAAATATGATAATATTTAGTATCGGTGGTATCTCCATCGTATCCATATCTACAAAGGTTATGATCGTAAGTATCGCAAAAAATATAAAGGTAATAACTGTATCAATGCTTAGTCCGAAGAAATATCCTGCCAGTCCGCTGAGGACAGCACCTATCACGGCTGTGATGTAAAAACGCAGCTTATACTCCTCCTTCACCGCCCTGAAGCCTATTTTCTTCTTATCTTGCTCTACAGCCTTGGATGCCTCTGCCGCCTGCTTCTCAGCCTTGGTCATCTTACCATCAACGTCCTCGTCATAGTCTTCACGGCTTCTTACGCCTGCAACCATACGACGTATGATAACATTTAAAAACAGATACAGCACAGCTCCCGCTACGGCAGCTATAATGCCTATCAATATATTCATAAAATGCTCCTTAGTTACTTTTCTTTTTGAGTCTGTCTGATTTACCTATGTTATTCCTTCAACAAATTACATGATAACCCAAAAACAAAAGGGTTGCAAACTAATAATAGTCTGCAACCCTGATTTTCAGCAAAGTCGGTGCGACAGGATTCGAACCTGCGACCCCTGCGTCCCTAACACAGTGCTCTACCAAGCTGAGCCACGCACCGCACAAGTACACCGATAAATAATTAACGATGTACTTGGCTATTATATATTCTTATTTCATTTTCTTCAAGAATAACTTTTAATTAATGAGCCAACTTTTTACAAAACAGGCGACTATCCTCTATCTACTTAGTCTTTAAACTTCACATATTTCAGTATAATGGTCATAACATCCTTAGTTGTAACCTTACCCTTGGTACTGATAAGCTTCGTATAATCTTCAACTATTTTATTCAGATTTCCGGCAAGACCGGCAGCCACCTTGCTGTCAAGAATCTTCTTAACCCACTCTGTGTCAGCGACTGATTTCTGTCCGGTATAGATCTGCTCAAAGATATATACGCTGCCCTCTCCCAGAGCCGCTACTATAACTCCGGCAACGATACCATTTAACACATCTGCAGCAATATTTATACCCGGTATCGCCTTGATCGTGTTAAGCGCTGTCTTGGCAATGATACCCGCAGTTCCGGCATTTATAATACTCTGCATCAGCTCAGTATTTTTATCAAACTCCACCTCATAGATCCTTGAAAGGCTCTTAATCTCACCAACCTCAAGCGGCGTGAGAATAGTTCCATCAGGAAATGGTATAGGTACGATTCCGATAGTAACTCCGGCAAGTGTGGAGGCACCAACCACAGAATGTGCCATAACTCTCTTCTGTTGGAGATAATAATAATTCTTATCGACCAGTGAGGCACGCATACCTTCAGGCAGATATTTCACCGTCTCTGCAAGAAGCTCACCCAGTCCATCGGGAGTTACATTTATATTCTGCTCAGCATCTATCTTATAGGTAGTTGCAACCACAGGAATGATTGCCTTCAGGTTGTCCCGCAGCTTCCCATGAGCTTTGAAGGCATTATAAACCATTCGTATATTTTCTTCACGCTCCGGCTTGGAGTAGGATTTGGTTATAACAACTATAATAGGAACACTCTTCCATACGGCTGTCGCTCTGGCAAGCATGTCTATATTTTTTCTGAACATCTTACGTGAAGTTCCGTCGATACAGTACCATATCATATTTATCTGATGAGTAGTGTCCTCATTCTTGATACTGTCTCTGGACCATTTACGAAGTGCAGTAATGGCTTTGTTGGAATTCAGCATGCCGGGTTCGAAGCCTATGGTATCTATGATTCTGAAGCCTAATTCATTATTTTCATAAACTCTTAACTCACGGGTTGTTGCTTCACCTATTCCCGTTTCTGCCTCGTAGCTCTGCAGAAGTGCATTAATAAGTGTAGATTTACCGACACCGGAATTACCCACAACAACTACATTTGGCTTGTCTATCTCCCACCTGGCTCCGGCAGCATTTGTCTGTCCTTCGTGAGCCTCATAGATATCGGAGTCTTCCACCACTCCCTCATATACCTGATCCTGAGACATCCGTACCGGCTTTTCTGCATTGCTATTTCCTTTGCCTATAGCCCTGATGAGGCTGCCGCGATCTGCCATGCGGTCTATAACGCGTCTTTTCTCTTTTACATTCGGATCCCGATACCTCTCTCCGGCATTTCTATATATACTCGAGTCTTTTTTGCCATCACCACTCACTAATCCTACCTCCGCTTATAACACACTGCTCCGGGGAGCATTACCATAAGTAGCTATTTGTTCCGATAAGTTATGCTATATACTGTTATTCCTTCGATTAATACTTAATACATCTCGCTTTGCTCGATGTATTATCCCTACTTCGTAGGGGCAGATGCTCCGCATCTGGTATTAATCTTCGGTAACTTATCGTCCAAAAGTAAGGTCTCGCTCCGCTCGACTTTCCTTTTGTTCCGATAAGTTACATTATGTGCTATATTCGCTTCGAAATCAATGATTATTATTCGCATACTCCGTCTGCATATGATTATTATTCACGCACTCGTCTGCATATGATTATTATTCACACACTCCGTCTGCACCGACCCAGTAGTTATCTATATACGTACTTGCAGCCATGTAGCCATCCGATCCAAAGTAGTACCAGCTCCCATCTATCTTCTGCCAGGAGGAGGTTGCATACCAGCCTGAGCTGTCGCTGTACCACCAGCCATTTGAATCACTTGACCAGTCTCCTGTATATTCGTAGGTCAGGGCTCCGTCCTCACCTAACCAGTAGCCGTCATACCATTCATTTTCAGCCATATATCCATTAGCATCAAAATAGTACCATACGCCATCTATCTTCTGCCACTCAGATACAGGATACCAGCCTGCCGTATCCTCTATCCACCAGCCCTTACCATCCTGCATCCAGGACATGGTTGCTGTGTAGGTTGATGAACCGTCACTGCTGTACCAGCTTCCATTTATCCATTCTCCACTGGAGGATGAACTGCCGGTAGCGATGGTCTTAGATGTATCAATAGTCGGTTTAGAGGGCTTGGTAACAGCCTTAACCGTCTCCGTAGTTTCTTCTATACCACTAGCCGGACTTCCGGATGTATATGCCACACCACCTACCGTTAATGTATGACCATTATAATTGATCTTACCACTTCCCTGTATAGAGCTGATTTCTGAATCGTCTGTCAGAACCCATACAGCTTCTCCGCCGGACATAGTTACATTTACTGTACCTATAGAAGATGATACTGTCTCGCCCTTACCATTGGTAATCTGTCCGCTGGTATTACCGAGAAATGTCGTTGAACCTGCCATATTAAGAGTCAGTGTTGAATCATCCCCCACCAGAATACTTCCTTCAAGCGTCTGGTCGGTGGCATTTAATGTTGCCTCATTGCCTGCTCCGCTCCATCCATCATCACAAACTGATATAAGGACATTTTCATCATCGTAGTTATATATATCAGTTCCGTTAAGATTTATGACAGCCGAAGTATTGGTAACATGGAACACATGACCACTCAGGCTATTTAGAGTACCTCCGGTCATAGAAAAGCTGGAGGTTCCGTCTGCAGCATCCCCGGACTGGGACTGATATATCATAATGGTATCGTAAAATGTAGCATTTCCATTTAAAGCTGTATTATTGGCTGTCAGCGTACTATTGTTGAGTGTGATGGAGTTCTTACCTTCGATACATACTCCTTCAGACTTTGCAGATGCAAGCTCTGCATCATTTACTGTTATATCCGCTGTGGAATATATAGCCGGCGAGCCCTGTCCTGCCGATGTATATGAACCACCGGTTACTGTTACAGTACCGCCGCCTCTGTCAGTTCTGATTGCCGCTGATGATCTTCCGCTTGTGTTAACTGTAAGATTCTTTGCAACCATTACACCACCACCGGTTGTCATGATACCACCACCATTATTACCGGAGGTCGTTATTTCTGTATCCGTGATATAGACTGTAGTGCCATCTCCTGCAGCTCCATTCTGACCACCATTACCACCGTAGGAAAATACACCATTAGCCCCTTCTGCAGTGGCTGTTATGCTTCCACCTGTGATATATGTAGCAGAACCACCCTTAACCGTAACAGCCGAGTTGATTCCATAGAAGTTACAGTTATCTCCTCCGTCAGAATCTCCGGTTTTGCTTACTGTCGGTGAGCTGATAGTTACCTCTTCAGAAGTATCTACCAGAATTGCATTTTCATCAGCCGTAGTTGAGCTGTAATTTCCTGCTGATAATGTCTCAGCTCCTGTTATCTCTGTAGCCCCGGAATATGTCAGATCGGAAGAGGAAGAACCTCTCGGAGGCATTCCCATCTCTCCACCACCTCCACCCTCCGGCGGCGTTCCCATTTCCCCGCTTGGCGGATCAGGAGGTGTTTCTGCCGCATATACTCCAACTGATGCTGACATCATTATTCCCGCAAGAACCAGCGCAAAACTTCTCTTAATCATTTTCATATTCTTCATAGACCTGTCCCTCCTCTTATCATTTTGGCTATAATTTCTTATAGCTTTCCTGCTTTCTATGAGGAGAGTATATACCATGAATCTTAAATCAAACTGAAAAATGTGACAAGGGGACAGGCACTTTGTCACAAAAATGTGACAGGGGGACTGTCCCCTTGTCACATTTATTCCGGTATGATAATCATAAACATCTTTTTATACGACAAAGTGTGACAAGGTGCCTGTCCCCCTGTCACATGATATTTTCTTATTTCAGGATCCTGAACCAGTCTTATGGTAAAACCATGCATTTCCACGATCTTTTTTACTATGGAGAGTCCCAGTCCGGTTCCGCCCTTACTATTTCTGGACTCATCCCCCATTACGAAGGGTTCAAAAAGTGTCTCTGCCTTATCAGGTGGTATCTCATCTCCATTATCTGCCACCATAATACGGATATCATCATCTATCCTGACAAATATACCGATGCCTGTCCCCTCAGGATTGTGCCTTCTGGCATTAGTTATAAGATTAGTAATAACTCTTGATATCTGGAGTCTGTCCGCATTTACCCAACATACCTTTTCCGGAATAAAAGCCTCCATCTCCATTCCGGCTTCCTCGACATCCGAATACTCTGAAGCCGCCACCTCTCTTACTAGTTCGCAGATATCTATCTTTTCCTTATTTATCCTGAAGCCCTCACTTCCAAGTCTCACATAATCAAAGAGCAGAGTTATCAGTTCATTCATTCTTTCACTCTTTTTCTGTATAGCCTCAAGATATTCCTGTTTTTTATCCTCTTCTACCATGTTGTCACTTAGCGCCTGAGCATAGCCTGCAACCGTAGTCATGGGAGTTCTGAGATCATGCGCTATATCCGACAGCATCAGATTACGTTTCGCCTCATACTCATCCTGCTTTCTTTTTTCTTCTTCACTGAGAATACTTACCTGACGGGTTACAAGACCGGAATACAGAACCGCTCCCAGAACAAAGGGTATAATGATAAGTATAAGCATGGCAACAAGCACCAGAAAAAGAGCTGCTTCTCCACCAACATTCATTTCCTTTATGGTACTGTTTCCATAGGAAAGCCTGTTGCCTGCAGCATTATCAAAAAAAGCGGTGGTATTATCCACTATATACTTAAATTCATTAGGTGCCAGCAGTCCTACTCCATGAATCAGAAGGGCTATCAGAAGATCCAGTGCTGCAAAAGCTATACCTGAAAGTCCAACTGTGCTTATGTCCCAGCTTTCATAGAAAAACTTTGCAACAAAAGGAATGAGTGTCACATTCAGTATGCTTATCCCAAGATATTCGACCACTCCAACAAGAATAATGACCTTCAAAAAATTACGGATAAGATAGGACTGTAATTCCCTATATTTATTCATGCTTATTTCTCCAGACGGTATCCAAGTCCGCGCAGTGTCTTAATGTACTCCGAAGGATCATCAGACAGCTTTGCGCGAAGCTTGCTGATACATACCATTATATTGTTATCGGCAATTATATAGTCCTCTCCCCAGCCTATCTCATATATCTGCTGTTTGGTATAAACCTTACCGGGATTCGACATAAGAAGCTCCATGATCTTATACTCGATAGAAGTAAGCTCAATGGAGACTCCATTTTTCGTTAGAGTGCAGGATTCGGGATCAAGCTCCAGGTCTCTTACCTTAATGGACTGCTTCTTCGCTTCTCCGGAACCAAGGCTGTAGAATCTTCTTATATTAGAATTGATCCTTGCTACAGCTTCAAGCGGGTTAAATGGTTTCGCTATATAATCATCAGCTCCCAGATTAAGTCCCAGAATCTTTTCTGAGTCCGCATCCTTTGCTGAAAGAATGATAACAGGTATATTGCTGTCCTCTCTCAGCTTTATGAGAACCTGATATCCATCCATCTTCGGCATCATGATGTCCAAAACACATAGATCCGGTTTCTCACTTCTCAGTAAAGACACAGCCTCCAGCCCGTCCTTTGCTTCCACAACACTGTAGCCATCATTTTCAAGATACAGTCTCAGCAAACTCCTGATCTCATCTTCGTCGTCTGCTATAAGCACTTTTTTGTTCATTCCTTCACTCTCCTGTATTTTAATATCTGCCTCACAATAACAAAACAAGGAAAGAGCTCCGGCTCACAGCCCGTGACGCTCCTTCCCTGCACATTCTTTATTTTAATTTATATCCCCGCTGTTCATACATATCTCCACTTATTATTCTGACTTGCCATATCTAAGTGCCTCATAAAGTGCTGCAGATGTAGCTGCCTTATATGGCTCAACATAGAATATTGAAAGTATTCCACATGTGAATATTGAAAGTATTTCCCATCCTATAAATGAGAGATCAAGTACGAATGTCTTCCACTTCTGTCCATCCATCATCTTCTTACTCATGGCAAATGCCTCTTCCTTAGACATTTCCGGATTCTCTGCAAGAAGATATGGAATCATGCGATATTCATATCCCTTGATGATACCGGGAATCACGCAGAGCATTGACCAAAGAATTACATATAAATCTCTGAAGAACATTATCTTTGCAACATTCTTATAGCTGTGATCAAAACCATAAGTAATATGTGACATATTTGCAGGTTCATCAAGATTCTTGAAGAAGAACCTTCTGCAGCCAAGCTCCAGTGGATTAAAGATAAATACATCCAGAACGATGATTACCATCATTATAGCTGTAAATACTATCATAAATACCACAAACATCATGACCGCAAAAGTAGCCACCTCTTCTGCCGGAAAAGCTTTACCGTCGAATTCGACTTTACCGTCTTTAGCATCAATATTAAATGCAAACTCAGTCTCTCCATCAGATTCAGCATCCGTTACAGCCACGTCATTTTCATCCCCTGTCACGTCTGCATTTGTTTCACCTTCATCTTCCAATGAATGCTCGGTAGTTGTAACCTCCGACTCGTTTGGTCGAATCATACCACCCGGAGCTCCTGACGAGAATCCCCCGGCTCCTCCGATAATGATCGTAAGAATGAATGCGATCAGCACTGACTTCCAGTAATTTCTCCTGAACGATGTCTTACCACGTTCCTTTAACTCTTTTCTTGTCCACATAGCAGCTTCCTCCTTATCCTTAATAATACTTTTATCTTACTAATGCTGAAGCCTTAACCGTATCATGTTCAGCACTGTTTGCTTGCTATGTGTATAATATAACGCTGCTTCCTTTCCAGAAAAATCTATTAATCTTAACAAAACCTTAATTACAAATAAAACAATCTAAACTCTTATACTTCTGAATATAACACTATAGCTACTATGTCGGCATTTATTCGTGCACCAGAAATATCTATATTACTCATTTTCATCAGCCAGTTTTATTCCAAGCTCTTCAAGCTGAACAGGATCTACAACATTTGGTGCCTCACACATAAGATCCGAAGCATCCTTAACCTTAGGAAATGCCATAACGTCTCTTATGGAATCAGCCTTGCACATAAGCATCAGAAGTCTGTCAAGTCCGTAAGCAAGTCCTGCGTGAGGTGGTACACCATATTTAAATGCAGTCAGCAGGAAACCAAACTTATCATTTGCATCCTCAGGATCCAGTCCGATAGTCTTGAACATAAGCTCCTGTATATCATCCTGATGAATACGTACAGAACCACCACCGAGCTCAACTCCGTTAAGAACTATATCATAAGCCTTTGCACGTACTGCTCCCGGATCAGATTCAATCTTATCAAGATCCTCTTCCATAGGCATGGTAAATGGATGGTGCATAGCAACAAATCTATTCTCATCTTCACTCCACTCCAGAAGAGGGAACTCTGTAATCCATACAAATCTATAATCATCCTTACTTACAAGTCCCATCTGGTCTGCCAGGTGGCATCTAAGAGCACCAAGAGTTTCCAGAACAAGCTTCTTCTTCACATCTGCAAGAATCAGAATAAGATCTCCGGCTTCAGCTCCGGTCTTTTCCTTGATTGCTGTAAGCTCATCTTCTGTCATGAACTTTGCAAAGGAGCATTTTTCTTCTCCCTCAGGGCTGATATTTATATAAGCCAGACCCTTCATGCCATAGCCCTTAACAAACTCAGTAAGTGCATCCAGCTTCTTACGAGCCATGCCTCCCATACCCTTAGCGTTGATGGCACGCACCGCACCACCTGCCTCAAGCGCCGACTTAAATACTACAAATTCTGTATTTGCTACAGCCTCTTCTATATTGATAAGCTTCATATCGAATCTTAGATCCGGCTTATCCGAACCGTAGTTTTCCATAGCATCCTGCCAGGTCATTCGCTGGATAGGAAGCTGAACATCTACATTTATGGCATCCTTGAACATCCTCTGAATGAGACGCTCATTTACATCCATTACATCATTTTCATCTACGAAACTAAGCTCCATATCAACCTGTGTAAATTCAGGCTGTCTGTCTGCACGCAGATCCTCATCACGGAAGCACTTTGCTATCTGAAAATATCTGTCATAGCCGGAGCACATCAGAAGCTGCTTGAAAAGCTGTGGTGACTGTGGAAGTGCATAGAAGTTACCCGGATGTATGCGGCTTGGTACAAGATAATCACGGGCTCCCTCAGGAGTTGACTTACAAAGTATAGGTGTTTCGATTTCCAAAAAGCCTTCCTCTGCAAGAAATGCTCTTATCGTAGTAGTCACCTTACTTCTAAGTATAATATTTTTCTGGATATCAGGTCTTCTCAGATCTAAGAAACGGTACTTAAGTCTGATATCTTCTTTGGTCTGAAGATTCTCCTCTACAGGAAATGGAGGTGTCTCTGCCTCTGACAGTATCCGAATGGAGTCAGCTATAATCTCCAGCTTTCCGGTAGTAAGATTCTCATTCACACCACCGGCTCTTTCCTGAAGCTTTCCTGTAACTGCGATAACATACTCAGCATGAAGTCTTCCGGCCTTTTCAAAGCCCTCTGCCCCAACTGTGCTTTCTTCAAATACTATCTGTACTATTCCGCTTCTATCTCTAAGATCTGTAAATACGATACCGCCCTTGTTACGGCTTCTCTGAACCCAGCCCATAACTGTTACTGTACTACCTATCTCTGCATTTACTACCTCTGCACATCTGTGGGTTCTCTTTAAACCCTGCATACTCTCTGCCATATCATAATCTCCTCATTTAATATATTTGTGACATACAGATATCACTTTCCTCCCGCACTTCGCCGTACAGCATAATCATTGCACAGTTTTAATTAACACATGCTAATGTATCCTTTGATACCTGCCGGTTCACGAAGCACTCAGTTTCTTACAGAACTCTCATTATTTGAAAATGATTTATATCTCATTAAAACTCTCTATCTGTATAGAACTCCACAAATTCTGTGTAGCCCTCTTCCTCCATTTTTTCCTTCTGGAACTTCTTATTTTTCTTCATTATGGATGTATTGATGATGATTCCCTTTTCTCTTTCCTGCTTTGCAAGCTCCATTATCCTGCAGAGCTTATCAGCAGGCATTCCCTTCTCGATAAGATAAGCCTTCTTAACCTCTGCTCCCGGAACCTGAAAATCATTTTCCAGAAGAAGCATGATAATCCTTTCAAAGCCGATAGAAAAACCAACCGCAGGTGTAGCCTGACCGGTGAACTTTCCGATCATTTCATCATAACGTCCGCCGCCACCTACTGAGCCACCGTATTCATCCATTGATATCTCAAATATAGGGCCTGTATAGTATGACATTCCACGAACAAGAGTAGGATCAAACTCCATTCGGAAGTCTGCCGACTTCACTCCCTCTACGCTTGTAATGATAGTTTCCAAATCTCTGGCGATATTTTCATCCAGATATTCGCCCAGTTCATTACTAATAAAACGAAGTCCATCTACAGTAGGGGAAAGAGCAGCAAACAGTCTGATATACTTCTCAACGCTGTCCTCAGCATAGCCACTTTCCAAAAGCTCTGCCTTAACACCGTCCAGACCAATCTTATCCATTTTATCTAATATAATGAATATACTGTCATAGTCTGCTTCGCCAAAGCCGCTGTAGGCTGCCATAGCCTTGAGTATTCTTCTGTCATTTATCCTGATAGTGAACTTACTGAAGTCAAGCTTTCCAAGAAGTGTGGTTGTTGCTGTAATAAGCTCTATCTCAGCAATTATTCCCGGCTCTCCCAGAATATCTATATCGCACTGCATGAACTGACGATAACGTCCTCTCTGCGGGCGGTCAGCCCTCCACACATTTCCCATCTGAAGTGCCTTAAAGGGTGATGGGAGGACACTTGCGTTATTGGAATAGTATCTCGAAAGCGGAAGTGTCAGATCATAGCGAAGACCTGAATCAGACAATCCGGCAGTATTTACATCGCCGGCTCTGCCACTGCCGTCAGCGCCATCCTCCTGTGCAGCATCGAAGTCACCCTTTTCCTTATGCTCACTATAATCCTGAGCCATGCTCCTTGCTGCAGCCGCAAGCTTATCGCCTCTCTTCATTACCTTGAAGATAAGCTTCTCATTTTCTCCACCCTGATTACTACTCAGGTTTTCAATATGCTCCACTGCCGGGGTTTCAATGGAGGTAAATCCAAATGTTCTGTAGGTTTCCTTGATAAGTCCTATCGCATAGTCCCTTATCTCCATCTCTCTTGGAAGAATATCCTTCATACCCGTTACAGGTTTTTTCTTCATTGCCACTATAATTTCTCCTCTCTGATTATCGATCTGGTACCTACCCATATAGTGCAGCAGGTAACTCCGGGGACTGTATCTTCCTGATACGCCCCTTTATTCTATTAATATTAACGCCGGCTATACACAGTACTTCATCAAAGCAAGTTCTATATTAACCGTAAGTATCAGTATTCCTATATTAATTATCACATCCTGAACATAATCTATATATCCTCTTCTGTCCTCAAGCATCCATACCGTCATTTGTTTATGAAAAGGAAATTCTTCACTATTAAACACAAGTATAAACATTATCGTAAGCACAACTATCAGCATAATCGTCCGATTCCACAGACTATGGAAGAACATCAGCATTACTGCACTGATTACTAAAGTGATATACTTGATTATCTCAATGACATTATAAGGTATATATTTACCGAACAGATTCCATGCCATAAATACAGCTATACCGATTACCGGAACTATAATTATTAAAACCTCCATAATCCCCCTCTTGAAATGCCCTGCTTTGGTTCAGCATTTGATAACCGCATCAACGCCCTGAGCTTTTCTCTCCAGCATCTCGTCTATTCTGGAAATATAGTCTTCTATATTCTTTACATTTTCAACACGGTCCACGCGGGTTGTAATACCATTATCTATATTCAGAAGTCTGGTTATGCCTCCCGCTCCTGCTGCAAAGGTATCCAGTCTTTCTTCCATTATGAAAATGTTATAGAGACACTCCAGCCCTTCTCTGGAATAGCCAACATTTTCCAGATTTCCGGCTATATTCTTCTGGCGATACAGATAGTAAGGATACAGGTGTGCCTTCTCAGCTCTCTCTGCCACCAAGGACAGCATAGCATCTACATCCTTATTGATCATATCCTTATATTCGCCGTATCTTTCATTCAGATGCGCAGTTCTCTTTATTGCAAGACTATGAACAGTGATTGATTCCGGAGACATGGCGCTAAGCTCATCAAGAGTATATCGCATCGAGTCAAGATTCTCTCCGGGAAGTCCGGCAATAATATCCATATTTATATTCTTAAAGCCCACGCGTCTTGCTTCATTCATCGCCCACTTGATGTCAGCAGGTGAATGAGCGCGCCCTATGGTTCTGAGGGTTTCCGCATTCATAGTCTGTGGATTGATGCTGATTCTTGTTACGCCGGCTTTCTTCAGCGCCTCCAGCTTATCCTTCGTAATACTGTCCGGTCTTCCAGCCTCCACAGTATATTCCCTTAGTGAACTCATGTCAAAGCAGTCTCTGATATGGTCTGTAAGTTCAGTAAGCTGCTCTGCTGTAAGCGAGGTCGGAGTACCTCCTCCAATATATATTGCCACAAGATTTCTGTTCCTATTCAGGAATGCAATATATTGAAGCTCCTGTTTGAGTGTATCTATGTATTCATCAACTTTCGCAGCATACTCCATGATCGGATAGGCTGCAAATGAACAGTACAGACACCTGGTAGGGCAAAATGGGATTCCAATATACAGACAGTAATCCGTGAGAGGATCCACCGACTCCATTATCCTCTTCTCTCTTATTGCCACATCTGTTGCCAGTGCCGCCTTTTCTTCAGATGCATCATAGGTGTATTTGAAATATTCTATTATCTCTCTTCTGTCACGGTCTTTGGAAAGGGCTGTAGATGCAATCTTGGTCGGACGCATCCCGGTAAGGCTTCCCCACGGAAGCGTTCTTCCCGTATATTCCGATAACAGTCTGTAGATAGCTTTCTTCAGCTTGTTGCGATATCTGGCTCTGTCTCTGTAATTGCCGTAAACATATGCGGAGTAGAGCACGTGCCCCTTCTCTTCTATTCTAAGCCTTGTTGTCACAAGACGCGGGACAGGAATCTCGTTCTTGTTCTGAAGCCCTGTTGTCTCAGGTCGGGAGACAGGTATCTCGTTCTTGTTCTGAAGCTCTGTTGTTTCAGATCGGAAACTATCTAACTCGTCTTTTCCCCGATGACCTGTTGTCTCAGGTCGAAGACTATCCACCGCAGCAAATGATGGAACATCATATGTACTATCCTGATCTTCATCATAGAGCGCCGTGACCATAAGCTTAAAATGCGAAAACATTGACTTATCGAAGGTCGCAACCTCCTGAGGTTTCGCACTCCTGACCTTCTCCCCTTGAAAAAAGGCGGTGATCATCGTTCTCAGATCTATCTCATATTCAGCATCATTTTGCACAAGTAATATCATTTTACTATATCCTTATCCTGATACTCAATTCTTACTAATGTGATATGGTGTCCATGTGACAAAGTGCCTGTCCCCCTGTCACCTATGTGACAAAGTGCCTGTCCCCTTGTCACCTCCAGTTTTATTATAAAAAGAAAGCCGCGCCACCACCAGGTTACGCAGCTTTCATTTTATTCTTTGTTTATATTCTTTTCAACCCTTAATTTATAATGTGGCAGAGGGACTATCCCATGTCACATCATAGCAGGCTCTTGATATGTTTTTTATACTTTAGGAATTCCTCTGAAAGCACATAGTCCGCAGCTCTTGGTTTAGGCTCACCAATTACTATCTCATCCGAAATAAATGCAGGCGAACCTTTCATTATATATATCCTATCCGACAAAAGAATGGCCTCATCGATATCATGAGTAATAAATATAGTAGAAAGCTTTATCTCATCCATGATTTTGATATACCACTCGTGCACTGCCGTTCTGGTAAGTGTATCCAGTGCTCCAAAGGGTTCGTCCAGAAGCGCCACTCTGTTACCACAAAGATATGTTCTTAGAAGTGCCGCTCTCTGCCTCATTCCTCCCGAAAGCTGAACAGGATACTTACTCTCTGTTCCATCCAGTCCGAACTGAGCAAAAAAGGAAGCTGCTTTCTCTCTGGCCTGTTTCTTATTCATTCCGGAAAGGATAAGCGGTAGAGCGACGTTATCTACCACAGTTTTATGTGGGAGCAAGAGATCCTTCTGAAGCATGTAGCTCAGATTTCCTGTCCTTCCGGCAATACTCACAAAGCCCTCTTCAAGATCCTCCTGACCATTCTTCGAATTCTTCGGAACTGCATCCGCCCTTAGAAGCACTTTCCCGGCATCAGGCTCGACCAGTCCGGACAGGATGTTAAAAAGCGTAGTCTTTCCTACTCCACTTACACCCAGAAGACTGATCAGTTCGCCCTCATTTAATGTAATGGAAATATCACTAAGCACATGCTTATCACCGTATGATTTTGCTATATTTTCTGCTCTTAATATCTCACTCATTTTGCGTTATATCCATAATTATTTGTAGCTTCTCAAGTCATGCAGACATGACTATCATATCAACAAATATTTACTTTCTAAGTTGATTATGATAAGTCAGTTTCATATCATATTTTACTCTGGAAGATAATCATTTGTAAATCCGTATCCGTCAGGAATTGGATCTGAAAGCTCATTATCCGACAACCATTTATAGAATCTGTCCCATCTTGCCTGATCTATATATCCCCATCTCTCAACCTCAGCCTTATACTGTGGTGAAAGCCATTCCTGGCTCTCCTTAACCAGTTCCTTATCAAGCTCAGGAACCTGCTTACAAAGGATTTCAGCCGCCTTATCAGGATCATTTATTGCAAATTCATAGCCCTTCTTAGTTGCTTCAAGAAATGCCTTGGCTGTGTCAGGATTTGCTTCTGCCCAGTCAGAATTGGTAATAATAACAGGACTATAATCATCAAATACTTCATCTATATCTTTAAAGAAGAACATATTGGTTTCAAGTCCGGCCTGCTTGCAGGATATGCCGGCCCACGCATAGTAAACCCAGATAGCATCTATATCCTGCTGAAGAGCTGCAGGCTCATTTTCAACATATTCAGGAATGAGGTTGACCTTTGAGAAATCTCCGCCGTCATCCTCTATAACCTTCTTAAGCGTCGCCTGCTCGATAGGAAGCTCCCAGGTAGCATAGTTCTTTCCCTCCATATCCTTAGGAGATTCTATCCCATCCTCCTTAAGGGAAATGATACCGGAGGTATTATGCTGAATAAGTGTAGCAACCGCAACAACGGGGATCTTCTCTTCTGAAGTAAATACAGGTGGCAGGTAATCCTGAAAATCAATTCCGAATTCGGCCTGTCCCGATGCAACCATGTTTGTAGCTCCGTCTTCCGGTGGCTGAATGATATTGACCTTAAGCCCTGCCTCCTCGAAGTAGCCTTCACTCTGTGCTACATAGAAGCCTGTGTGGTTAGTATTTGGGGTCCAGTCCAGCACAAGCGTTATCTCTGTAAGCTCCTCCGGCTTTGAAGCATCATCACTCTTAGCTGTTTCTCCACTCTTTCCGCAGGCTGTACTTCCAAGAAGCATAGCGCCTGCAAGTGTAATTGCAAATGTTTTTTTCATAATCTTTTTCATATATATTTCCTCATTTCTATTAAAGCTTTCTTTTTAATAAATCATGCTTCACATTTAGCTGACATTTTCTTTTTCAATATTATTACTTATCCGTTTCCTCTATATTTGCCCAAGGCATAGCCCGACGCTGAATGACCTTAACCAGCCCCATGAGTATCAGACTGATTGCAGACACGAAAAATATAACCGCAAACATCTTATCGTAGCTAAGGGACTTCTTAACTCTTGTCATATATACGCCAAGACCGTTGAAGCCTCCCAGCCACTCAGCTATAACCGCTCCGACTATGGAATAGGCAACCGCTATCTTAAGGCCCGAGAAAAACTCCCCCAGAGCAGCCGGAAACTTGACATTCCAGAATATCTGCCACCTGCTGGCATTCATTGACTTCATAAGTCTGATCATGTCATTATCCACAGACTGAAAGCCCTCCAGAAGTCCTACTGCCATTGGGAAAAATGCCACCAGCACCACAAGTATTACCTTAGGAGCTATTCCATAGGAAAACCAAAGTATCAGGAGCGGTGCGATTGCAACCGGCGGAATGGTCTGAGTCAGAACAAGTATAGGGTATAGTCCCTGCTTCACTATGGTAAATGTGTCCATAACAGCCGCACATACAAAACCCAGCAATACTCCCAGTGTAAGTCCCAGGACCGCCTCTATTATAGTCACCCGCGCATGCATCATAAGCAGCGGGAAATCACTTATAAATGCTTTCACTACCTCAATCGGAGAAGGCAGCATATATTTAGGTACCCACCTGAATGTGCAGGCCATCTGCCATATCAGCAGAAATACAGCAATAAATATGACAGGAATACATTTGTCCTTGCTAAATATTTTCTTCATATTCATTTCTCCGATAACTTATGCTGCAGATGACTTTTTAGCAGCATCGTTCTTATGATGCTTGGAAACCTTTCTCTCTATGGTAAGCTTTTCTCCGTCAGGCTTATAGGTTATCTTCACATAACTCATAACACTTGGCGCACCTGCTTCTATTGCTATGTACTGGCACTGCTTAACGATCTCCATAAGCTGCTCATAGTCACCCTCCATAGCTGTCTCACATGGTCCTACATAGTAAGTAACACCTGTACTCCTGATGTAGTCGATAACTGCATCAACCACTCTGATAATCTCTTCGTCACCATGAACATCCGGCAACACCTGAATTGCTACATTTGCATTCATTTTTTCTTCCTCCTTAACTCTATTTCATTTCAACATTTCAAATAGAAACAATCCCGCTCCTTTTACCGGCAGTATCATCCCTACCTGTTATCAAACCAATTAGTAATACGATAGAAAATATACATAATAAAAGGCCCACCTCATAACGGAGTGAGCCGATAGCTATCTATTTTCTCCCTCCGCCAGCATTACCTGGATCAGGTTTTATAGGATTGATGGTAGGGTTATACCACCTCTCAGCCTAATTCCTTAAGCACTCCTGTTTTGTTTCATGCGAATTATAAGACCAGCGAACTACTTTGTCAATGCTTTCATGTATAATTCCCCGAAGGTTTTATACAAAATCGTTGACATATTTCCATACAAATATTCTCATCCGTTACTATTTATGATGACTCAGAATACGCTCATGAATCTGCATCTAATACAACTTATTTTAAGTAAGCCCAAACAAGCCTATGTGACAAGGTGCCTGTCCCCTTGTCACCTTAGCCGCTATATAATATAATTATGTAATAATACTGTAGTTTTGAGAATCGATTAATAACCGCTTTCAAAAATATGCATATTTGTTTTGAGGAGGTATAAAGATGCAGGATAGTAAATTTTTTCCAGAAATCCACGGCAATTTTGGTTTTGGGTGTATGAGACTCCCGATGAAAGACGGCAAGGTTGATTATGATGAGTTCAGCCGTATGGCAGATGCATTTATCGATGCAGGCTTCAACTACTTCGACACCGCACACGGATATATCGGAGGTCAGTCCGAAACCGCCATCCGTGACTGTGTTTCCGGCAGATATGACAGAAGCAGCTTCCTGCTGACCAACAAGCTTACTGATCCTTATTTCAAAAAGCAGGAAGACATCAGACCGTTTTTTGAATGGCAGCTCGAACTCTGTGGTGTCGAATACTTTGATTTCTACCTGATGCATGCGCAGGATAGGAATAATTATCAGAAATTCAAGAGATGCAAGGCTTATGAAACAGCATACAGCTTCAAAGAAGAAGGTCTCATAAAGCACCTTGGCATCTCCTTTCACGACAAAGCAGAGGTTCTGGAAATGATACTGACAGAGCATCCTGAAATCGAAGTAGTTCAGATACAGTTTAACTATGTTGACTACGAATCTGCTTCCGTAGAAAGCCGCAAGGTTTATGAAGTATGTGAAAAGTTCGGAAAACCTGTTATAGTTATGGAACCGGTAAAGGGAGGAAGTCTGGTAAATCTCCCGGCGGATGCAGACAAGATATTCAGAAACCTGAATGGCGGCAGCAATGCAAGCTATGCTATAAGATTTGCAGCCAGCTTTCCTAACATGGCTATGGTTCTCTCCGGTATGAGCGATATGGCTCAGATGGAGGATAATATCAGTTCGATGAAGGATTTTGCCCCGCTCTCTGACGAGGAAATGATTGCCATAAACAAGGTTTGCGGAATATTTAACAACCTGAATCTGATACCATGCACTTCCTGTCGTTACTGCGTTGATGAAAACGAATGTCCAAAGAGTATCAGGATTCCGGATATGTTTTCTTCACTGAATACCCACGAGGCATTTCACAACTGGAATTCAGACTTTTATTACAATAATGTTATTACTAACGGAGGCCACGGAAAAGCGTCTGACTGTATTAAATGCGGTAAATGTGAAAAAGTATGTCCACAGCATCTTCCTATAAGGAAACTACTGGAGGATGTGGCTAAGGTTTTTGAGGCATAAGCATAAAATATACAGAAACCATCCATATCATACAGCGGATTTTAAACTTGATATATGTTTTCGGACACATAATAAATGAGTCATATGGATACACCTATATCAATAGTAATATATCCATCCTTAAACCATTCTTTGTAAATAATTTCGTAATACAAAGAATTAGCTGAATGAATTCCAATTCGTTTGCTTATTTATAATAGAGTATCGCCAGAGCATTTTATTATCAATATTCTCCCCTTGCAATACTATTTAAACAATTTCTCAAATTCCTCTGGCGATAATGTAAATAGATCTCCATCATATTCCATAAATTTCTTAGTGTTTTCTATGGCCTTTTTTCTTCTTCTGTAAGGTTGCCAGATTCTTTCTTACCATGCCATTCCTGCATTCTACTCTGCGCTTCATTAGCAATCTTTTCCAATTCATCTTCAGAAATTGTTTTCATATCATCATTTCTTTTTATTTTTGAAAAATCAAACTTCATAACTGACCACCTATTTATTTCCTTACACTGTTATTCTTTATAATTCATTTTACAAATATACTACTGACAAAAAACACTACCTTTAATTACCATCTCGCATTATTACGATAAACTACTGGTCTAACGGATATCCATTTGAATCTATAGCGTACTCTGCATCTCTAAGCAATTTTGCGTTATTTAATTCCAACTCAGACAACATTTCATCAGAAAAATCATCTGGCTCTATAGTTCCTTCATACCAAGATTTGCTATTAAAGTACGTCTGAAGCTCATTTGATTTAAATTTTCTACCATGTCTAGCATATATTTCATTTTTTGCATAATTAAGCTCTTTGAGAGTTAAATCGTCAATATCAGCATAAGTTAGTTCAACGGAATCACTATCAGGAATTATATAATCATCATTTAATGTATCCTCAAAAGTTTCTTCAGACATTTCATATGAGCTCAAATAAGCGGATGTTTCATCATCTACTATTCTTTTCAACGTATTATCAAAATAATAATACACATTATCTGTACCAATTATTTCAGTATTCCATGGTTTGTATCCATCATTTATAATCCTTTGAACCACATTAAAGTTATTGACATACCTATAATTATAATTAATACAAAAATTATAAATTGTATCTTCATCAACAAATAAATACTTTAACAAAAGATAAACCAAACCAGGATTTTGGCATCCTGTAGTAATACATGCATAATTATCTCCCCAACAATACCCCTGTGGTACAGAACAAATTCCAAATTTTGGTGCATCGCCTTCTGTGTATGTATTTAAACTATAATTAGCGTACCAATCAGCTCCTAAATAGCCAAAAACATCTTGGTGAATTGAATCCATCCAATCTTCTGACCATTCTTCTAAATTCTTTGAGTAATTATTCTCATTAATCTTATTAATAATGCTTTCGTTATAATAATTTCCCATACATCTCTCTACACATTTTATTTCCGGAACAATATAATACCCATGCTCTTTAAGTATTTCTGCAGCCTTAAAAAAGCCATCCCACGTTGAAAAATATTCGGAAATAGTCTCGGGATCAGATGTACCAAACACTTCCTGTGCTACATCCATGTTATAAATATAACACCCTGGATCGCATTGAATTGCCATCCCCATTATTTGCCCATCATAATTAACAGCATCAACCGTGTATTGATACATTCCTCCCATGTCATCTAATGTAAACCCAATATCTGTAATAGGCTTAATACATCCTGCATTAACTAATTCTTCCATTGGTTCATCTTCAAGAATTAAAATAGATGGAATTTTTGAGCCACCATTTAACTCATTTATAACTTTAGAATTATATTCTTCATAATCAACATATTCTATATTTATAAGATCACTATACTCTGGATAATTAGACTTAAAAGGCTCCAGTCTGTATTCTATTTCATCATTTGTTGCATATATATATATTGGTTCGTCAGATATATTGAGATTCTCACCCAATTCTGTTGTTTGCTCTTCTGTTGCCTGTTTCTCTGTCACCTGTTCCTCGACAGTTTGGTAATCTTCTTCGCTTTCCTTATTAAATAATGAACTATTCTTTCCAATATTAATAAGTTCCTGAACACCTTCTATATTCAGGACCACTACAACACATATTATTATTATAGTAATAACAGCCAATATTGATGCAATTTTATCCTTTTTTTTATCTGGAATCATTTTTTCTTCCTTCCAATAACTATACTGTTGGATAAAGCGTAAAAAGTTTGTAAATTCTTTTTTTGTTCCTTCAAATATATATAACTTAATAAGTGAGTTCCGGATACTTTTCTATTACTGACCCATAGAAATCAATAAGCGCATTTTCGTATGAATCATAGTACCCTTCAAAGTAATATGTCATAATTTCCTGAAATGACTCTATACACCCCTGATCATATTTGGTCATATTAGACCTGTCAATCATTTCAGCGCCCTTACAAAACATATCAAGCGGATTCTGTCCACCAAGTACAGCATCGCCGTAGCTTGTATCAGCTGCCATAGCTTCCATAGCTGGCTTGTTGTTAACGAAGTCGTTATCATCCTTAACGATACCAGTCATGATTTCTGTATCTGTTGTAAGCTTTCTCATGATATCAGCAACGAGTGCCGGGTTATCAGTTCCGTTAGCAGCACAGATCCATGTACCACCCCATGAGAATCCCTGAGGTCCTGTTGTAGCTCCCCATCCACCTGCATATGCGATAGAAGCTTCATCATCAGCTGCCATACAGAAGTCGATCAGCCAAGCTGGTCCAAAGTAGCAGAACACCCTACCCTCTGGGTAGAATCCTGCATACCAGTCATCGCCCCAAAGGTCGCCTGTACCTGTGTAGCCTGCATCTACCTGCTCCTTAGACATATCAACCCACTTCTTGATGTTGTCATCGATTACGATCTTTCCATCAACAACCCAAGGTGAAGAAACGTTATCTGAGAATACACGGAATGTATCGTTTGCTGTAGCTGTAATCTTGTATCCGGCATCCTTCATCTTACCAGCAGTCTCGTTGAATGTATCCCAGTCCTTAACTGCTTCCTGAACTGTAGCAGGATCGTCTGAACCAAGAACTTCTTTAGCTGCTTCTCTGTTATAGATAAGGACACCAGGACATCCCTGCCATGAAACGCCCTTAAGATTTTCATTAGAGTCAGTAGCAATATCTTTTGTGTATTGATATTGATTAGCAAGCTCATCATCTGTAATTCCAAGGTCTGAAATTGGTATAGTAAACTCAGAATCAACATACTTTAGAGCGTAATCAGCTTCAACAAGAAAAATGTCAACCTTAGCATCAGCAGTCGCATTTACATTCTCCGGTAAAACAGTATCAAGATTGTTCTGATAACCATTGTCAACTGAAGAAGTTACTGTAAATATAACATCAATGTCGCCGATCTTACCACCAGCAGTAGCATCATCAGGATCGTTAGGAACGAAATCCGGATAATGATCCTTCAGACGACGAGCGAACTCATCATTCCAGCAATAGATATTAAGTACATTACCATCTGAAGATAAATCAATATCGCCATTATTAGAATTATCATCTACCTCTATTTCCGAATCTTGATAATATTCTTCATTATCATCATCTGAATTTCTATCAATTATTTTTTCGATAATCAAACTACGGATAGTATCAAATCTCAAGGCGATTACAACACCTATTATTATTATGGTGGCTATCGCCAATATCGATGCAATTTTATCCTTTTTCTTATCAGGAATCATTTTTCTCCCTTTCAACATCTAATCTAATATTAAATCATATATCAAATACCTTGCTCTTTCTTCCACCTTTTTTTCAGAGAATATGTGCTGACATCGTTATCAGCATATTCTACATCTACATTTCCTTTATTATCGAATTTAATAATATTTAATTTATCTATATTATATTGCGATGATGAACGAATAAGCTTTTCCACATCCGAAGTAAAACCATCCAGTTTAATTGAATCTATCAAATTTTCTTCAACCATATTCAAAGATTTATGCCACTCGTTCTCAATCTTAGCAAAGAAAAATATTTCGCTCCAGTCTTTATTCACCAAAGCCAATCCTTTTATATCCGATGCAATTTTAAGGTCCAACTCCTTTACCAAATCAAGTAATTCTTTTTTCATTAGTCAATTTCCTCCATATTTCTTTACAACAATATCACGTATCAAGCGTGAATTTTCTCTCCATTTTCTCACCTTCAGTTTCATCTCTATATCTAATAGACACGTTTGTTACATTCCCATCTTCATCATATTCTCTTACAATAGAAGTTACAGATACCTCATGCCCATCATCCTGCATTTCACTTAATTCCTGCTCAAAAGATGCAAGTTTTTCTTCTGGAATTTCATCTCTTGCATCTTCCATAAGATCCATCGAACCTTTCACATTATCAAATGTAACCACCTTATCTACATTGTTCCCCTCTTTATCAGAATATTCATACTCAATTTCAATTTTGGTTGGACGCGTAGTATCCGGATCTTCTCTTATAATTTCCCCCTTTACATGAACATCGCTCCCATCATTTAACGCACTAACCATTTCATTTTCTGCCCGCTTGTAATCACCTCTATTTATGGTATCACGCATAGGAACCATATTCTCTACTCCTGGCGAGCCATCAAGGATTCGTGCTATAAGATGCCCTCCATCATCTCCTTCAAGTCTATCCTCCCCGCCTACATAAAGCTGAGCATTTTCATCTCTTTCATTTTCAGGATTATATTTTACATCCCCCTCAAATTCTGTAATCTGTCCATCCGAGTCCGTCTTATAGCATATATCATTAATAGAGTATTCATTATCAGGGCAAAGATTATCATCAACTTTATATAATTCACAATTATCATCTGTATAATAAGTTGACCCTTCAACCTCCACCGAAGAATTTGGAGTTTCTGTCAATTTAAAACTATCAGTTTTTTGAGATTCTGGCGTTTCAATACTAGGACCAGACACTTCTCCTCTACTAAAATCACTCATCTTGCTTTTCCTTTCACATCACAAATGAAACAATAACCAATCGCTTTTTAAGCTAGTTTTTCTTATATTTTCCGAAAAGATTTGCAAAAACGTTATTTCCTTTTTCAGCTTCCTCCTGCTTTTTTCTCATCGCTTCTATCATTCGCCTCAAATACTGAAGGTCAAGATTGCTTTTCCATTCACTATCATTTTTATCCTTGACTATATCTTCTGCATCTGCTTCTAACTGTTTTATAAGTTTACTAATCTTGATTTTTTCTTTAAATACGCAATTAGGAATATCTGTTAATGATTCTTGAAGTTTATAAAAAGACGTCAACTCAACAGAATTAGCTATAAACCGCATTTTAGCCTTTGATTCCTCTATCCTGCAAAAAAATTCAACGAATTTAGGAGTTGCAGAAACAAGAAAATCTTTATAATACATACTATTTGTACTAATTACATTTGAAAAATGCGGTGGCACTTTCCCAACTTTCAACCAGTATTCTGCATATAACCGAATGATAGTATCTTCAAATAATTCCCTCTGTGTTATTGTCAAATTATCAAATCTAATAGGGCGAGTTTCTGTTTTATCAATTTTTATTTTGTTTTCGATATTATACTCATATTCATATACCATTATAAAACAATTAACTATTTCTATTCTGACAGGCAATAATTTTGAACCCTGAACATTATTAATCCACTTAAGAAACTCAACAATCTTCTCCTTTGAATCACTTGGAAGCTTAAATTCCCTAAAATTAATAAGCAATAAATCAATATATTCAGATAGTATCCCAGTAAGCTTATCAAAATCTCGATATCCAAGTTTTTTTACAAGCTTAATCCCATTTTGAATCTGAATGTATTCGAGTGTTTTTCCTTGGCTTGATTTTTCCATCATAAAAAGCAGATTATTTATCATATCATTATAATATGAGCTGAATTCATTAGGATAGTTTTTATAAATCAAACGATATCCCTTATTCATCTTATCAAAATCATTAGTATTATAATAATAGTTAATCAGTCTTGGAAATGTTTCTGTTGCTATATTTGATAGATAACATCTATTCACAAAAATATTTCTTTTTGTCAATGACTGTTCATCATTATCAAAGAATTCTATCAATTTGCCATACACATAGTTTTGTAAATTTTGAAAATTAAGATTCTTTGCCATAAAATAGAAACATACAAGGTAATTAAATTTTTCTTCCTCATCAACTAAATGATTAAATCCATTTAATAATAAACTTTCAGTCATTCTATTTACTTCATCTGTTTTTATGAGTCTGCTTAGAAGATTTATTACCAAATAACTATACGGATTATGTTTCTCTCTATATTCTTTTTCTATTTTTAATGACGCTTTCCCTGCATTTACATATGAACAAACAACAGTTAATAAATACGCTGTCCGTTTCCCGTCATACTTATCAACCATCTTTAGCATTCCATCAAAGCCAAAATGCTCAGCAAACATTACTTCTATCGCATCGTCTCCAAACTTACAAAGCTGTTCAACAGTAGAACCCTTTGATATATACTCATCATACCCTTCATCAAAGCTTCCATAAACTTCAGGCATTAAAGTCTCATCTATTAATGTATTTTCAACCAATTTATTATTCAGACAAAAACTAATATAATCAGAAAGGCCATCAAAGAAATAACCTTTTTCCTGAGCAGAGAATTCCAAAAACCTTATTAGCATGGATTTCAAAAAAGCCTCAACATTTTCGCTTTTCATATATTTTTTAGCAAACTCAAACGCCTGAATTATTTCTTCTTGTGATAAAACCTTTCCGAGCTTATCAATTGAATAAAGCAGATATCCAGCATAATAATCATTATTAATACTCCTATAGTTTGTTTTTGTTGATATATATTCCTTATATCCATTTAAATACGAGATATCCATAGTAAAAGCTACATCTATCATGTTGTTAAACTTTTTACTCTTATCAACTTCTATGTTAGGTGCAAAATAATACTGCTTATAATCATAAATTGAATAATCTTCTTTTAAGTTCTCAAACGAATAATTAGCTACATTTTTATATTCTTTACATCCATTAAGCTCAGGAATATATACGCCTATAATATCAACAGGAGTTCCCAGATTATCAGTGAATGTAGTAAAACTAATATCCTTAGCTAATTCTGCTGGAAATACATATGTAAGAGCTGCTATCCAATAAAGAATATTGTCTTTCTGATCACCTATGATTATTCTGCATGACGTATCACCAGTCTTAAGTCTGATTATCGCTTCAATCATACTCATGAGAATATCCAACCGACCATAATCTGTATCACTTATGAATTCCATTAATTCACTTTCTGTTATCTTTTCAAACCCAGCAGTATGGGGAATAGCAAGTTTATCAAATTTAGCCTCAAGACCATCCGGATAGGGTAATAAACTAGGTTCTGGAGCCTCGCCCTTCGGATAAAAATACGACCTTTTGATATCACAACACACTATCGGCGAATCACAATACTGAAAAGGATATTTATCAATATCATTTATACTACAAACAACAGCACTATTATACATGTTACTATATCTGCTGTTTGTCCAATCGCATCCCATGAATTTTCCATACTGAAATATTACGCATTTCTCGCCATTAAGAACAATCGGATAATAACCAAAGGTCTTAGGCGCAATTTCTTTTATTACACCATCCTCAAGAGAATTAAGCTCATCAAGATCAGTAGGTAGGGCAAATGGATTAGTTGGATTCGTCTTGTAAAATGGATATAATTCATCTACCTCAGGACAAGTATAAAAAGATGTAAGAATCCCCTCAAGATTCTCTCCTCCTTCTTTTGTAAATATCTCTTTGAATTTATCAGTATAAGAAAAATATGTAATACCCGACTTCCCTTCAATTCCTTTTTGTACAGCAGCACTAATAGATCTTTCGATTTCCATAAAACACCTCCTAGTCAAATACAATTCTTCTAAAAATCATAACCCCAACAATATATATAATCACACTGGTTAACACAGCAACCAGAATATCACCAACGATTGTCAAATCCGCATTATGTCCCGACTGAACTAATCTATAAAATAAAATGTATTTCCCTATATTTAACTGTTTCCCTAAAAAGGAATCAAGATATACAGGCACGTATGGCATTATTACAATAGACGATTCAACAATAATTATCGCTTTAAAATCAGGAATCAAAAGTGTTACTATCGCAGCTATAACTACTACTGAAATAATCATTACTATCTGATTATAAACTTGCAAAAACATCTTTCCTACATGTATATCACTAGGCTCATATCCTTTTGTTATACCAGCAGAAAATCCAAGACATATCAAATATACACTAATAACTAATAACATAACCAAAAACAACAGGAACACATATTTAAAAAACAGTTTTACTCTACCACACCCCTTCATTATAGCTCTATGAATATAGCCACATTTGTATTCTTTAATAATAAAGGTGCATACAAGTAACACAATCATTATTTGAAATCCGATGCTGGAGAATAGTCCAGTTAAGATATCCATTACATCAATCTTAGAAAAATCCAAGGTAGGTACTGTCAAAATCCCAATATTATATACATTTCCCATTCTAAATGTTTCAGTAAAATCTTTGGGCATTTCATCTAAAACTCTACAGAAATCTCTTAACAAAACAGGGCTAAATATTGCCACACTTATCATAATTAGAAACTGAATTAAAAAATATTTCCATGTAAACAGTCTAAACACAGCACTACCAAAACAATTAATTTTTAATGGCCGTTCATTTTCCAAAGCAACACATCCTCCAGATTAATACTCTCCTTACTAACTTGGTATTTTGCTTTTATTTGCATAGTCTCCCTTATACAATTTTCATTTTGTTGAGATGTAACACAAATAATCTCCTTGTCGTTCTTCAGACCAAAATAAATATCAGGATATTCCTTACGTATCGCATTTATCTTTATTTCCGCATCATCCATATTAATAAGATACTTATCGACTTTTTCCTCTAAAGCATCTTGTTTACGATATTTTTTTACAAACTTTCCATTACACATCACTCCATATGATGTACAAAGCTTTATTAATTCTGAAATATTATGACTTGTTATTATTACTGTTACTCCATCATTAGATAGGTGCTTTATTAATGCATGAAAGCCTTGAACACCTTCAATATCTATCCCATTAAATGGTTCATCTAAAACAAGAATTTGAGGACTACCAAGAATAGCTAAAGCTATCATCAAGCGTTTCTTCATACCAAGTGAAAAGTCTCTTACATATTTCTTCCCCACATTTTCCAAGCCAACCAGCTTTAAAACATCTTTTTCAACTTTTTCGTCATGAATATTAAGCATTCTGGCAACCTCTTTTATGTTTCTGCCGGCTGAAGCATTCATATCCATACGTGTATTATCAAGAACACAGCCAATGCTCTTCCTACCTTTATTAAGGTCATCATTTCCTAAGATCTTAAGCGAACCGCTATAATCAACCAATAGACCCATTATCACTTTCAACAGACTCGTTTTCCCTGCTCCGTTGTAGCCTACCAATCCGAACACTTCACCTTTTTCTACTTGAAACGTAATATCCTTAAGAATAGTCTTCTGGCGTATTATTAAATTTATATCATTAACATCTAAAACATTCACTATCTTTTGTTCCTCAACAACATTGTCATTCCATAATTCTTAAATATTTCATTACTGGAATAAGATGCACAATATGCATATATGTAACTAAGTATATCTTCAATTGTTTCTTCAGAAGCAGCAACATACTGACTGGTAAGGATATTTTTTAGAAAGTCTGCCCACTCTTTTACCATCTTATTGAATAAATGACCTTTGATTTTTGTCTGCTTATCTTCTTCAAAAACATAGGAACAAGCTAAGAGTCCTCCTTCAAATTCACTTACTTTTATAACATATAATGGTAGCTCTTCTTTACGCTTTGATGCGCTTAATGAACAAAACTCTGTCCACTGTTCTTTTAAGTATATTTTATTATGTTCCGAAACCAATGCATCATCTATAACTTTAAGAACCTTTTTCACGTCCATACTCATAAATATATTTCTTTTTTCATTTCTTCTTATCATCGAAAAGCTTTCTTTTAGCATATCCCCTCTGAGTTTCATCAGATCTTCATAGAGATATTCCTCCATATGTTTTCTATGATATTTATTAGATGCTTTATCTATATGGACTACAATAGGTTTTAGCCAATCTCCCTGTTTTACGATAGCCTGTCCCTGAGGCAACATTGGTATCTGGCTTTTCTGAGCCTGTGTCAATCCCAGAGATGCTCCTGCAACATCTATATCATCCTGACCTGGAAGCCTCATAACAATCTTTGTACTAGTATATGAAATTGCGATGTCCGAAACCGCAGCCGGGGACTGATCAATTATAAAAAAGCCTTCTCCATAAGTTCTCATCTCCGATATTGCTTTACTTATAGACTTTACAGACTCTGCGCGAATATTGACACCCTCGCTCGATCCCTCACTATTACTCGGCAAGATATTATGTGCTTCTTCGAGTACTGTTACATGCCTTAACGGATAATTCGCTCTCGTAGCATTATATTTTCTATAATTCTGCAGCTTGTCAATTAAGACGCCCATAATCAGAGAAATAGTATCTCCAGATCCAATATCACTAAGATCTATAATCGTATTTTCGTCAAATAAAACCTCGTCTGATACTGTTCCAACATTATCAAATATTTTACCTGTTATCCCTGTGACGAGTGATTTCACTCTTGTAACCAGAGCTCCCGTATAATCACCTTTTGCATCACTAGAATAGGCTGAACTATTAATAATTTTGGGAAGCACAGTCAAAACATCCTGAAAAGACGGAAACTTCACGTTTCCAGGTAATATAAATCTGGAATTTCTAAGATCCCAGCCTTTCATTACATATGCTGACTGCAATGCATCTTTGAGTATTGCCGGCATTGCTGCTGTTAAAGGCCAGCAAACAGATAAAATGTTCATCAAATGATCAATATGAGCTGTAATATCCATACTTTCAAACGGAAACTCAAAGGGATTAATCTTCAATAACCTGCACATATCATCCCTCGATGTAAATATGTTCAATCCTCCAAGATTACCATAATCAAACTTATACTCTCCCTTGGCTGGCTCAATTACCAAAAAACGGACTTCCCCATATCCCTCATCTCTTTCTGGTTTCCTATTCAATTCCAATAGTTCCGTAATCAGTTTAGCCGTAGCATTACTTTTGCCTGAACCAGGTGAGCCACATATAAATGTGTGACCACTCAAAGAATTAACCGTAAGCTCAACAGGGGTATTATCAGAGTGCCCCATATACATTATATTTCCCAGAGATATTTTTCTCTTTCCATCCTCAACTATATTATCCTTTACAATGTTACGTCCAAATTCTGCCATTTCAAAAACCGTGATACCTGGAACAGACTTCAATGGAAAACCCATTATCGCGGGTAGAACGTTACCACCAATCGGAACAGCAGGCGTCAGATAATAATTTAAACCACCTTCTCCAGTCATCCTGCTTTTAAAAACAGGATGCATTCCATAATGAAGGAACTTCATGATCTTACCTGCATCGCCCAGATTATAAGTACGAAAATCTCCGGACCAATAATTAATATAACTTTCCGTTTTTCCTGATTCATCACCTAAAAAAAGCGAGCGAACACTATTTGACGCCATAACCGACACATCTTCGCTATCAGAAATAACATACACGGCTGTATCCCACATACCAAATGAATCAGCATTTTCAAGCTTATCTAGTTCATATTCCAGTCTCTCGCCAAGATCAGCAACACGTTTATTTTCAAAACTAAGTGTCATATTAATGCCTGCATTAACTGTCGACGTCTGTCCTTTTGTCAGAGTACTCCCATTTGAATATGACCTACTTTTAGATGTTGTATCCGATTCTCCCTCACCAGAAGTACTTGTTGTCGTTTTAGCAGAAGAACTCCCGTGATTAGAGTGCCATGTGAAAAAATCACTACTTCCCCCATAATTATGTCCTTTGGTTTTTCCTATAGACTTTGAAATATTAGAACTAACAGAATGACTAAGGCTGTCTGAAATCGTATCAGTAAAACTATTGGCAAAAGACTCATTTATAGCAATACTCTCGCCTTCATTATACGCTATATTAACAGTCTTATATTTTGAAAGCTCTGTCATCATATTTTCAATTGCTATACGCCTTTCTTTACAGTCCTCAGAACCAACTGGCTCAGCTATAAATAACGCAGTATAACTGTAACCTCTCATGGTTTCTATAAACTTTTCAACCCCTTGAAAATACGTCTTAACCTCCTCGGCCTTATTTCTTCTGTAATCTGCTGAGACAGATACCGAAGCAATACTCTTTCTGGAGTATTCCAGAGGAAAACATTCATCCAGAAGACTGTCTTTTTGGGATTTTTTTTGTTTTTCTAAAACTATTCCCGGAAAGTTTCCAGACAGATTATTCCTTAGTACCTCCGCTGCAACACCAGGATTGCTGTTATTTCGACAACCAAAATAGTAATCCGATGTTCCATCGCTATTTCCTTTTATTACAATGAGCACTGTTGAAGACATACTATGCATCGCCGAATAAACATTTACAAGTTTATCAATTATGCCCTCTTCTGGGTTATAAGCAAGTCTATCTAATTTGAAAAAATCTATACCTATTGAATTCTCAAGTCGTTCACTTATATCCTCCACATCGCAATCTGATAGATTAATCAGGTCTGTTTTCGAAACATACCCATCGACAAGCCTTATGGCAGATGTGAGCATATTATTTATTCTTTGATTTAGTGCAACTTCATATTTTTCCATTTGTCAATCCTTATATCATTTTCTGATCAAATAGCCATAAGATCGGATCCTCAACCTTATATGATGCAATCACAGGCGATCCAGTAGATTCTTCATTAGAGAAACCCCACGCAGAAAAAGCAAAATACTTTGTTGTCTCAAAATTCTGCTCTACAGTATTTATAAGATTAGGTTCATAATTAACCAAAAAATCTTTTAACTCTTCACTCGCAGTATCAATAAAATCCTTATCATAATTACTCATATCCTGATGAGCTATAGTATAATCAGGCGAGATAAGATTCGGAACCTTTGTGACCAAATCCCACTTAGATATACATAAGCAGAGTGGAATATTAATCTTTCCTTTAGGCAACCCCATTTGATTCCTGATGATCATAATCGTATTATCAATTATTTCAGAATATTTTTTTTCAGAATGATTACTTTTAAAACCAACTGAATTAAACGCCGCCTCCAACTTAGGAAGCTGCCATGGATCAAGAATTACAATAATTGCAACAGAATGTCCTAAATATGCCCCAACCTGTGTTAAGATAGCCGGATCCTCAAAATTCTCACCAGCAGCATCAAAAAACGAAAAGGTATTGGCCTTAATAGAACCACTTTGCTTTCTTGATATTTCCATTAATAGTGGTGGATATTCTCTTATCAAATCATCAACCAAATTCGTACCAGGTAAAGGCTTTCGAGAATCAATAGGTGACTTAAACCTGTTTTCATATTCATCCTGACACTTTTCAAGCCAACGACATGCCGCAGAAAGAGGTGGGCGCGCAAATATACCATCTTCCATTACTTTCATCAAAAAAGTACCAACAAAATAACTTTTGCCTGACCCTTTTGCTCCAACTATCGATATTATTTTAGTAGGACTTTCAAGTATATTTCCAGGTAGATCATGCGTACAGTTTGGACATACTTTAGTTGATGTAGGTTTGCCACATTTATCACACTTACATATTCCCTTTTTTGCTTTAGGATTTGCTATTATATGTCTTGGTATCTCACCAGTTTTGCTTTTCATTTTATCTATTACTGAATCAGATGCATCCTGCTTACATGACGCACTAAAGCATCTATATAGGACTTTATTCTCAGAAAACTCATTAAAACAAAATGGACATAGTATTTTTTTCCCAATTCCAAAAGATAACATTTCTTATACCTCTTTTTCTTCAAAATATTAGTTTTTTACTTATGCGAAGGACCTTGTATTAACAATATATAGTTTTGATCATTTGTAAACAATTTATAACTCTTACCTCTTTCAAGCTTTACCGTAAAGTCTAAACTTTTCTTGTTAATATCTACATTACGTGACGAAATGCTTAACAAGCTTTCTCCATCATTTATATTAGATGGTTGCATATCGCCTTTTTTACACTTTAAAACCATATCCGGAATCTCTGTTAATCCCTCAAATTCAAGCGTCAACTTACTTGCCACAGCAATAAGAGCCCAATTCAGCCTATATTTAATTTTCTTTTTTTGCTGAAAGACATTACCCTTACACTCTGTCTTTGCTATAGGCAGGAAATCTTTCCCCGTCTTTGCAAATATAGAAACATAAAAATGATTACAATCATGAAACGGTAATTCAAGCAATGGATTTTTAATATACATTGATTCCGTAACATACTCTGGCTTTCTATCCCCATCTCTTTGATCCTCAGGATACGCATCTTCTCTGTAACACAGGTAAAGAGCATCTGTATTAGCCGGCCATTTTTCAATTTTCATCACCAACTTATTGCCAGTAATATGTTGTTCCAGAATCTTAATACTATCAACATATTTTAACTGTATGACGTTACCAAGTGTAGCAGTTGTTCCTCTCACAATTGTCGGATAAACATAAAGTGTTTTCTCATTATTTAGTTTTACAGAGTAACCATCATTACTCTTAGTAGTACTTAGTAATCTTGCTTTGGTTTGAAGATAGTTTAAACTGACATCGCTTTTTTCCGTAAGTCCGGCCGGTGCATCAGAACAATAAAAATACAAGTTTTTATATTCTTTGCTACCCGTAAGAATATACTCGCCAGGTTCATTTCCAAATGTGTAACTAAACTCCGGAGGAGTAATAGGCTCCTGAGGAGTGGCTGTTCCAATTTTTAACTCAGATACATACTCCCTTGATCCAAATACTATTGATTTATATACTCCAACATAGTAATTTGTACCATTAGAGACTCCATTAATCGTACATCCGGTTACGGAAACACCCGATACAGCATTGCCTTGCTTGTACGTTGAGATTGCTGATGTTGAATAGAATACATTTATATTTCCAACACTAGTAATAGGCCAGGTCACTTCTATCGAATTGGATTTTCCTATAACTGTACATTCTACAGGCTTTAAATACAGAGCCGGATTGGAACATACAACAAAATTAGATAAAATAGGTCCTCTCGAAGCATATACTGCATAGTAGTAAATCTTACCTTCCTCTATTTTATCATCTGTATAGCTCAACTGTTTTGTAACTATAAGTTCTAATCCATCATTTTCATTAGCAGGAGGATTTCCTTCTTTTCTTACAATATGATACGAAACACTATCAGGCTTATTTGATGACTTCCATCCAATATTTACTGAAGCAAACCCTCCGTTTATATTTACATTTACTTCAACATTAGAGACATTACCAAGTGGATATTTTTTCAGTTCAAGCTTTGCTTTAGGATGATCAGAAACTATGTCTATAACCCTCATGAGTATTTCCAGCTTCGCATCTGGGTTAGTTTCCTTTTCATAAGCTGCATAAACTGTATCAGCCTCTACTATTTTTTCATTAATATCAGTAAAACTATTCACAGAATTAGGATATCGGGAAACTATCCTATTAACTATATCTTTTGCAGCATAATAACTGTTGGATAACCTGCAATCATTTATCTTTATCAGATCTACTCCAACTTCCTTTTTTGCATTAGAAACTTTCGTTTTAAACTCAGATACACCTGGAAATCCAGGCCATGCAGACTCAATATCCGATAATTCTCCTTCTATATAGCCAAACCGAAGACCATCCATATCAGATTTTAACGAATTAATCTTATTGATAAATTCAGGATACCTTTCCAGTCTAATACCATCACATTCTGCAGTTTCAAGAATATTCTTATCCTTTCCACATTTTGGGCATTTTACAACAAAACTCTTACCACAGGTTGGACAACTGTTTTGAACCGGATTTGCTCTTTCGAATCTATTATGACAGAAAGGGCAAACAGCAATATTAGGAAGCGGCTTACTAAAACCTATTCCTTTTTCCGCGAAGAAATTTTCAACAATAGACTTGGCATTCTCTCTATTACCCAAATATCCATATACTTCATTCACACATCGGTCAAAAGGCTCATCATTCAAATAATCTACATCCTGACTTTTCAGATTAGAAAAAAGATCCATAACGCATTTATTTATTGACCTGAACTTCAGATAATTATTATAATCTTCAACAGTATGATCCTTAAAAAATGCAGTTACGCCAGCACATATCTTTTCTTGCGCCGACTTAATAGACGCCTTCTTACCATTTCTAGACAGTTTTGCTGTACTTTCTTTTAGGTTTTCAATAGCCTCCTTGTATCTTTCAACATCAGCCCCAGCTCCCTCGAGCGCAAGTGCAGAATCAACATAAGGTGATAATAGTTCCCTCAAATCTCTATAGCCAAGGTCTTCTATATAATTCTGCACAGTTTTTATCTGTCCTTCAAAAGAAGGTTTTATTGATTTTAATGTAGCTCCCTCTACTTTTTTTGTATCTTTGGACTGACCCTTTCCACCTATTGTAATACCATTGGCACTAGCAATCTTCTCTACATATCCACGCGATACTTTAAACTTTTTCATCAAAGATTCAATATTTTCAGAAGTGACTGTATTGTCCTTTTTTACGATATCAAGATTAGAACGGATCTTATCATCAGATTCTTTTTTATAAGTTTCATATTGCCTTTTCCAAGTGTCAGGACTTTCAAATGTCTCAAGAATATGAGGTCCATGAATTGTGGCTTTATTTTGTTCATTAATATTTTTTGAATTCTGCCATTTTTTCATACACTCATTATACGCAGTTTCTACCTTAGCCTTATCATTTACGAATTCTTCAATAGATAAGTCCAGCATCTGATAATAATTGTTCATAACATATCCCTCCAATCATAACGTACAGCAATCTATAATTATATAAATTAGATATAACAGGCTATATTATTCAGAAATAACTTTTGCTATACTGGATAAGCTTTCAGTCAGTTCTCCAACATCCACAACAGTTGATAGATCGTCCCTTGTCGATATCTTTTTTAAAAAAGCCTTGTCTGCACCGCCAAAGCCCATACCAATTAATTCAATTTCATTCTTTACAAAATCATTTTTATTTTTTATCGCATCATCACATGCGGTTCTATCCCAAACACCATCAGTTAAAACAACTCCATATAAAAACATATCGTTTTTAAACCTGCTTAAGCATTTAAATATATCCCTTGTTGGATTTGATTCGTTACCATAACCTGTTTGACATAATTTATTTTCAGGTGCTGTTACACCAATCTGTCCCACCTCAAGAGCATCTATAGCACGCCATACCAATTTTTTATTCTTTGTTGGATGGCACACAACCTTGGTACGATCTGAGAAACCAATAATTCCAATATTAACATACTCGATAAATTGTTCTGCAAAATTCTTCATTGCTTCTTTCGCCAGTTTCAATGGTCTGCCACTCATACTTCCTGAAAGATCCAAAGCAAGTACAAGCGCACCACTCAATTCCGGTTGCTGTTCAACACTTCCATACAAATCCTTAGGACTTCCCTCTAACCAACTCATATCTTCCGGAATGCGTTCCTCTCTATACGGTAGAACTTTTCCAGTTTCTCTCTGAACGGCACTGATATCTATAACACCATTATAGGTATGCGAAAATGTTATATCCAGCCTTGTTACTTTCCCTTCGACAAAAGGAATATCATAGTAAACATATTTTTTAACAATAGAACAATATAGCGGGTTATCATCATCACCTTGAAGAAGATATACATCAAGTTTATTATTCTCCACTTTTCTACCCACTCTTAATTCTCTAGTTTTGGTTGTTCTTGCTTCTGAGAAAGGAGTATTCTTCTTAATCATTACATCATTCAAAAAACGTGTCTCGTCCTCGCTGGCAACTATCCACCCCAACGAATGAGATATTACATCATTAATTACCGTCGCACCAGGTAACAGAGACATATTCATATCTGATCCAGCTATGGCAAGAGACGATTTAGACTTTGCTTCTACCGTCAAACCACAATACGAGCTAATATTCGCCTGAATTGCAGCACCAACTGATACTGCCTCATCTGGATTAACTCCTTCCAATATAGTGACACCATGACTCGTCAGGTAATTCCTAACCATAGGCATTTTGGTTGATCCTCCAACAAGAATAGCACCACTTATATCATTCCAGCCTATCTTTATGTCTGCAAATGTTTCGTCGATTATATCTGTAGTAAGTTTAAGCTGATAACTTGTCATCTCTTCAAAAGCATCTCTAGTCAATCTAAACTTACACTTTTGGTTACCGTCGTCAACTTTTATATCACAGAACATTGCTGTGCTAAGCTGTTTTTTTGCATTTTCGGCACTAACCATATTAATAGCGCTCATTTCTTCATCTGTTGAAATATCTATTCCAGTTTCTTCATAGAATCTTTCTGCTAACCAATCAGCAATAACCTTATCCCAATCTCTGCCACCTAGTTCATGAATTCCATTAGTTCCTAACACATTTATGGCACTGGGTGTTACCTCGGCAATAGTTATATCAAATGTGCCTCCTCCAAGATCATATATAAGTATCTTCTGGTTACCCTTATCGCCATTAAGTCCATAAGCCACACATGCCGCAGTAGGCTCATTAATAATATTCAATACATTAAGCCCCGCTTTTTTACCAGCCATAATAGTATCATCTTTGGCCGGATTCTCGAAATATGCAGGGACTGTTATTACAGCATCCGTTATATCAAGACCTAGCTTTTTTTCAGCATCTTCAATTACTCTTTTGAGGAATAATGCTGACAGATCAGCAGCTGTATATTCTTTCCCATACATTGTCCTTACAAATGAATGATCACCCATATGAAGCTTGTAAAAAGACGCCGTATTAACATCGCCTTCCTCTTCCATAACTTTTGCATCTTCTCCTATTGCATATCCCCCTTCTGGAAGCATGCCAATCACTGAAGGAGTTGTATTATTATTATACTTATTTTTAATTATCTGAGGTTTCTTTGTTAAAGGATCTATATATGAAACAACCGTATATGTTGTTCCTAGATCTATGCCTACTATAACTCCCATTAAATACTCTCCTTAATCTCTTTATTTAACAAATGCCCCATAAAGTAATGGGGCATTTATATATAACTTACGTTATTCTTCTTTATCACTAATCGCAGAAAGAACACTTTCAAGTTTACCATTAAGTGGTGAGCCATTGTAACTACCAGTTATTTCGAGAAGTCCACTCTCGTTAAGCGTTATTCTTAGTGTAAGTGGCGAACCCTTTGGAAGACCTTCTGGAAGGCCAGTCAAAATACTGTCCCCAACCTTAAGATCCTCATCAACCTCATAGTAATCCTCCATATAGTCACTTTGATACAATTCTAGAGAAACATCAACCTGTCCATCTACAGAAGTTGAAGGAGTGATTTCAAAATCAACAGGTAGTTTCGTATCCTTCTTTATAACATTTTTAATCTTTGGACTTCCATTGACCAAAAGATTGATACCAAAGCTCTTTGTAGATACCTTAATAATATTCTTGATAGTAGAACTAGCACTACCTGCAGCTATAGATATAACCTCTCCTGACGAACCAACAATCGATATCTCACCATCATCATTCTTTATAACGTCAAACTTTTCATCACCAAAATCGACTTCTACCGGTCCATCTTCCGAATTAACATTTGTGGATTCTACAATATTAGCAAGCTTCCACTCATTAAAAATACATGCGCCCTTTGAAACAGACTCATTTGGTTCGTTAAGTTCGACAGGAATTCCGAACTCAGCCTCTACCCTTCTCTTAACCTGTGGCATGAAAGTTGAACCACCAACCAGAAGAATCTTGTCAATGCTGAGTCCCTTACCTGATACAGTCTCAAAAACCTTTTTGGTAAGTTCTATAGAGCTTTCAAGCAACGCAGAAGTCCTCTGCTCAAACTCTTCTCTAGTAATATCAATCTTCGCCATATTCTTTCTGTCAACTTTGATGACAAAGCTAGCAGACTCAGCAGCTGTCAACTGTATCTTCGCCTCTTCGCACTTTATCTGAAGCTCCTGAAGTACATCGTCATCAAATTCTTCGTCATAGCCCGTTGCCTCGATAAACTTTTCTTTTGCCATCTCAATCATCTCAGCATCCCAATTCTTACCGCCAAGATCATGATCGCCTTCAGTTGTGATAACCTCTAATGTATCAGGGCTGATCTTCATAGCGGTAACATCGAATGTACCACCACCAAGATCATAAACACATATATTCTCTTCCTTGCCTGAATTCTGTATTCCATAATAGAAAGCAGAAGCTGTAGGCTCCTCAATAATATCTACAACATTTAGTCCCGCATCAACCCCAGCCTGTCTGGTAAGATCTCTCTCATTCTGTCCAAAGTATGCCGGAACAGTAATAACAACATCCTTAACCTCAGAGTTAGTCATAGCACCCGCATCTTTAGCCAGTTTCTTAAGAATTTCAGCAGACACAGCAACAGGGGTTGTCTTTAACTCACCATCATCACCGTAACTTATTTCTGCCTCTCGCCCTATCTTTGACTTAACAAATTGAAATGTATAGTTTGGATACAGAATTGCCGTATCTTTTGCTGTTTTTCCGGCAATAGGTTCTGAATCTTCTGGAGCCATACGGACAACAGAAGGAACTGTGCTTTGTCCTTCGGAAGATGGGCATACCACAACTCTTCCATCCACCATATAGCTTATACAGCTATATGTAGTACCAAGGTCAATTCCAAACAAATAGGCCTTCTTTTCTTCACTCATTTTTCAATACCTCCGTTTAATTTAATTATATTTATAACCAACAACCACAGCTTCTTTCAAAACCCGGTTATCATATTTGTAACATCCTGAAATCACTTCAGCTATCTTACCATTTAACTCTTCATCTGTAGTCTTAATAGTCTTGATCATCTTTTGCTCCTGATTGATGAAATCACTTCCAATCTCATAATCTTCATAAGTAATAAGATGAGCTTTCATTGCACTTTCTACCATATCCACGAAAAAGGTTAACTGAGTAACAACTTCCTCATAACCTTTTTCTCCTATATCTTCTACAATCTCATCTCTTCCTTCTACATACTCTTTGTGTGACTTCAGCAGTTCCTGATGGAAACCAACAATGCTAAGCATATAAGGTTTTTTAGATAGGTAATCTTTATCTTTTCTGTAAGATTCAAGTTCCTCAAACATATTATCTTCATGCGCCTTATTTCTTTCCACCGAAGAACGAAGGGCACTTACAGTTTTACTATCTTGTGCAGTTATGGTATCAACCTTCGCATTAATAATTGCAATCTTAGAAGCCAATTCTTCTAATCGGGTATTAACACTATTAATACTTCCAGTCACTTCACTTAAATCTATTACTGGAGCTACAGGTTTTACCGTATTTACAGTTCTTTCTGTACGAGAGCCTGTACGTGGTCTTTCCGCCCTCACATCACGAGCTTCTTTTCTACGCGAATCAGTTTCCCTAGATCCACGTCCGCCGTCCATTCTTTCTGTATCAGATCTGGGTGTTACCGGCATCCCATCCATTCTGCTCCTCGATTCTCTTTCAAGTCTTCCACCATTAGCCATATTTCTCTTTTCGATTCTTCCACGTCTGGGTTCAGGTTCCCTCTTTTCCTCTTCTTCTGTACCTGAACTCATATCCTCAGAAATATACTCATTCCCCATACGATTTTCAAAACGGGGTCTCATATTTCTCATAGGTTCTCTATAGCTTTCTTCTCTGTCACTTTCTGTATCACCAACTTCGTTCAATTTTTTCAACCCCAAAGGTGACTGGTGTTCGAACTGTTCTTTTTCATACTGATTAAACAGCGCATCCTCTTCTGGCGAAAAATAATTCTTGGGAAATCGTTCCTTTCTTTCCTCAGAAAAATCGGATTGCGGCATATATCGTTTATCTGTTTGTTCAGATGCTATTTCAGTCTCAATATTGGAACCATCCTTAGTATCTTTGGGGGTCATTTCACTATCGGACATTTCATCTTCCTGATCAAAAATATCTGACATTTCTGTATTCATCTTAGTCCTCCTCTTCAACAATATTTATCACTCACAACTTAATAATATCCATTCAAATAATCAAAACAACTCCGCTAAGAAACCGGCAGATTTCTTGTTATCTCATCATCATATATCCTTTTAAATGTTCCATCCCAACACATAGCTTTTACCTCATCAGGAACATCATACACTGACATCTCCGGTTCCCAAACCTTCGATAATTCTGCATCAGCTCTCAACATAAGCCATTCCATAATCTGCAACACATTATAAGGATTAAACCTTGCATAAGTGCCTCTAGGTATACTTCCCATCGGAGAACACGAAAAGAAATGAACACACTCAAAATTATTATCTAAATTAGTAAGGAAATTAGCACAACCATGGTCTATCAAAAAACATCTGCAGGCAAAATCCATAGTCATATAGTAATCAGAAAAAATATTAGGATATTTCGTCATTAATGTTCTAACCGCTTCATCGCCTATCTGTTTTTTCAATTTTAGCGAATCAGCCTTATTAATTACCAAGGCAATAGGCAAACTGAATCTGTTTCCATTTTTCTTCATATTAACAGTGTTTAATGTATCAGAAAATACAGTAATAAGCCTGTTCATATCCATATTTGAATTACCCATGGTACTACCTTGCAATTCATCCTGATTTTCATTTCTGACTTTTTCCAATGTATATGGATCTATAAGAAGAACAGCCCCTTCAGAAAAAGAGTAAATATTCCAGCCCTCCTTAACATCTCCTGTTTCAAAAGCCTCGCCTGGCATATCATACAATTGAATCATTCGATCAGCACTAAATACTTTATTTTTCAGAGAAAATGCATATGTAAAAATATCATGATCCGTGCCCCTCTGAGTTGCCCTGATTGGGCGTCCCTTATAAACCAGACCATATGTTTCATATTCATCTTCAAGTTCTTTTGTTGGAAATGCTACTTCTGCTTTGCAATTACCCATAGGTATTTCTTCATCAAGAAAATCGTGAAGGAACGCCACCTTAAATGTAGACTTACCTGCAGATTTTCCTCCTATTAGAGCAATACTGATTGGGTGTGACAAACCTTGCGAAGAAACTGATCTGCAGAAAGGACATTCCTGTTCAAGATCCTCATATCTCAACAATTTTTTAGTAGAAGTTCCTCCAGTTCCCACTAGCTCGTACTTAGTCTTTGCACCAATTACTACAGGCATTTTGGTGCCACATACGCAAGTTCTGGAAAGAACTCCAAAGCTCCCGGGTTTTAATTTCATATGTCTTATATTACAAACCGGGCAAACATAATACGGAGTATCATAATTCTGTTTACAATTCATGCATCTATAAGTAACGCCCTTGGATTTTATGATGATTATATCAACTATATAAACAAAACCTACAACAATAAAATACAGAATTGAGACCACTAAGAAAAGAACAAAAAAAACCGCAGATAAGACAATTGTAAAAACAGTACCAATAACATATATTGCAACAGATCTGGCTATAATATATGGCCAATTAAACCAGGTAAAATCTGGTCTATTTGATGCCACCTTGTACATTTCACCAAATGAATTTTTCACTATTTCCCCTACATCACTTGATGCAGGTCCCATAAAATACGCTTTACGGGAGTAGTTTTCAAAGAAATCCTTTTGCACTATTTTTTTTGAGCAATGATCTTCATATTCTATCTTCTTTATACCAGAAGCAAACCTGCCATCCCCCTTTTTACTAAAACGATTTTCATAGACAGTTATAATACTTTTATAAAAGCTCCTTAATGCATAAAAAGCACCAACTATTACTCCAACAGCAGCTATAATTCCAGCTATAATTAATGCAGCCCCTACGAGAACCTTTAAAACATATTTAATAAAAAGATATATAAGATATATAACTATTCCCAGAACAACTAAATATCCCACGCAACCATCATCCATACTTCCCCTCCATTGTAAAACATCTTCCGTCAGATAAAACTAATAAACAGTCGATAATTATCTTTATATCTCAAGAGTACTAAATACTCATTATCACAATTATAATAAACAATTTTTTCACCAATAATGATTATAAACAAAAAGTTCCTTCATTTCAATAAATATCAACATATTTTTCCGTATTTTTTATGCAAGATGTACAAGAATACATTACAATTACACAATGTTATTCACCGGCTCCGCCTTACAGATGTTTCACTTTCTAAGATCATTATACAAATCCAGCAAAAAAAACGGCCACCCCTAAAGTGACCGTTCTGTTAGTAATTATATTCCAACTCAAATGAAATTATCTCTTTCCCCCAACATTGATATAATAGTCCCTTCGTCATCCGGCACTGCTTTGGTCTGTCTTTTATACCTCACACATACCTTCTAACCACTCCCGTTTTCTAAGCACTTTCAGCCATTCCTCAGGAATAGCATCGTATCCATAGTAAAGACCAGCCAGCCCTCCGGCTATAGCAGCTACGGTATCGGTATCATCTCCAAGGTTAACCGCCCTTACCATCGCATCCCGAAAACTCTCTGTTGTAATCAGTGACCAGATGGCTGCCTCAAAAGAATCTACAACATAACCTGAGCTCTTAATAGCCGACTGATCCAGCTTTGCAAGTTCCTGCAGATCCATGAGCCTACCATAATTATTAAGTTCAGATATATATATTTCATCCTTAGCATAATACTTAAATCCGGCATCCATCCCCTTCTGAAGCCTGGATATAAGATCACCTTCTTCATAAAGAATTGCAGATATACAGAAGAAATACAGGCCGCATGCCATACAAGCTCTTATATGATTATGCGTCAGCGCCGATACGAGATGAATATCCTTTATTGCCTTATCTACCACTGCCTCTCCGGCATGAATTTTCTCTGCATAGTACAGACAAACAGGAAGAGTTCGCATCAAAGAACCATTTCCATTCGCATATTCTCCTGTCTTTCCACAGGTATAAATATCTGCTCCATTTTTATAATTCTTTATCCCAAAATGGCAGGTAATACCTTCATCTATACATTCATCATTAGCAGAAAACTCACCTTCGTACATCCATTTAATAAAATTTTTCATTATATCGTCAGCATCGACAGCGCCTAATCTTCTGATACTTTCATAAATCGCCATAGTCATAGCAGTATCATCTGACCAGGTTCCAACAGGTGAAAGAAACAAATCACACGGACGCATATCCATAACCGGATTCACCATAAGTTCTTTCCTGCTCATAAACTGAACCGGAAGTCCCAGAGCATCACCTATTGCAACGCCCATGATTCCATCTAACCATGCATTTCTCATCACGCACCTCCCCAATATTTTAATTATATAACTTATCGTCCCAAAAGGAAAGTCGAGCGTAGCGAGACCTTACTTTTGGACGATAAGTTACCGAAGATTAATACCAGATGCGAAGCATCTGCCCCTACGAAGTAGGGGTAATACATCGAGCGTAGCGAGATGCATTAAGTATTAATCGAAGGAATAACCGCCTATATCGTCCCAAAAGAGAAGCCCTGCGAAGCGAGACCTTACTTTTGGACGATAAGTTATATTATCTCCATCAAGATACAGTGCGATAGCCTGTCCTGCCACCTCACCCGGACCGGCAGTATTTTCAAATGTACATCCGTCAAAAACTATATTATTTCCATCAACAAGAACCGTCTGGGTTCTGAAGGTATGAACAGGTCTTCCGTCAGAATGAATCTGATGAGCGCCAATATCAGAGGTATAGAACTCATTTCTATATTCTCGGTCTGACTCCGATAATACGTACTGCATAATCATCTCCTTGGATCCATATCCGAAAATGCTGTTGTACCCCGTTCTATGAGCTCACAGGCCACTACATTTTTCCCCGCAACCATTTTCTCTCCATGCAAAACCTCTTCCAGCCTTTCTATCGTCTGAGTTGCAACCAGTTTTACCTTATTATCTATAGAAGTAAGCTCCGGAGTCGTGCACACGCAAAGGGAGGAATTGTTATATCCAATAATACTTATATCCTTAGGTACTGCAACCGACCTGTCGGTAAGATATTTCAATACTCCTATTGCCATGGCGTCATCTGTTGCAAGTACAGCATTGTAGCGAAGGTCATCATATTGTCCAAAAGATTTTCTTACATAATCAACATCATTTTTTATAAAAATCTCCATATCGGGATCAACCTTCTCACCCATTGCAGCCAGCGCATCTATATATCCCTTCTTTTTCTGGTTTGCGCTATAGGATCTGGAATCAGTCATAAACAGGATCCTGCGCCTGCCATCCTCTATAAGCCTCCGGGTTGCATCAAAGGTTGCCTGATAATCATTGGAAGCTGTACAGTAGATATTCTCGCCTTCAATTATACCATTTAAAAGAAAAACAGGAATTTCCTCCGAAGCGCGTCTTATATAGTCAGTATTATGGCTTTTATCCTCAGAGCCGGCATATGTGGAACCAACCAGAATAAGCGCATCTATCCTTTTGGATAGCAGCATCTGAAGATGTGAATCCTTTTCAGTCGCATGATAGCCGCTACAGCTCAGGATACAGTCATACCCAATGTTATGAAGCCCCTCCTCCAGATATGATACAGCACTGGACATATACAGATCTGATATTGTAGGAACGAGTATGCCTATGGTATGCATGGTGTTAAGACCCAGCCCCTGGGCAAAGACATTTGGCGTATAACCTGCCTCCTCTATAACCTTCAGAACCTTATTCTTTGTTTTTTCACTTACCTTCGAACTGCCATTTACCACTCTGGATACTGTTGCGATAGATACTCCGGCCATTTCAGCTATATCATATATATTCATATGTTCTGTCATTCCTTTTATGTTTTTTTCTGTACTTTTTAATTATCTGTTTTGTCTCTCCGCTAATCATAGTAATCCCATTACTTTAAAAAAACAAGTTAGCGAATCAAAATATCTGTACTTTAAACCCCTTTTCACAAAAAATCTGTGGTTTTAAATCTTGACATTGAGGATATTTCCCTGCAATAATGTAAGCGCTTACATTTCGGAGGTTATCAAAGTGACTACATTTATGAATTCTGATTTTATGTTACATAATGAAACTGCAAAGCATCTGTTCCATGATTATGCAGAGTCTATGCAGCTTATAGATTATCATTGTCATTTCGGCGATTATTATAAATGGCGTGTAATGAGATCTAACGGTGTTCCGGAGAATATCGTTACAGGAAACGCTGATCCTTATGAGAAATTTGAAAGATTTGCAGAAGCACTTGAGATGGCTATCGGCAATCCAATGTATCACTGGTGCAATCTTGAGCTCAAAAAATACTTCGGTATCAATGAGCCGCTTACAGTAGAGAACGCCAGAGAAATATGGGACAAGACATCTGAGATGCTGCAGACAGCCCCCTCTCTTACTGTCAGAGGCATCATAGAGAAGTCAAATAGTTCTATTATATTCTGAACCTATTTCAAGTATTCCTCGAGGATACTTACCATTTAATTTTCAAGCTCAGAACTATAATCATTACAAGTAAGACTTAACGACCGAATCACCAGCGAACCCGATAAATCCCGCTTAGTCGGCATGAGTCCCTTTGTGCCAGCCTCCAACTGAACGTGCATTTTTAAAGCCCATATAATAAGCATGCCATGTTGCCTGATCGGCGACAGTTCCGAAGCTGCAGATAAAAAACAGCCTTGTATCCTTGTCTTTGTTTTGCAGATAATCATCCAGTTCCTCTGGATCAACTGCGGCAGTGCAGGGAATCGGTCCCTCCAGAAGCCGACGATCTCGCGGACGGACATCTATTAGCTCGCCGCCCATCGAAAGGGCCTTTTTTACATAGCTTAGCGACACCCTGATTCTATCCGCACTGGCTAATGAAAAGGATTCCATCTCTCCGCCTGTATATGTCAGAGTCATTCGATGATTCTCATAATCAGCATCAATCACCTTTCGGTCAGTCAAATGCAGAATCTTAACACACTTCAGACATTCCGGCACAAGCACCACATCCCCGCCGGAACAGACCAGCAGAATCTGATTCATACAGGGCTCAAAAAAGATTCTAACAGCGCCTCCATTCGGTAACAGCCCCTTTTCTTCCCAATAATGCTGCTCTGTCAGATTTACAGAATACCAATGTTCTCCCGTAAACGAAGAATAAAGTACTGCCTGCGCTTCATCCGTTATTCCGGCGGCATAAAAATCATCATTTGCATAGAGTATGTCCTGAAATGTACAATGTGGAAATTCATTGGCAAAACGCTCATTGAAGCCAAGTCTTTTCCACATTGTATCTTCGCATATACACAAGTCGCCATCTTCGGCAAGCGCAAGTTTTCGCCCCGTGACCGGATTTTCACAGATTCTATCCATAATCCACTTCTCCAATCGAAATGAGCTTTCCTGACTATTTCAGCATCGTAACTGCTGCGGCACAGTAGCCGCACAGGTCACCATTGTCTCTACAACACGCAGCGGCTGCTGCAGCCTTTCCCTGGGTCTTAAGAATATTTTTATATTCAGGAGATTTGCCGGAGTTCACTATCCTATTGATGAGGTCCTGCAGATGACCACCTCCACTGACCTGATCCAGAGCGTCCAGATTAACCTCTAAATCCATTTTCTCCTCTTTGATTTCTTCATTCATATTCTTTCTCCTTTTCTAAAGACTCCTCGCAGTTTTACGATAACTTATTTTCTCCAAGTACTAAAACTTATTATCTGCTGTAACAGTAGAACCATCTGTTTTACGATAACTTATTTTCTCCAGGTACTAAAACCATAGTGACATAAGGCCTAAGTCCTGAAGGTTTTACGATAACTTATTTTCTCCAGGTACTAAAACATGAGTCCATTTTCAAGATAGTAGTCATTGTTTTACGATAACTTATTTTCTCCAGGTACTAAAACATCAACTTTTCTTCTTGTGGGCATATAATGTTTTACGATAACTTATTTTCTCCAGGTACTAAAACACTGTATATTACATCCTACTAATAGGATGGGTTTTACGATAACTTATTTTCTCCAGGTACTAAAACTTCCGCAGATGATATCTTCTCAGCGTGTCGGTTTTACGATAACTTATTTTCTCCAGGTACTAAAACGCTGGAACAGCCGTAACATACACATCTAGGTTTTACGATAACTTATTTTCTCCAGGTACTAAAACTGGAAAGATAGGAGAAGGACTCAAAGATAGTTTTACGATAACTTATTTTCTCCAGGTACTAAAACAACGCTCTTTGTGGTGGATTTGCCGGAGTAGTTTTACGATAACTTATTTTCTCCAGGTACTAAAACATGTGTAGAATTTATTGTAATCATCTAAAGTTTTACGATAACTTATTTTCTCCAGGTACTAAAACCAGAACCGCCCTTGCACCATTATATTATATGTTTTACGATAACTTATTTTCTCCAGGTACTAAAACCACTCACCACATCAAGAGTACCACCATATAGTTTTACGATAACTTATTTTCTCCAGGTACTAAAACTCGGCTTTGGAGATTCGGTCATTGATATTTGTTTTACGATAACTTATTTTCTCCAGGTACTAAAACATTAGAGCAGGATACGATAACCTTGATGAGTTTTACGATAACTTATTTTCTCCAGGTACTAAAACATTTGTAATTGCCTTTATAAAGCCACTCCGGTTTTACGATAACTTATTTTCTCCAGGTACTAAAACATGTTACTTGTCAGGATTTCGCAAGACAGTGTTTTACGATAACTTATTTTCTCCAGGTACTAAAACCCCACGGAAGAATCCTTAATCCGCTATTTGGTTTTACGATAACTTATTTTCTCCAGGTACTAAAACTCGGCGCTTAAAATACTTCCAACACTTATTGTTTTACGATAACTTATTTTCTCCAGGTACTAAAACATCTAACTGAGTAGGATTATTTTTTGCAAAGTTTTACGATAACTTATTTTCTCCAGGTACTAAAACGCTGCCGGTCTTGACGTTCTGGTCTAATGTGTTTTACGATAACTTATTTTCTCCAGGTACTAAAACTGCCAGCAATGATGCTTCTGATACCCTCTGGTTTTACGATAACTTATTTTCTCCAGGTACTAAAACCACCTATTAGGATGTTGCCCCACACCCATTGTTTTACGATAACTTATTTTCTCCAGGTACTAAAACATGCCATTAAATTTAATCTCCTGGTTTGCCGTTTTACGATAACTTATTTTCTCCAGGTACTAAAACTATAACCACAACGCTTGTAGATGAATTAAGTTTTACGATAACTTATTTTCTCCAGGTACTAAAACGCAGAAAAGCATATCGAGTATTCTTTAAAGGTTTTACGATAACTTATTTTCTCCAGGTACTAAAACCTGCTGCTAATACTCCAAAAGATGTTCAGGTTTTACGATAACTTATTTTCTCCAGGTACTAAAACTAGATATTATAAGTTGTAGAAGTATCTCCGTTTTACGATAACTTATTTTCTCCAGGTACTAAAACGCTGCCGGTCTTGACGTTCTGGTCTAATGTGTTTTACGATAACTTATTTTCTCCAGGTACTAAAACTGCCAGCAATGATGCTTCTGATACCCTCTGGTTTTACGATAACTTATTTTCTCCAGGTACTAAAACGCCTTTAAGGATAGCTTAGACGCTGGAGCGGTTTTACGATAACTTATTTTCTCCAGGTACTAAAACTCCTTTCCAGTTCATCCGGGGTAGCAGTCTGTTTTACGATAACTTATTTTCTCCAGGTACTAAAACCAGATGCTGAGAAGGCTTCAGCAATTATTGGTTTTACGATAACTTATTTTCTCCAGGTACTAAAACTCAGAGCTGTCGCGAAGGCTTTAGACATATGTTTTACGATAACTTATTTTCTCCAGGTACTAAAACGTAGTCGGATATATCCATCTTTAGTTTTGCGTTTTACGATAACTTATTTTCTCCAGGTACTAAAACTTACCCCATTCAGACATTAAATAATATTTAGTTTTACGATAACTTATTTTCTCCAGGTACTAAAACATTCCAATTCTATCAGTATTGAGCTTTGTGGTTTTACGATAACTTATTTTCTCCAGGTACTAAAACAGAAGTACACGGCACAAGACCGTAAGAAAAGTTTTACGATAACTTATTTTCTCCAGGTACTAAAACTACGAAGAGAATTGGAGAGGTGAGGGTGAAGTTTTACGATAACTTATTTTCTCCAGGTACTAAAACCCCAAATCGTCACCTGAAGTTTTAGCAATATCCCCTACAACAAACATATTATAACATATCTTCACCTGAAATATACTGAATTTCTATCTTATTTCCATTTTTAAAAACATTAGTATTTTCAAGATTACTTTTATTAATCATCCTTTGCAGCACAAGACTTTGCAGGTTCTCAACTGGTAAATCAGAAACATTTATATAATGTATAATGTCACATATCATATTAGATATTTCTTCTATATCAAACTCTTTCTGGCAAGGATAATAATCATTAATAAATTCTTTTAAATGTATATTATCCGGCAGAGAATAAACCACATTATTAAAAACAGTAATCCCTTCAATTACAGCATCTTCCGGAAGCACATATCTTGGCAGACTGGTCGTAAAAATATACGTGGTATCATACTTATATGCATTATCATAACTCCTGCTAACTACCTTTAAATAATTTTCACGTAGTACAAAATGATCTATATTCTTAAACACAATCAAATACTTTTCAGGAGCAGTCTGACATATTCTCTCCAGTGAATTAAAAAATATATCAAGCAATTCCATTGTTGAGAGTGTTTCAAGCGAATCTCCATTTTCTGTCTTTAATTCACTTTTTTGGACCATTGACCATAATGCTTCTCTTTCGTAATCAAGACTAATATTACCCAGATCAGATACTAATCCTGCATTAATATCAGAAAAAATAGATATAAGGATTGAATCTAATTCCTCCAGTTTATATTCATTATCAAATGATGTTAATTGATCCTGTATCAATCTGATTACTAACCCCGTCTTCATGTTTTTTATAACACTGATCAACTGTTCTCTATCATTAATACAGATTAACTGATAGTATTTTCGCCCGACCTCCACGTCATCGATTCTTATTTTGATGTCCTCTTCCAAAGATAACTTTTTTGTATTGGAAAAATAATTTACTAAACTATCCAAGCATTTATCTTTCAATATGATATTTAGACCACACCATTGATTTATTCTTTCAAAATTCATAGTTTCTGAATAACGGCTTCCAATTATCTCCAACTTCATAGGCAAATCATTCTATCCTCTCCAATTACCTCTTCTTGCAGTTTTTTACTGCCAATCCATATTTTCATATCTTCGTATTGTTTCTCTGTTATGATTATAGTTCGTACATTTCCACTCTCAGGAACGATTTTTTTTATTCTGTTTTCCAGCCTGCAGGCATATTCTCTGCTAGGACAAGTTCTAATATACACCGAATACTGCATCATAATAAATCCTAGCTTTATCAGATTGTTCCTGAATGTTCTATAAGCCTTTTTTTCTTTCGGTGTATCAACCGGCAGATCAAACATACACAACATTCTCATGATTTTATACTTCATCTCCTCCCCCTAAATAATTATTTACATCTGGATAACTTATACCGGTTCTTCTCTCCATTATCAAACTGGCAAATTGTTCAACATATTCCTCTAACATATTACAAATAAACATTTTCTTTTCTTGATACTTTATCTTATGGTTTAAAAAATCAACCAGTTTTCTTCTATGTTCCGGTTTGAAATACTCCTCCCCATCAAGCAGTTTATAAGCATAAAGATCAACTATAGGGCGAACCGGTTCTAGCAGATCATCTACCAAATTGAAACGATTATATTCACTTTTATGGTGAATACCTATTTGTGTATTCAAACCATATCCAACACAAAGTCTTGCTATATATGCTCTGATTATTGCATAAGCATAATCAAGTCCCGAATTCAGAAGTATATCTTCGTTACCTCTTGAAAATGAATTATTCATCAACGTATTAAAATACACTTTTGCAGCATGGGCTTCCCTATTTGTTCTATCTCCTGAAACCACCTCTCCGGCAAATTCTTTCATTTCCAGTATAGACAGTTCATTTAATTCTAATATCTTTAAAACACTTAACTGGTTTTCTATTTTTTTTATAATTATTTCCTTCCATAATTCATCGAAATACCCAATATCTTTTTTTAGCTGATATTTCAAAACCTTAGATGCCCTTGAATGATTATCAAAATCAGTAAACAATCCACTAGGTAAATGTTTTTGATTACAGGTAACCATTGCTATATTATTTTCAGATAATGCACATAATGTTCTCATAGTTATTGAGATTTTCAAATTATCAATTACTATTATCGATATATCATCCAATGGTATCCAAATATCCTGACCTTCTTTATTCACGATTAGATTATTCAGCTTGACCGATAAAGCTATATCGCTTTCAATCATCACAACTCTAAAAGCCAATTTTCGAATTCCCCCTTTATCGAAAATGTCTAACAAAAAAGGATGCCCGTCAGCATCCTTTCTCGCCTTATTTTCTTCATTTACAAAAATTCTTTCGGAATAAATCCTTATTTTAGTAGGTCTGAAGAAAATAAGTTATCGTAAACACTTACATTGTAACACTCTGATTATTTTGAATCAACAATTATTTCAAATTTTTCGCCACTTACTTGCTTTTCATTTCCCAATATATCCTTTACATATTTATTAATAACTGTTGTAGTCGAAAGCGTGGGCAAATTTCTACTTTCATAATCTTTTTTTCCGATTGGTTTTACCTCTATTCTATTCTTAGATGCCGAATTTTGAGATAAAAATCTACACTTGATTAATTCTCCCTTCTTCTCGAATTCAATAGTATCATTTTTAAAGATTGAAAATTTAAATAAATAGCCAAGTTTCTCTAAATCTTCTATTTTCTGTCCTTCCTTTAAAAGACCATTTTGAATCAAATTATCTGTGTACTTTTCTTCATCAATAATGTACTGATTACCCTTGCACTTTATATCTGACTGCTTTATCCCTATGAGATAGTATTTACCACTGTTATTATTGTAATAGACATCTGTTCTAAATGGAACCAATTGAGCCAAAAAGACTTTTTTTGATCCTTTTTCATGCCCGTACTTATGTGATATATCTATACAGCTATTAACCTCCTCAACCATATATTTTAAATATGTTATTTTAGGTCCATTATGCTTCTTTGAATACTTTCTTACAAGGTCACCAGTTTCTTTTTCATAAGATACAAACGGATTCTCACAATCGCTATATTCATCTAAAATATACTTCAGATTAGCAAAAGTCTTTGGATCATTTTGAGCCATAAGTATTTTATCTTCTTTTCCATTTTGTATCATGTAGATCAGCTTTTTTACATCATCCTTATCTCGAATATTCAGTTTATCAACCTTCCATATCTTATCATCACATTTTCTGGTTGAATATATAGTCTGATTACATAGTCCCCTGTTACACTTTTTATCGACCTTATGCCAATACTTAATATTAGGCTCTGCCTCTATGATATTATCCTTTATATTCTTCCATTTTTCCTGATATAAGACTGTCTTATACATTTCATCCTGATTTTCCCAGGCACTACCATTAATTATTTCACCAGTCTCAAAATCTACTATATCCTTCTGTCTCGCTCTAAAAGCATCATACCCCATTTGTGACAGAGCAATTAACATAGCATCGACAGCATGATGAGCAAAGGATTCATCTCTATCTTTCCCTAATGATAGATTAACACGCATCTGATGAGTGAAACTGCCATTTATAACCGACACCTTTACGTTATTATCATTAGCTCTAAAGTATCCTTGCAATGAATTAAGTACAACTCTTGAAGCATAGCGAGTGTCATTTATATTTCTATTAATAAATCCTTTTAATACGTCAATCTTATTTATATCTTCCGTAAATAAAAAATTATTCATTTTCTTTCTGAATTTTTTTCTATCTTTCCCGGAACTACCATACAATTCTTTAATAAAAGCCGCAAATTTATCATAATTCCACTGACGATTTAATCTACTCAAATACATAAATGGTGTATTGTTTTTCTTTTCCTGATTTTCCACTCTGTACACAAGCGTCTTGTTTGATCTACTGTCATCAAAAGAAATAGAGAGTGGTATTATATGATCCACTTCAAACAAATCACCATCATTAATCAAGCTTTCTATATCAATCATTCGTCCGGAATACGGACATCTTCCATTCTGTTCATTCCACAATTTAAGTTTAAAAGCCAATCCTTTTTTTCTGGCTATCAACTCCGGCGTCAGTGTTATCCCATACTCATCTTTTACTCTTTTTATAATATTGGGCAATTCATTTTCTTGATCCTTCTGAAACTTTTTGATTCGCTCCTTTTCTTCATCGGAATTCTTATCCCTTGGCATTTCGATTACGATTTTTTCTATATCAGAATACTTTTTCTTTAATGCATTTATTATCTTGATTGTGATTCTGATGGATCTCTTTACTACAGGGTTGTATATATCCTCAATAATAGTCTCGACAGGAATATCTTCTAAGCCTTTAAACTCATCCATTTTGGACTTGATTGACTTCATATCAGACAATAATTCCATCTGATTCTTTGGTTGTTCATACATTTCCGGAATGAGCTCATTCATAATTTTCAAAGAAAAAGAATGCCATTTACTGAATAAAGAAGCATTTTTCTTTCTTACAGATATTAGTACATCAACTGCGTCACTAGATAAAACCAGATTACTGATTCTAATAGCATCCTCTATACCTTCTCTTTCAATATTTAAAGTTAAAATTCTTCCTATTTCATCAAAATCCTCACGTGAAAAATCAAAGCTGATTCCCGCCTCTTCAAAGGCTTTTCTCAGTTTATTATAAACCTCAAAGGTGTGATAAAGTTCTTTATCATTCTTATCCATTCTATATCCGGATAATTGATCAATATTCTCTCCTATCACATTTTTGATGATTTTTCTAACATTTATTGTTTTTTCAGTTTTATAACATTCAATAATACTTATCTTTTCCTCTTTAGTTAGTTTCCTGCCATTAACTATAAGATTATTTAAGTCATTCAATGCATTAAACTCTTGAGCAGTATATGATGCAGCCGATGCTCTCATTTCTTCAGGATAAACAGAACATTTACCAATCAATTTTTCAAAAAGGTTTTTATCAGTGATATAATTGCCATTTTCATCAATTTTAGTTGTATATATACCATAATCTGTTCTTGATAATTCATTTCCAGGACCTTCATAATATTTTCTTTTTCTCGAAAATATCTCAAAATACTTTTTTATAAAATCTTTATCTAATTCATTCCCAAGATTATCCTGAACACTAATCAGTTCTTCAATTTCTTTTTTGTATGCCGATGTGGTAAAAACATTACTCAATACCTCATCATCACTCACCTTGTTTTCTCCACGAAAACACCCATATTTCTCTAGTCTTTCATATTGGATCTGACTTGGGAATTTAGTATTCATCTCTTTTTGATTTGTTTGAAGTCCTTTTAGATAATCACTTCCAGTTTTCCCTTCATCAACAGCATCCTCTAAATAAGATATACCACGATGCTTTAAATACGAATATAAAACAGTGTATAATTCTAATTCTGATAGCTGTTCTGATAATCCCTTGACTTTTAACTCTGTAACATTATTAGGTGTTACTGAATACTCATTTTTATAATAGTTCTTCCATAGCTTTTTAAAATCATCCAAACGGGTTCTTCGTCTTCTAGTCATCCTTCTCAAGCCACGAAATTCACGTCTTTCTTGATTCTTACTTGCTTCCGCAGCCGGAAATATATTAGACCCAGCCTCAACAATCTTATAACTATCCTTATCTAACACTGCCCAACCAACTGATGCAATCCCAATATCTAGTCCTATAATCTTTCCCATAAATAAATCCCCCTCTTTCTCTTTTGGTAACCCCACATATCCTGATGATTTTTGAAATATTATATATCAGAGATGAAGTCTCATCCTCCCCCTAATGTTCAATAATATTTTCTCTGCTTCTATCAGAATCATCGATTACTTTACAACTAATAATTATTGTACCACAAAATAACCACAGAAGGAAATTATCAAAAAAGCACTTGTTAAAAAAACAACCAAAATCAGTGACAAGGTGCCTGTCCCCTTGTCACCTTGATGAATGGTTTGTGAAATATGATGCCTTGTAATTGTACTCTCGCTATTCAGGATTTATAATGGTATTACATTTCATTTTCCTAAAAAGTATTCTATATATAGCTTTTATAAAGGCTATATCTTTTGTGGTGAATAATACTTTTATTTTATCTGTATTCCTTCCTTGTGTAGGATAAGAATATAAAAAGAGAAACGAAAGGAAAATAAAATGCCAAAAGAAAACAGAGAAATTAAGAGTAGTGTTTTCACAGATATTTTCCAAGAATGTGAAGATGCTAAGAAGTATGCACTGGAGTTATATAATTCAATAAATGGAACAAATTATACTGATGAAAGTCTTATCAATCATATAAAGGATGTGGATTCTATATATCGTTCTGTAAGACATGACGTAGCATTTACCATAGAAGATAAGGTAGTCATGCTTGTCGAACATCAAAGTACAATCAATCCCAATATGCCACTTCGGGCGCTGATGTATATGGGAAGGATTTACGAAAGCATAATAGACCGTGAGTTCAGATATAGTTCAACCTTGGTAAAGATACCAACTCCGGAAATATATGTTTTATATAATGGTAAGAAGCCGTATCCTAAGCATGATATACTCCGGTTGTCAGATGCGTTCAAGGAGAGAAATGCTGAATATAATGGAGAGGCTGCGAAGGATAAAAATTATCTGAATCAATCGGAACAGTGCATGGATAATGTTTCGCCATGGCTGGCTAATGCTATAGAGTTAAATGTTCATGTGATCAATATTAATCTTGAACAGGATAACGTGGATAAAGATATTTTGCAGAAATGTAAAACCTTGAGGGACTATGCAATATTTAATCAGATCTATCAGAACAATCTGAAAAACAACGTAGACAGACCCGCCAGAGAAGCTATATACTATTGTATAGAAAAAGACATTCTGAGAGATTATTTATTAAAGGCAGGTGAAGATGTTATGAGTTTCCTAACAGCAGAATATGATCGGGAAGAGGATATAAGAGTTAACCGAAAAGAGGCTTATGCTGAAGGTGAAGAAAAGGGGAAAGAAATAGGAAGAGAAGAAGGCGAAGACCTCATTAATGAATTGAACTCCAAACTCATAGCTGATGACCGTTTTGATGATCTGAAGAAGGCAGCGGTCGATAGGGAGTATCAAAAAAAGCTGCTTCAGGAATATAGTTTAGTTGATTCGATAGATGAATCATAAAAATGTGACAGGGGGACTGCCCCCCTGTCACATTTTGGTGACAAGGTGCCTGTCCCCTTGTCACCTTTATGATATAGCCTCTTTCATGCTCCTGATATAATCCGCCACGTATCCTGCTGCGTCTCTTCCGTGTTCGCCGATAAGCTTGACTATTGCCGAGCCTACGATGACACCATCTGAAAGTGCTGCCATTTTGGCTGCCTGCTCAGGCTTTGAGATACCGAAGCCGATAGCCGCAGGAACGTCGGTGCATTCCCTGATTTTCTCTACTATAGCGCCTATGTCGGTCTTGATTTCGCTTCTCATTCCCGTAACACCAAGACTGGAAACCACGTAGATAAATCCGGTTGCTTCTCTTGCTATCATCTCTATCCTGCTATCAGAGGTCGGTGCGATAAGAGAGATAAGATCAACACCGTACTTCTCACAAACGGGAAGAAACTCGTCCTTCTCCTCATAAGGAAGATCTGGCAGGATCAATCCATCTATTCCTATCTCCTGGCAGGTGCTGATAAATCTTTCTGCTCCGTAGGAAAATACAACATTTGCATAGGTCATAAGTACCATAGGAACTGTAACATCTTTTCTGAGACTTCTTACCATGTCGAATATCTTGTCAGTAGTGGTTCCGGCATTCAGCGCCCTGAGACTCGCCTCCTGAATAACAGGCCCCTCTGCTGTAGGATCGGAAAATGGTATTCCCAGCTCTATCAGATCTGCGCCTGCTTCAGCAGCAGCCTTTACTATCTTCTCTGTGGTCTCAAGATCAGGATCACCACAGGTTATAAATGGTATAAATGCCTTTCCATTTTCGAAGGCTGATTTTATATTACTCATAGATATCCTCCCCTCTGTATCTGGCGATAGCGGCACAGTCTTTATCACCTCTACCGGATATAGTGATTATGATTATCCTGTCCTTATCCATCTCCGGTGCCATCTTCATGGCCTGAGCAACTGCATGAGCTGACTCGATAGCCGGAATGATACCCTCAGTTCTGGAAAGGTATTCAAATGCATTTACCGCTTCATCATCGGTTATTCCCACATACTCTGCTCTGCCGATATCATGCAGATAGGCATGCTCCGGTCCGACGCCCGGATAATCAAGTCCTGCTGAAATGGAATATACTGGAGCTATCTGTCCGTATTCATCCTGACAGAAGTAGGACTTCATACCATGGAATATACCCAGTCTTCCGGTGTTAATAGTTGCTGCTGTCTCAAATGTATCTATACCTCTTCCGGCAGCCTCGCAGCCTATCAGTCGTACTCCTTCATCATTAATGAAATGATAGAAGCTTCCGATGGCATTTGAGCCACCACCTACGCAGGCAAGCACTGCATCAGGAAGCCTTCCTTCCTTTTCCAGTATCTGGGCTCTTGCCTCTCTGGAGATAACCGCCTGAAAATCCCGAACAATAGTCGGAAATGGATGTGGTCCCATAACTGAACCAAGGCAGTAGTGAGTATCACTTATACGTGATGTCCATTCGCGCATTGCCTCCGAAACCGCATCCTTCAGAGTAGCTGTTCCGGTCTTTACAGGAATAACCTCTGAGCCCAGCAGCTTCATACGGTAAACATTGAGTGCCTGTCTCTTGGTATCCTCCTCGCCCATGAATACTACACATTCCATGCCCATGAGCGCAGCAGCCGTAGCAGTTGCAACACCGTGCTGACCGGCTCCTGTTTCAGCTATAAGTCGAGTCTTTCCCATCTTCTTTGCAAGCAGAGCCTGTCCCAGAACATTATTGATCTTATGTGCTCCGGTGTGATTCAGATCCTCACGCTTCAGATATATCTTGGCTCCTCCAAGATCCTTTGTCAGCTTATCTGCATAATAAAGTCTGGATGGGCGTCCTGCATACTCATTTAAAAGTGTCTCCAGTTCCTTGTTGAACTCAGGATCAACCTTGTAATGATTATAAGCTTCCTCCAGTTCTATAACAGCATTCATGAGTGTTTCAGGTATGTACTGACCACCGTGAATACCAAATCTTCCTTTTTTGTTTGTGGAACCGGTACTACTAGTCGAACTTGCCATAATTATCTCCCTTCCTGTTTAATCTATATATCATTTTCTGTAATTATTCAGGCCATGCAATCGCCGAACTCGTTTTCCTTTGAAAAAGACTTGTTCAGCAAACTGTTTTTAGTATTTCCTTCAGCCGCCTCATCTTAGCCGGATCCTTCATGCCATCGGTTTCTATGCCACTGCTGACATCAATTCCGTAAGGTCTAAGAGTTCTGACAGCCTCAGTTATATTATCTGCATCTATCCCACCGGCAAGGAAATAATCCCGGTCGATAGAACCTATACTGCTCCAGTCAAAGGTTATCCCGCTTCCGGTTCCGGAATCCAGAAGAACATAGTCTGCCGAGCAATCCCTTATAAGCTCCGGAGCATCCCCCGGTAACTGAAATGCTTTTATTATCGCACATCGTTTATCCTTTTCAGACACTTCTTCCAGCGACTTTCTCAGACTTTGGATATATTCTTCATCTTCATCGCCATGAAGCTGAACAGCATCTACTATACCATTCTTCACGAGCTTTGTAATCAGGGAAATGTCCTCATTTATAAAAACTCCAACCGCTTTTATATCAGGATCAAGCGCCGACTTAAGTTCTGCCGCCACCTCAGGGCTTATATAACGCCGTCTTCCCTTTACAAAGATAAATCCTATATAGTCGGGACGTACCTCATTTGCAGCCTGCACATCCTCCAGCCTCATAAGTCCACACATCTTGATCTTCGTCATCCCGGACTCCTTTTATTCTTATAAAACTCCAGCTCACTTCGTTAGATAGATTACCACTGCTCCGCAGTTACAACTCCTTCGCATCAGGTATTAATCTTCGGTAACTAATTTTTCATACTCCGGATAAGCTCTGTTTTATTATCAGACCGCATCAGCATCTCCCCTATCAGCACCGCATCTGTTCCGTTCCGGCGAAGTATCTCTACATCCTCAGGACTTGCCATGCCGCTTTCTGATACAAATATCACATCTGACGGAACCCTTTCTCGAAGCCTTATGCTATTGGTTATATCCACTGTAAAGTCCTTTAGATTTCTGTTATTAACCCCAACTATACGGGCACCGGCTCTTAGGCATCTGTCCACCTCTTCAGCATCATGCGCTTCAAAAAGACAGGACATTCCCAGAATATCCGCAATCTGAAAATATTCACTGAGCTCATCATCTGTAAGTATCGCAGCTATTAGAAGAATAGCCGAAGCACCCATAAGCTTTGCCTGATATATCATGTATGGATCAATAGTAAAATCCTTTCTCAGCACGGGAATAGTCACATGCTCTGTTATCTCCCTCAGATACTCATCGCTTCCCTTGAATCTGTCCGGTTCAGTCAGGCAGCTTATAGCATCTGCACCGCTCCTTTCGTATTCAAGCGCTATATCCAGATAAGGAAAATCCTCTGCAATAACACCCTTTGAAGGAGATGCTTTTTTCACCTCCGCTATGATTGACAGCCCCTTATTCTGAAGCACTGTTTCAAAAGGATAATCAAACTCCTGCACTTCCATTTCCTGCTCCGCCAGAAGAGTCGCATCTCTTTTTATATCCTTAAAAGAGTATTCCTGCATCTGCCTGTTTATTCTCTCTCTGGTAAGCTCCGCTAATTCATCTAATATCATGTTACAACCTCAATCTCAAACTATCATTACTGTCTGTTACTTACTTCGATAAATTTCTCCAGCACCTGAACCGCTTTCCCGGAGGCTATTATTTCTTCAGCAAGCTTTATACCATCTGCCATACTGTCAGCCTTGCCGCCTATGTAGAGTGCTGCACCGGCATTCAGCAGAGTAGCATTTCTCTTTGCCCCCTGAATCTCTCCACTCAGTATTCCTCTGGTTATGGCTGCATTTTCCTCCGGTGTACCACCAACGAGGTCACTCTTCTGACAGGTTTCAAATCCGAAATCCTCCGGTTTCACCACCTTGGTTCTGTACCAGCCATCCTTTATCTCGCAGATGGTAGTTGGTGAACTGAGTGATATCTCATCCAGCTTGTCCTGACCATAGACTACCATTCCTCTCTTTACGCCCAGATCGACCAGAACCTGCGCCAGTGGTTCAACCAGATATTCATCATATACACCAAGTATCATCATGGAAGGTCTTCCGGGATTGGTAAGCGGACCAAGTATATTAAATACAGTTCTGAAGCCCAGCTCCTTACGTATAGCACCAACATACTTCATGGAGGTATGGTACTTCTGAGCGAAGAAGAAGCACATTCCGACTTCATTTAACAGCTCTATACATCTATCAGGATCCTGCTGGATGTTAACTCCAAGAGCCTCCAGACAGTCTGCTGTTCCACACTTGGAGGATGCTGCTCTGTTACCATGCTTTGCTACCTTTATTCCACCTGCTGCAGCTATAAGAGCCGAGGTTGTAGAGATGTTAAAGCTGTTAGCATGATCTCCCCCTGTTCCAACTATTTCAAATATATCCATCCCTGTCTCTACAGGAATTGCATGATCTCTCATGGCAGCCGCACAACCCGCTATCTCATCCTTTGTTTCCGCTTTCGCACTCTTGGTTGATAATGCAGAGAGAAATGCAGCATTCTGCGTAGGGCTTGTCTCTCCACTCATTATCTCATTCATCACTGTGTAGGCCTCATCATACGAAAGGTCCTGCTTGTTTACGATTTTCTCAATTGCTTCCTTGATCATTTTATGTACCTCCTTGATCAATAAATAAAAAAGTCCTTAGTCCGATACTATTATCAGACTAAGGACGAAATAACTTCGCGGTGCCACCTTACTTCAGAAGTAACACGTCATTTCTACCTGTCACTAATACTGCTCGGTCAGGCTGAAAATCAGCTCACTTCTACACTTATCCGGATACTCAACTTACGTATTTATACCCTCATTGATTAACGCTCAATACACGTCCCGGAATACTCCCCGAATACCTTCAGGTTTGACCAGGCCCTCAGCGGTCCATTTGCCAGGCTGTTACCGCAGAACTCTCAGCATACGTTCCACTCTCTGTAATGCACATATCCAGACGTTATCTCCGCCTCAACGGTTTCTTATCAAATTGTTCAGATTTTATCACCTTATATTACCGGATGTCAATACAAAATTTGTGCCTGTCGCTGTCATACACAATTTGTGACTATCACTGTCATACACAATTCATGCCTACCGCCGTCATACAAAAATCGTGACTATCATTCTCCGTTATTCACGTGATCTTCACCTATTACATCCCATTTACCGGTCACTGTATCAACCCAGACGAACTTTTCATCTCCGATTGGCTCACCGCTACGATACGTAGAAAAATTATCGAGAGAAAGCAGTTTCCCGTCCCTGTCCAACTGAGGATGTTTAACAGGAGTATGTCCAACCACCTGCATCATATCTATCGGATACATTCTGCAGTAATCAAGCTGCGGACGAACCCAAATAGGAGAATCATCTCCCCATATCTTATCCTTACTTAGCCGGTTCACCTGTGCAAGAAACTCATCTATGCCCAATATGCCTCCACTACCAAAACACTGCCTGACAAATTTCTCAGTAAGACCTGCATGACTGAATAGGACATTATCTATTCTATGTATATATGCGGAATTATCTACTGGAAGTGTATCTATAATCTTGTTAATCCCTTCCACTACGATATCCTGTGCATATGACGAATATCCCGACTCAAAAGCCTGAAAGAGATAGCTCACATCGTGATTGCCAAAGCAGTAAATAACATCCGGATATCTGTCCAGAAACTCATATATCTTATCAAATGTCTCTCTATAGAGGTCAAGATTCTTCTCCTGATTCCAATCATCCACCAGATCTCCAAGTAAAACTATTTTGTCATAATTTCCTTTTTCAATTAAATCAGATGCAGCATCAAACATCCACGGTTTCAGATGCACATCCGGGATTACAAATACTTTACTCATCTTATCATACCCTTTTTATTATTTTATCAATCATCTTAGGTTTATCTAAACCATGAGGAATACAAAACTGATATCATCAGTCATAAAACCCACTAATATTCTTCAATCAGCTTAGCGAAAACCATTCCCTTCTTATACTTCCTATATTCAATCAGCTTTCTAAGATCAATCCACAAAGCAGGGCGGATACCTGTTTCATCAGCATCCATCTCTCGTCCACTTGTATCGATGTCTCCATTCTCTGACACCACGCACATATACCCATCCTGTTCGCCCTCGGTATCAACCCACCAGCTTACAGGTTCAAGCCACACCTCTATTCTTCCGGAAATGTCATCTGCATAATATACTTCTCCAGGCCTCAAATCTTCATACCCAAACTTTTCTTCGATTTCTTCTCTGTTTAGTATGAAGACTTTGTCATTATATTTATTTCTGGTAAGAATCAACTCCTTCTCTTCTTCGTTAAATGCTTCTTCATAAAACCTGTTATTAAGAAACTCTCTAACATCTGACTTCTCCCAGACAGATATACCTTCATTGCCGAGTACCTCACCCTTGCCATAGAAATAATCTAACGCAACACATTTATCAGCAAGAAACAGTGCTTCGCCCTTTTTTACATCAAGATCAAGCAAAAACCAGTTAAGCTCATTCCAGACAAATGGACCGGCTTCTCTCTGAACATTTTGCATCTTATAATGCCCGAATTTAAAATTAAAGATATAATTTCCCAACATATCTTTATACCATGGTGTCTCCTCTTTCTCTTCGGCATCTTTATAGGGAAAGTCTGTTATCATATCAGAGACCTTCATAAATCCATCATCTCTGTTTGAGTCATCCTCAAAGAGTATTTCATCTTTCATCGGTTTCACCTCTTTTTTCATCCCTGCTGAATATAACATAGATTTCTACATGTGACAGTTCGCTTACATCAATAAATCTGGAAATATCGCAGCAGGATATAGAAAATGAAAAATAATCATTATCTCTGACATTTACTTTGTCATATTCATTAATGACATATAAAATCTCATTTTTCTCATTACATAGATTTGCATTTACACTTATAGCTCTGATTTCAACAGGAATATCTGAAGAGATCTCCACAGCTCCATTTATCAATATATCATTATCATCATTAATAGCTGTATATAATTGATTAAACTCCAGAACTCCCGGATACTCTTTATGTCTCATTTCCACTTTTTTCATCTTAGTTCTCCTCTCAAACGTAAATAATCTTACCTCTACCTTATTCCTATCTCATACGATATGAACAGCTTTTAAATAAATTTCCCTTTAAATATGAAATACCCTCTTTGCATTCTCTGCGGTTATTCTCTCAACCTCCTCCGGACTCATTCCTTTTAATTCAGCTATTCTCTTAATAACCGCCGGAAGTATAAGTGAAGTGTTTCGGGCTTTTTCCCATTTCTTTTTTGGTATATCCTCCGGACGTTCCGGACGAACATACGGTCCGTCTGTTTCTATGAGTATATACTTTATATCAGTTTCCCTTACGGCTTCCTGTAATACTGTTCCATACTTATTATTCTGTAGAAGAGTTCCACCTATTCCTATACAAAACCCTAATTCAGTAAAGACTCTGGCAGTGTCGGCTCCGTAAGTAAAACAGTGGCATACTCCGCCATGTAACTTATCTTTATTCTTTCGTAGTATCCTTATCGCATCCTTTTCAGCAAGTCGTATGTGAAGTATCAGCGGGAGCTGTTTTTCATGTGCCAGATCTATCTGAAACCGGAACCACTTCTTCTGTTTTAATCGGTGCTGTGATAATCGTTTGTAATGATAATCTAATCCAGTTTCACCAATAGCCACTACTGAACTGTAGTCTGCATATTCTTTCAGTTTTTCAAAGTCAGCTTTATCTGAGTGAATACACCTTGTTGGGTGATTTCCAACTGCCGGAAACAGAAAGCCATTATATTCCCCGCCAAGCTTAAGAAGCAGCTCATTTGAATTGATATCTATAGCCGGCTCAATGCAGCCCTCGATTCCCGATTCTTTCATTCTCTGAATCAGCTTCTCTCTTGTACCCATCTGAGTAATAACATAATTGTCTCCATTCATCTCAATGTATGGAAACACCTGATTAAAGGATTTATATGATAAATGTATATGAGTTTCAAACAATTCAAACACCTCCGATCAGTTATCATTTCCTGATAGAAGTAACATTACTCCCAACTATTGATGTGTGCTGATATGAGTACTGTCATATCACTTCCATACTGATTTGCATCACTCTCCAGCGGCTGGGTTTTATATACCAGGTACTCCTCAACAGTCATCTCTCCCTCTTTGTCAAAATATGATTCATTATTAATTGCCCATTCTCTAACATCTGAGTATATCGGCATTGAAAGATCAACCTTTTTTTCTATTGCGTATCTTATTATTTCATGTTGAAAATGATGTCTGCCCTCATGAATAACTGTTTCCATGGCATAAATCGGATTTTCATCATGCACCTGCTCAGGACAGATATATGCCATCTGCTCTACATCACTGTAATACCCCAATCTATACTCACCCATTTCTTTCATTTGAATCCTAAGCGGAGTAATCTTAAAATATGAAGTTTCCACATTTAGTAGTGTCTGCAACCCATTCATACGCTCTGTTTCTGTTGCTTCTTTCCAGTTCTCTTCCTGTAGTACCAGTAACGCTTTCTTGTTTTTATCCAATAAAGAGTAGATAGAATCTGATGTCACATCATATTTATAAGACACCGCCTTTACACTTGGGCATACATCTCTTTTACCATCAAAAGAAGGAACAAAGATAAAAGCAATGATAAAAAAAGCAAAAACATATATGGCTAAATACATTGTAAGTTCATAGGACGTTCTCGCAAGTCGCCTGAAAACTTTAAACTTCTTTAACCTTTTGTGCTTTTTACGAGCAATCCGAAGCTTTTTTATATATTGAACAATTGGAACAACAATAAAAGCACTCAGAACCACTAATATCATAATTATTTGAATCTTATAGGTCTGCATATAGAAAAGGGTTCCCGATATAAACGGCGGAATTATGGAATACTTTATACAATTTGGCAACCACCTTTCCATGTCAAGGATGAACACAAAGAAAAATGCGTTCATCATAGAAAGAATAGTAAATAGTATCCACCCTTGCGCAAAAGTAAGTTCCTTATTGATAAATGGCATATAGAAGTTACTTCTAAATATGAAGCCTCCAATAGCAATTCGAATCGTTACAGACAAAAAAACCAGCCAGAAAAATGCTTCAATCTGTGATTCAGTATCAAACCGCATCTCTTTGCCTTTATAATATGTCATAGCAAAAACCTCCTCTCAGATGGATATATCACTTTATATTAAAGGATATCGTGCTAAATCTGGCTTTTATTGCATTTTTTATCAGAAAAATAGAAAAAGAAGGATCTCACCTTTCAGGTTTTCCCCTTCTTTAATTCCATTCTTTTTTATAGCCTTACCTATTTAGGTTTCATGCCATCCTTAAAGGCATCTCCAAGCCCCTTCATTTTTACTTATTCATAAGAGCAATCATCTTTTCAAAGTCATACTCTCTGATAATCTCTGCTCCTTCTGCTATTTCAGTGCTGTCAACATTCCTGCTGGTAACTATAGTATCAGCCTGAGATATATCGCTTACTATTTCTGTAGCCATCATCTCAAAGAATGAAGCAACATTTATTACATCAGTCACATGGAAATAATCAGTAATGAAGCTCATATCTGTAGTACCGGCAACAGTTGCCATGCTGTTTCTTGCCATGTTCAGCCATATGAAGTCATTGGTTTCCAAATCAATTCCGAACAGATAAGCAAATAAGCTGTTACAGTCTATTATAAATGAAGACTCCACTGTCTTTGGTTCAAACACTGCTCCGGAATCATCTGTATCCCTTAGCATGTAGCCAGCCTTACAAAAGCACCTGTCAAATGGGATTCCTGAAAATACATTATTACAGAAGATAAGATACCTCATGTCAGGATACTTCTTTCTGAACTTTTCAGTATCAATATCGAAATACTCAGAACCACCATTATATCCACTGGTTTCATCTCCGGAATAAACTATAGCCTCTGACTGATTACCTGCCATTGTTCTCCAGGAAAACTCAGTTCTTTTGCCTTTACTGTCTATACCAAAAACAGAAAGGTCAATGTCATTAACCTTCTCCCAGTAGGTAAAAGCACGGAGCTTCTTGGCATCACCTATATGGACTCTGGAACCCCTGGTCAGCACTCCATATCCACCCTGAGAGGTATTCTCCTGAACAGGAAGTGCATAGTTCACCATATCAGAATCAATATAAACCTTTCCAAGTCTGTCCTTAAGAACAGTCTTCAGATTAGTTCTGACTCTTTTGGCCAGAGTATTTGCCTGACCTTCAGTAATATGAGACTTTCTGCTTTTTACCTCTTCATCTGTTTCAGTATGAACTTTTAGCTGATTATATTTTGTGAACATAAAGGTTCTGACAGCATTACTTTCGGAATAATCTGAATACTCCATAAGAAGCTGGATAAGTACCACTACATTCTTTGTATCCATGCACTCAAGAACATATTCCATTTCTTCTGTAGATTCACATCTGCTTATTATATAGTTCAGATTTCTAAGTAATGCCGCGGAGCCCTTACCATTTTTAAGGGCATTGACAGCCGACATTATGTTCTTCTCAGTCATGGCTTTTTCAAATTCTGAGAAAACAGACTTATTCTCTTTTCCTCTCATTGCATCCACAAAGCTCTGGCTTTCTGCTGTTCCGGCAGAGTAGTGGATATGATGGAGAAGTCCATTCCATGCCTTCTTCTTCTCAAAGCAGGTTCTGATGTCACATCTGCCTTTCTTAAAAAGCTCATTAATCACTGATGTTATAAACTTTCTGTCCTGATTCTTAAGATTCAGCTTATAGATATTCTTATTGCCATAAACTACGTAATTCATTTCATCTACAAGCTTTATCACATCAGAAAGCATCATATAATCCACAAAGCGGATACTTCTTGTATCAAGCAGAAGCTTTATGCATGTATTCTTTGACGCTATATCAGTAACATCAAAGTCATATTCAGTAATATAGGACTTAACCACCTCATACTGTTCATCACTAAGCGGTCTTGTACCCGCCATCAGATTATTAACCATATCAGCAAGAGCTGTTACAGCCTCGTCCTCAGTAATTATTCTGAAGTCCTTTATCTCTGCATTTTCCTTAAATGCAGTTCTTTCAAAATTTTCTTCAAACAGTGAATGACCTGCCTCTGAAAAATTACCAAAGCCATAAGTCACTGCATAGTGTACCATCTGATCAAAGAGTAGCTGATCAGAGGAAAGCTCTCTTACACTCTGAGGAAAGCCTCTGTAAAATGGCTCAGGAACATTTTCTCCAAGCTGTGATGCCACATATTTTATCATATGCTCCTGAACCAGCTTCTCTCCCTCTGTTATTCTAATGTTAAACAGATTTGCCAGTGCAAAGAGTGTTTCAAACTGGTTTTCTGCATTATCCGCATTTCCTTCACTTACAAGTAAATGCTTTTCAAATAAATAATCCTTATAAATATTCTTCATTTCTATACCCGCCTTTGAATTTATATTGCCGGACTGGTTTATAGATTTACAGTCTTAGAAGTAAGTCCGGCTAGCTATTCTACACTTTATTGTATTACTGTATTTTCGGAATTGAACCGATATATCCTCCCTCAAAGTAAGTAATACTAGCTGTGTAAGGTTTCCCATCAGGGAATATACTATGACGATATTGGTATATTCTTTAGTGCTCTACCAACTGAGCTACAGTCACAGTCTGTGACTGGCGGGACTCGAACCCGCGACACCCAACGATCATCCAGAAGTAAATATACCTAGCTGTCATATTTTTCAATTATTTTTTTCTATTATTATTTTTCTGTTTTTTTCTGTTTTTTTTTTCTGTTTTTTATCCTTTATTTCTATTATCTTTATCTTTTTAGTCTGTTTTTTTATTCTGAATATATTCTGATTTTTCCGGATTTATTCAGGCTTTATTCAAGCTTTATTTTAGAATAACACGCATATTTTTATATGTCATTAAACTTGTAGTTTAATTTTAACGATATCCTGCCACCCTTTACACTTACCATCCGCCTTGACAGCCTGACATAATAAAAGCCGCCGGAAATATTTCCCGACGGCATAGTAAACCGGCAAATAATCAACCAGCCCAATCGCCTGCCTAAGTCTCCTAATCACGCATGAAAAAACTCGACATAGCTGGTACATATTTTACATTAAGGTCTGTTCATTTATGATCAGATGAAATTCCAGATTCAGGTAGCCGGCAGCTTTTCGACACAGCAGCATTCGCTCCATGAATATCTCAAAATATTCACCTATCTCTCCATATCTTGTATCAATTTCAAGCTTTAGTTTTATAGCAGTACGGTCCTGATTAATCTTCAGCTTTGAAGTCTTCACAGAGTAGTTAACTCTGTCGTGAATATCATAATTGAGCTTATCATCATCCTGAACGCGGCTTCTTCTGACATCTGATTTATCAGCCAGAATAAGCGCTGCAGCTATGTTGCTGACAGGTAAGCCGCTTCCTTCATCATGGTTACCTATTGCTCTTATTACTGGAGCTATATCTTCTGCAGGTATTCCCATCTTGTCCAGCAGATAAAATGCCATCAGCGCGCCGGACTGACTGTGATCCGCACGATTGATTACATTTCCCAGATCATGCATCCAGGCAGCAGTAAGCGCAAGATCAATAGTATGATCATCCATTCCTAATGTATCCAGTATATATGCAGTCCTGTCTGCAACCACTCCAATATGTGCAAAGCTGTGTTCTGTAAATCCCATGGCATGCATTGACTTATTCTGCTCTTCTATATATACGTTAATATCATGGTCATGCTTCACTCTGTTAAACAATGGAAATCTGTTCTTATCATCCTGTATTGCACTACTCATATTCTGTATTTCCTTCCTTAACCCTTACTCGCTCATTTCCACTCCCTGTCACCTATGCCTCTACCGGAATACCATTAACCGTCAGGTCATCCGTCAGCTCTATTACCAGACATTTCTTACCATCTACTACCTTCATTTCTATTATATCAGTATGCTTGCTGTTTACACGAAGCACCATATTCCTGTTCCTTACCTCAAAGCTTCTGACCGGTGCCACATTATCTGCAAAAAGCTTTTCCTCTACCTTAACAGTCGGAACATAGTCCGGAGCTCTGCCGGAAATACTGCCTTCGACCTCCAGCTCCTCACTCTGTATCTCGGCCTCTATCTGCTTTTCATGGATCTTCTTCATATCAAACTGATCATCGAACTTCTTGTCGAATTCCTCAAGCCTTTCCTGTGACACTCCGCTCTTCTCAAAAACATTTCTCATAGACTCTTTATCCAGGAATACGGTTTCCCCGGCAGCCTCCGACTTCTTGTTACTTACAGTTTCCTTCAGGTTCTCCTGAATAGCAAGCACTGTTTCAAAGCTGGATTCATTTCCGAGCACTTCTGAAACAAATTCATTAAACCCTTCCTTCTGCTGCTTGGCAGGAAGCATTGCAGATACTCCTAAAACCCTTTCTATAAATGCGTCCTGAAGTATATCAGTCTTTTTTGATGAATAGAGAATAGCGGTGTCATCTGTACTACGCTCATTAAATGCAGGATATAAGAATCCGGTTTCAGGAAGTTCTACTGCAAATATCTGCTTAAGTGTATGGATTTCCCCCAGATCATCATCGAAGCCCAGCCCCGGTTTTGTCAGCTTCATAGGACATATACTACAGAGTATATAGTTATATACTTCATCTGAAGCATCCTCCATTTCTATCTCATCTGTCGTAATACCGGGTATATCATAGGACTGATATATAAGAAGTATCAGGAAGCTCCCGACATAGTTATATGTCTCAATAACACTGTCATAAAAATGCTCCAGCGCACCTTCATCCTTTAACTCGGATTTTCTTATTTTATTCAGCAGCCCTTTTCCGCTCGAAGTATCATCGGACTCAGGATCTGTAAACTGCATATCTATAAGATTCTTCCCCGGTGTACCCGAAAGTGTTCTCCTGAATATCTCAAGGTATTTATACATTTCATCTTCAGGAAGATTATAGAAGGATTCACTAAAAGTTTTTATCTTTATCTTTTCTCCGTTCACGTAACAGCCCGCAAGTCGGAGTATTCCACAGTCCTGTATAGTATCAAATAATGATTTGATTTCATTTATCTCTTTTTTTGTCATATGTCTCCTGCTCCATTATCCAGTATATTAATTCTTAATCAGCCGGCTCTGATACCTGCCCGATCACCAGTACATCAGTTCTTAATCAACCGGCTCTGATACCTGCCCGAACACCAGTGCATCGATTTTTAAATCAGTCTGATTATTCCCCATCAGCAACACCCGGTTTCCTGATCATCATTATACAGTCAACCAGAAGCAGTGCCACAGATATCCAGATGGTTTTCGCACCTATTATTTCCGAAAGCACACCACCTATTCCGGCGCCGACTGCAAATATAAGTATGATTCCATAATAATCAATCGATTTGCCAAGTGACTTTCTGTCCTTCTCTCTTATATATTTTGAAAGACTTTCAGTTCCGCTTCTTAGATTTCCTATTATCATGGTACTGGCGTATCCATAGCCATGAACTGTTCTAAAGGACTGTACCTGCATGGCACAGGACAGTGAAACCATTATATTTGCCAGCATATTACAGCTCTGAGGAAGTATTCCTACTATACCGAGAAGCATTATCTCGATTAAAAGTATGATCTGTCTCCAGTGAAGCCTTCTGGAATATTTGAACCTATGTCCTACCTGTTCGGATATAAGTATGCCAAATGCAAATGAAATAACCGGAATCAGATAATGAACTCCCGTCCACCATTCTCCCTGCATAAAATGCTGACTCATAAGAACCACGTTTCCGGTCTGGGCATTTGCAAATACATGCCCTCTTATATTGTAAGTATATGCATCCTGAAGTCCTCCTGAGAATGAAAGCAGCGCACTCAGTCGAAAGCTTTCAGATATCTGTCTCTTTCTGTCCATAAATATTATCCTTGCTAATCATCCGAACTATGATAGTCTTTTAATCTCAAAATCCACCTGCTTTTTTTACAGATTATTTCGGCTTCTTAAATGTTATTACTAACAACTGTTTTATAGTCTAGCACATGAAGTTCTATAATTATAGCCCAAAATTTATCAGCCCCAAGGTCATAGAAAAACCGCCGGGGTTGGCTCCCAGCGGCTTAGTCTATCAATTCTTGCCTGACTTATCATCATTCTTTTTATCCGGCTTTTTGTCATTTTTCTTATCGGATCTGCCGGACTGTTTCTTGTCCGGTTTTTTATCCTTCTTTGCATCAGACTTCTTATCTTCAGACCTCTTATCTTCCGACTTCCTGTCTTCCGACTTCTTGTCTTCCGACTTCTTGTCTTCAGCCTTCTTATCTTCCGACTTCTTATCCTCTGACTTCCTGTCTTCTGACTTCTTATCGTATCTTTTATCTGATCTTGTATCCGCTTTCTTATCAGACTTCCTGTCACCCTTATCCGATTCCTTTCCGGATTTGCCGGATTTTTTATCAGAAGCCTTAGCCTTATTCTTATCGGCTTCTTCAGCCTTCTTCTTATCTGATAATTCCTTCTTTTTCTTCTCGCTTTCTTTTTCCTTCTGCTCCTGCTTCTTATGAGCCTTTTCCTCAGCAATCTTCTCAGCCTTATCCACTATCTCGCCCATGCTGTCAGATGTGTAGGAATACTTACCTATATAGTATTCCTTGAGAGCCTGATACTCTTCGCTGGACTTGTCGATAAGATTTCCGTGAAATGCGTCCAGCTCCGCCTCTCCCAGCACTCTTTTAAGAATCTGGTATGCAACACTTCTGGAGTGAAGCGCTATTCTTTCCATACTTGTGATAAGGTCAAAAAGAGCCGCTCCTCCCAGCACACCGCAGTCACCGTCACTAAGTCTCTCCACATGATGTGATTCTGCCTGTGCCTTCAGTTCATCTATCGCCTTCTTCAAAGCGGCTATCCTGATAACAGAGGAAACCTTGTCCGTATCAAACGCATCAAAGGTCATCTCGGTTATCTCTCTGGTAGCCTCCACGATACCGCTCAGCTCCGCCATTCCGGCTTTGGAAAATACTATCCTATTGTCATGCATTTCCTCCGCAGTATATGCAATATTCATGGAATAATCACCTATTCTTTCATAGTCACCTATACAGCCAAGTATCTCCTGAAGCATCGAGATATTGTCAGGAGTAAGCCTTTTTCTGTCGAGCTTCATCGCATAGGAAGAAAGCACGGTTTCGCATTTATCGATAAATGCTTCATTTTCGCCTAATATCTTAAAGGCATTCTTGTCGTAGCTGACCAACTGCTTTACAGCCAGCACATAGTTTTCCTGTACTCTCTCTCCCATAGTTGACATCAGATTTCTACACTGTGTAAGTGCAACTCCGGGAGTTCTGAGAAGCATGTCATCCAGATGTCGGAACTCTTCTTCATCAGGATTGTCATCAGAATCCTTCAGCGCTATTCCTGTCAGCTTTGACATCTGGTTAGTAAACGGAAGCAGTATCAGACTGATTATCAGATTAAAGGCAAGATGAACATTTGCTATATTACCTCTGTTTACAACCTTTGAAAATGCAGGTATTCCAACAGTATAATAGATGGAATATATGATAACAGAAAAGAATAGAGCTCCGATTATATTAAAGAAGAGATAGGAAAATGCTACTCTTTTCGCCTTCTTATTTGAACCGATTCCTCCAAGGATTATAGTCATACATTTTCCGATATTCTGTCCGATGATAATGGGAACCGCGGTTGCATAGGTTACACTTCCCGTTGCGGAAAGCGCCTGAAGTATTCCAACAGAAGCACTGGAGCTCTGGATAATGGCGGTTATAACAAGACCTGTAAGTATTCCGACAAATGGATTCTCAAAGGATGTGAAGAACTGTCTGAACTTTTCAGACTCTTTAAGCGGAGCAAATACTTCCTCCATCATGGTCATACCATAGAATAAGGTTCCCAGACCGATCATGATTCCGGCAATATTTTTACCGTTCATCTTCTTGGCTGCGAACTGCATTATAACTCCGGCAGCTACAAGCATAGGAGCAAAGGATGAAGGTTTCAGAAGCTGGAGAACGATATTGTCTGAACTAAGATCACCAAGCCTGAGTATCTGTGCGGTTACTGTACTTCCCACATTTGCACCATATACAACAGGAATAGCCTGCACCAGCTTCATAATTCCGGCATTTACAAATCCAATCAGCATAATGGTAGTAGCCGCTGAACTCTGAATGATACCGGTTACGCCAACTCCAAGCGCCCAGCCCTTTATGGCACCAACGCCTTTCTTTTTACTGGTTGTCAGTGTCTCAAGAATCTTCTCAAGTCCCGATCCCGCCAGCTTTTCAAGGGATGATCCCATCAGGCTCATACCAAAAAGGAACAGCCCAACTCCTCCAAATAGTTCCAATACAGATAGCATACTCTTTCCTCGCCAAGTATTATTGTAAGCCCGTAAATCATCTTTCCCCAGCCGGAAAACATTTGCCGACTTATGAGGCACAGCGCCACGGGTCATTTTATCATATTCGTTATACTTTACTAATCTTTCATGCAAACCTTTTTAATTAATATGAGAAATTGCATATTAGCAAATCCTCAAATGTGGGATAACATATTCTCATATCATCAGACATGAGATTGCTTTGCAATCGTTAGCTATTATAGCATATATGAAAGCTTTGGTCGCATATTTTATCAGAAGAAATGAAAATCCGGAAGCTTATCATATTTTATCCAAATATGTCATATACCGCTTCTCTCTTCATCTCTCTATAGTCGCCCGGTTTCATATCCTTCGCCAGCGTGAGACTTCCCATGGAGATTCGTTTCAGATATTCCACCTGACATCCGACTGCCTCGAACATCCTTTTAATCTCGTGGTATCTCCCTTCAGTAAGAGTTATTCTCACAGCAGTAATTTGTTCTCTTTTTTTCCGGGAATCAGCTTCCGGCTGGGCAGCAGTTCCCGACCGATAATCGCCTTCAGATTGACAATCTTCACCCGACTTGGAATCTACTTCTGAACAATAATCTTCTTCCGGCTTTGAGTCCTCTCCCAACTGGGAATCTTCTTCTGAACAATAATCTTCTTCCGGCTTTGAGTCCTCTCCCGACTGGGAATCTTCTTCTGACTGATAATCCGGAATATCAGAAAAAGAATCTGTCTCCTTAGATAATAACGTCAGCTCGCCGGCTTTTTCTATGATTCTCTCATCCCCGGTTTCTTCAGGAGAGCCGAACACCCTGAGCTCTGCAGATCTGGTCAGAGCATCATCACCTATATCAATTCCATTAGAAAAAAGCTCTACTGCATTTTCCGGTATTATTCCTGAAACCAGTGCGAGATATACCTTATCTACATGCTTTCCCGGTGACAGCAGCCTATGCGATAACTGCCCGTCATTGGTAATTAGCAGAAGCCCCTCCGTATCCCTGTCCAGTCGTCCTACAGGAAACAGGTCTCTTCTTTTTCTGGACTTTATAAGCTCCACAACAGTTTTTTCTCTGTTATCCCTCGATGCACTTATGAGTCCGGCAGGTTTATAAAGCAGATAGTATTCATATTCGTTAAATGTCACATTCTCCCCACGGCATGTAACCGCAGAAGCTTCTTTATCGACCTTCATGCTGCCGTCCCGTACCAGAGAGCCATCAACAGTAACTGCACCATCCTTTAGCAGCTTCTTTACTTCATTTCTGGTTCCAAAGCCCGAATCCGCAAGGAGCTTATCCAATCTTATTAACATAGGTTGTTTCCCTCATTACCCATCCGCAGATTATATCCGGATACTTCCTTATCATATACCATATTCCTGATAATAGCAGTCCTCACAATAGTTAAATATACTTCCTATCGGCAGCTCTGCACCACAATACTTACAGCGCCTGATATACTGCCCCTTATCCTCCTTCATCAGCTCGCTGATACGTTCACATATCCGCTGTCTTTCATAGCCATACTCATCACTTTCCCCTATTCTTCTGAGAAGCTGATGTCTCAGATCATAGGCTCTGTACTCCAGCTCACAGTCAGCAAGTGTCAGTGTTCCAAATCCCGGAAGCGGCACCTCCTTACCACGAAGTATGGCATCTGAACATTTGACAAAATACTCCACCAGCTCATCCGACTTCACATCTACAGGACAACTGATCAGATCATAAACAAGGCTCTTATTCTTATCAAGATACTCCAGTCCAACTCCGCCCTTTCTCACAGCCATTTTCTCAAGTGCCTTAAGAAGCAGCTCTGCATCGTGCATATTTTCCCGTACATAGTCCTGCCTTCTCGGCATCTTCTGCCACGCCTTAAGGATGAGTCTAAGCGGATATTCTTCCTCCAGAAGCTCTCTTGGAAATGCTATACATGCCGCCTTAACATCTCTAACCCTGCCGTTAAATCTTGTTTCCACCACAGGGCTGTCTCCCAGCGTAAGCACCTCTCCATATTCATTCAGACCATATCTTCCTGCCCGTCCACCAATCTGCTTTATCTCAGCCGTTGTCAGATTACGGAAGGTTCTTCCGTCAAACTTCTCCGTTTCTGCAAATATGATTCTCTTGATTGGAAGAGAGATACCCATTCCGATTGCATCAGTTGCAACGACGATATTGGTCTCTCCACTGGTATATTTTCTTACTTCATTTCTTCTTGCTTCGGGAGGCAGAGCGCCATATATAACGCTGGCTTTAAATCCATTTTTCTCCAGCAGCGCCGCAGTAGATAAAACGCTTTTCCTTGAGAAGCATATAAGCGCATCTCCCGGACTAAGATCCTCATAACCGTTGCACTGTCCCTTATAGGTAAGCGGCGCAAGTCTTTCATGCCTCTGCACGGAGTATTCCGAACCAAAGCTCTGTATCAGCTTTTCTATATAGCTTAGCGCTTCCGGAGCCATGCAGATATGAATCACATCCGCATCCACGAGACATATTGCCTTGAGCCACGAAGCTCCACGATAAGGATCAGCTATTAGCTGTGCCTCATCTATAACAGCAGTTTTAAAATGCGTTCTTGTGTCGCAAAGCTCAATAGTAGATGCTACCACCTCTGCACCAGGCGTGAGCAGTGATTCTTCACCTGTTATCATACTGCAGGGGATACCGGCGGCATTTATCTTGTCATACATTTCAAGTGCAAGTAGTCTGAGCGGACCGAGATAGGTTCCCGGAGTGTATTTCTTCATGTCCTCTATTGCATCATAAGTCTTTCCGCTATTGGTAGGACCTACGTGAAGTATAAAGGAACGCTTCTTTTCTCTTGCCTTATCGATATAATAATCAGGAGAGTAGGAGTTCATCGCAGACTGGATTTCATTTATCAGCTCTTCCTCGCGCTTCCTGTCCTCCATATCCCGAATATACGCCGCTATGACAGGGTGCTTTAGTCCTCTCTCTATCATGGAATCCGTCCATACACTTATATGAGTATAATGACCGCTTCTCAGTCGGACGCTCCTGCTGATACCCTTCGGAAAATGCTTTCTGATCATAGCCTTTGGAACACCATATTTTTCCGATATTTCAGCTATGCCACTTGTTCTGGCGCTTCTATTACCACTATTACTATTCCTGCCATTTCCGGCATTGCTTTTATTACTACTATTATTACTGTTACTATTACTAATATCCTTGTCAATGCTGTTATTAGTATTATTTATATCATCGCCATTTGCATGACTACTTTTTCTATGTCTTCTAGTTCTACTCATAAACCTCCCAGTTCAAATATCACTCATTATTTAACCCATCAATATCTGCTCACCGGAAATGATGATATATTCCAGTTCGAGCTTTTTGACTGTCGCATCCGTAATTGTTTTCCTGCTGCTGTATCCAACGTTTTTTTCGTCCGGCTCTTCCCTAGTTCTTTCCGGCTCTTCTATCATTTTTCCTACTGCTGTATCCAACGTTTTTTTGTCCGGCTCTTCTATCATTTTTTCCGGCTGATGTATCTAGCACTATCTTTTTGTCCGGTTCTTCCAATTTCATTCTCTCAAGTGGTGATCACTCCTGAAAGAGTGGTGTAGAGAAATATCTCTCCGCTGTATCAGGAAGAACTGTAACAACAGTCTTGCCCTCTCCCAGCTTCTTGGCAAGCTTAAGTGCAGCGGCTACATTTGTTCCACTGGATATACCGCACATAAGTCCTTCCTCTCTGGCAAGTCTCTTAGCTGTTTCCAGCGCTTCTCCATCTGATACTACATATATTTCATCATATATATCCTGATTGAGAATATCCGGTATGATTCCATCACCTATTCCCATCTGAAGATGTGTTCCTATGGTTCCACCTGCAAGGATAGCTGCATTTTCAGGTTCTACTGCCCATATCTCAATATTAGGATACTGTGCTTTAAGGACTTCGCCTATTCCTGTAATTGTTCCTCCGGTTCCGATTCCTGAACAGAAGCCATCAATAGGACCTGCCACCTGTTCCATGATTTCCAGAGCTGTATGATTCTTATGAGCCTTGATATTGTTTGGGTTTGCAAACTGCTGTGGAACAAATACATTTGGATCCTTTTCCTGCATACGAAGTGCCATCTGAAGACACTCATCTATACACGCTCCTATATCTCCGGCATCATGTATGAGCTTTACCTCTGCTCCGTAATGTCTGACTATCTTACGTCTCTCTTCACTCACAGAATCCGGCATAATGATAATAGTTCTATAGCCTCTTACTGCTCCAACCAGAGCAAGTCCTATACCCTGATTTCCGCTGGTCGGCTCTACTATTATGGTGTCCTTATTGATAAGTCCTTCCTTCTCCGCTGCCTGTATCATCTTGTAAGCGGTTCTGGTCTTGATAGAACCACCTATATTAACTCCCTCAAATTTTACAAGCACTTCTGCACTACCTTTCTCAACCATTCGGTTAAGTCTGAACATAGGAGTATGTCCTATGGCTTCTAGTACATTGTTGTAAATCATCTTATATCCTCCTCGCATCTCTATGATGTATATTTTACTTGCTTTTTCCTTCTTTGACCTGCTTATTGTCTCAATCAACAGCAAGCTTTTCCGGCTTTTCTATTTTAGTTTATTTTTTCAACCATTATCATTGAGGATTTGCCTACTTCTTCTTTTTCTGCTTTTTCAGAAATTCCTCGTATGCGTCTGACACTTCTTCTACTCCGCCAAACATTTTCTGCTGACCTTTATCCAGCCAGAGCACCTTGTTACACAGTTCCCTTATCTGAGACTGTGAATGTGAGACAAGTATCCCTGTAACACCGGCATTTAATATCTCCTTCATTCTTTCAGAGCTTTTTTCCCTAAATGCACCATCTCCCACGCTCAGCACCTCATCCAGTATGATGATATCCGGATTGACGAGACATGCTATGGAGAAGCCCAGCCTGCTCTTCATTCCACTGGAAAGCTCTCTGAATCTGTAATCCTGAAAATCCTCCAGCTCAGCAAACTCTATGATTTCATCATATTTCTGCTCTATAAAAGGTCTGGTATATCCCAGAAGCGCTCCTCTGAGAAATGTGTTTTCACGTACTGTTAGCTCCCCATCAAAACCGGATGCCAGCTCCAGCAGGGCGGCTATCTTACCTGTAGTCTTAACAGTTCCTTCAATAGGATCCATGATTCCTGTAACCGCCTTCAGAAGTGTTGATTTGCCGGCACCGTTAGTTCCAACGATTCCAAGCATATCGCCCTTCTCCAGACTGAAGGTTATATGTCGGTCAGCCCAGAACTTTTCTACTTCGTGACGGCCTGTAATCTTGTTGACCACAAAGTCCTTAAGGCCGATATTTTTTATATCACCCTTGATGTAGCAGATAGATACATCATTCAGTTCGATAACACTCATATTTTTTCCCTTCAGTTTTTGAGTTCATGCAATCGTCAATCCCGCTCTCTGGCGAGAGCTCCTGATTGACGATGATGAGGCTTCGCTCGACTTCCCCTTCAGTTTTTGAGTTCATGCAATCGTCAATCCCGCTCTCTGGCGAGAGCTCCTGATTGACGATGATGAGGCTTCGCCTCATATATGCCAGTATATAATCGACTACCCAAAAGTAAGGTCTCGCTTCGCTCGACTTTCCCTTCAGTTTTCGAGTTCATGCAATCGTCAATCCCGCTCTCTGGCGAGAGCTCCTGATTGACGATGATGAGGCTTCGCCTCATATATGCCAGTATATAATCGACTACCCAAAAGTAAGGTCTCGCTTCGCTCGACTTTCCTTTTGGGTAGTCGATTATATACTGTCATGCATGAACTCATTTTTCACACGTAGTAAATAAATTTCTTATTGTAGTGAATATAGAACCAGCACCCTATACCTAGAAACAGTGCAGCATATAGAAAGCACAGTCCATGATACTCCAGACTCGGAATGACCCCATCTATAACAACTGATCTGAAATATCGAATATATACATAAACCGGATTAAGCAGAAACAGTCTTCTCGTATTCTCCGGAAATATATCTACTTTGTAGAACACCGCCGACACATAGGTAAGCAGCGTCAAAAATATATCATAGAGATACTCCGTGTCCTTAAAAAATATAAACAGACTGGAAAGTATCATCCCTATACCTATACACATAACAGTAAGGCACACTATAGGAATTATCAGTATAAAGAATCTCGGATGAAGCTTTATCCCGTCACAGATTACAAATATCATATACACTATGATCGTCAGCCCAAAATTGATGAGGGATGCGACATTTTTTGAAAAGAGAAACAGGTACTTGGGTACATTTATCTTGGAAAAAATACCGGCATTATTGGTAAGTGCCACCATGCCGCTCTTGGTGGATTCACGATAGTACGACAACACGATATTTCCACTGAAAAGATAAATGATATAGTGCGGCGTATCTTTACCAAAAAAGCGCGTAAAAACAAGCGCCATTACAAGAAGATTGAGCATGGGACTAAGCATGCTCCACATCATTCCAAGCGCTGTTCTCTTGTACTTCTTCTTGAAATCACGCTTTACCAGTTCCTCAAAGAGAAACCTGTTTTGTTTCAGCTTTTCTATCATCTACAACCCTCTCTTTTTCAGACCATAAACCAGTTGCACATAGAACTCTCTTACGTCAAAGCCATCTATATTCTCACGATTCAGGTCTATCATGTCGCCATGGGATATACCCCTGTTCTTCTTATTTTCAAGATAGGTATAGTCCTGACCCCAATGGAAGGATGGTTCGCCAACAAGTCCATCATTTGGTCCATCAAAATGCTTCACCAGATGGTAGCTCATATTAAGGGGAAATGCACCACTAGCAGCCTTCTTCATACAGGAACCTATACTCTGGGTATATATTCCTGAAGCTCCAAAATCAAAGCCCGCTGTTCTGTCCCATATTTCCCTGCATCTCGTAGCTGTAAGGTCTGTAACGGCAGCCAGAAAGCTGGGATCCTCATCGCCCAGTCTGTGCAGCGCTGCATTATATGCCGCAGCCACTTTATCCCTCAGTGCCGCCGGAGCTTTCCCCAAAAGGTACTCTGCAAATTCACAGCCCCGGTGCGGAGTGTTCACAGTAGTAAGTGAAGCAACGTATGGCGATATTCCAAAGCACGCCACCGCTGTCTTACTATCCAGACCGCCCTTGGAATGTGCGATAATATTTACCTTCTCACAGCCTGTTTCCTCTACGATCTGCTTTATCCTCATGGCAAGCTCGCCGGCACTGTTTTCAACCGATGCCGCCGACTGATGATTGCCATAGTAGATGGTAGCACCATTCTTCTCCAGCTCTGCAGGAATCCTTCCCCAGTAGTTCATATATTTATAATCCCTGAAGAAAACTCCATGCACCATCAGAATAGGATATCTGGTTTTACATATCTGCATGGAAGCCCTTTCCTTATCCAGCTTCATTTTAGCCTTTTCAAATCGCGCCTCTTTCATCGTAATGCTTATGATCATGGACAGCACTATCAGATGAACTACAGGAATCCAGCCCGCCAGAAGCCCCAGTATCCGCATCTTCACCCCAAGCTGCACCGATGTCATATAAACCATAATGATGCCTGCCCAGAAGATAACCGTCTCGATAAATACCATCAGAACCAGCAATGCCCAGAACCCCGTAAAGGTTTCCTCCGTTCCACGTCTGACCAGAAATACTATAAGACATATTCCAAATATGAATACTGATATGATAAAAAATAAAAGCAATGAAGCACCCGCCCCAAGTATATTTATTCTTAAAGCAGTAAGAGTCTTCTCAGTCCTTTTATCATTCATTTACATACATCCCCTTTTTTATTCGTGATAAAGGTGCGCTAAAATATTATTATCCATCATACCGGCAGAATTGTAAAGCATAAGACAAACAAAAATCGGGGACATGTATTCATATCCCCGATTGGTCATCACTTATTATGACGGATTTCCTGTTTCTTTTCTTTTGACTTCTCTACCTTTGGCTTATGTGCCTTTGGTATAAAATATTAGTAGTATTTTTATACTAACAATTTGCCTGCTATAGAAAATCCGATCAGAAACGAAAGCACCGAAGATATCTTCAGTATAAAGAACTTCGACACAAACTCTGCAAAGGATGCAGCTTCTATAGTTGCCACTCCCGGATCTGATATATTTAACAGAACAGTATTTACTATTCCCTCAGGATATCCACTGTAGATAAATATATTAAGCTCATCGCTCAGGTTCGGATGAACGTAAAACTGTTCAGCCTTTATCTGCTCCAGAAGTGCCTCATCCTCAAGCTCTTGACCGGTTGCAATCTTATATTCCCGCTTTACCTTGGTTTCTATATCCCCATCAACGATCTCAGTAAGCTTTTGCTGTATGATTCCATACTTTCCAATCTTATTTAGCAGGAAGGTATTGATCTTCGGAACCATTATAACCATAAATGCTACCATAAGAATACAGATAAGAATATTTCTTCCAAGACTGATCAGCTTTTTAATGATGATCATCAGAACAAGCAATGCAATTACAGCCATACAGACCAGAAGAGTCCTGTCAGAAATAACCACCTTGTCAGCAAGATTGAACCTGGTTAGTATATTATTTACTATAAGTTCCCTTACAACTTCAAGAATTTTATCCATAACCACCGCTCCCTTCAAATACATAAATTTTACGCATATTATTATCTCCCGTTAATAATTTGATAGAAAAATATAGTTTTATAATAATCTACAAACTAGATTTCATTACATGTAGTCTATATTTTTCTCCATTGTTGGTATTATTGTAGCATTACAGGAATAACAAAAGAGCAACAAATCACAACAATTCCAGCCATTCCAGCCATTACACATTTCCCTTCATAATGTGAATCCATCATCAAAAAAATGACCACGACCTATTATATAGTCATAATAAAAGGACACCTATAGGTATAAACGCCTATAGGTGTCCAGATTTCCTTAGGACTTCTTATATCAACTTTTGCATAAATATTCATTTCACGTATTTTGCTCATTCGGTGCTTATGCGTAAACTATGCTATACTCTCCCACCACGTATCAGGCACTTTTTTCCTTGAAATGCAAAACCGTATTTGAGTATATTATCCTCCGGTATCCCCTGTGCAATAAGGTCTGTGGCATATTTTTTCTCTTCAATCTGCTTAAGGGCATTTGCTGCCGTATCCTCTAAATCATTCTCGTTATCATATTCCTTGTCATATACCTTAAACTCTATTATGACAGCAACATCTTTTTTATCCTTCGGTTCTAATACCACATCATATCTTCCGTAGCCACTCTCACGATTGGACTTTAATACATAATTCTTCGCATTATCCACCAGCAGTCCCAGCACAAAACCGTGATAGAACTTCTCCGGTTCACTTTCCTCGGATGGCTTTTTCCCTGCATCAAAGTAGCTGAAGGTATTAAGCGCTACCCTGTTCATATATTGATTCATACTACGTAAATCACTCGAAAACATAGCCTTTACAAATTCATTAAAAGAATTATCCTGCTTAAACCAGCCTGCTACCATCTTCTCAAACATTTTCTTAACTTCAAAATTAGTAAGTACAAGTCGGTATATTGCCGTGTCTTCCGGTTTTTCCTGTATAATTGTTTCACATTTAAGGTAACCTGCTGCCAGTAGAAGACTCCATACAGCATCCTTGTTTCCATCCAACTGATTAAATACTATCTGCTCATCAATAGAAGCATCTATGTAACCTCCTGTAATAAGCTTCTCAAATTCCATCTTGATATCAGGTCTTCCATTACTTATGAGATGTCCTACAAGGCCATTGCCACTTGTATTTGCCCAATAGGTGTCATATTTGCCTTTGTCCAGAAAATGAATGATAGACCAAGGGTTATATATATCTTTATATCTCCCAAACGTAAAACCGTCATACCACCTTTTTACACCTTGTTTATCTTCATCATTATACCCCTGCTCATCAAGCGCAGCGAACACTTCACTCTCAGTAAAGCCAAAAGTAGCCTCATATTTTTCTGATGTAGTGGTGACAACTTCAAGATTATTAAGATCAGAAATAATCGACTCCTTACTAACTCTGGTAATTCCAGTCATGATTGATCTTTCCATCGCCGGATTTGTCTTAAAGGTATTGTTAAACATCGTCCTGATAAATGCGGTCATATCATCCCAGTACCCCTGAATATATGCCTCCTGCAATGGTGTATCGTACTCATCGAGAAAGATCAGAACTTTCTTACCATGATATTTTACCAGCAGCGTTGAAAGAAGATTCAGAGAATACTCTGCATCCACATCATTCATTTTTTCAGATATATTTGATAAAGCCTTCTTCTCATTATCGTCAAATCCATCGTACTTATTAAGATAAGCAAATTCTGAAAACAGCTTCACAATCTGCTTTTTAATTCCTGCCACTGCATCCTCATAAGTCCTACCCTTAACACCTGCAAAGGTCATGAATATAACCGGATATGTTCCCTGAAGCTTTCTGAATTTCTCATCTCTCCATATATCAAGCCCTTCAAAAAGATCACTTCTTCCTGCATATTTTAAAGAGAAAAAGTAATTAAGCATACTCATTGTTATAGTTTTGCCGAAACGACGAGGACGTGTAATAAGTGTTACTGCATCATTATTATTCCACCACTGTTTAATAAACAGTGTCTTATCAACGTAAAATGAATTGCTTTTTATTATTTGTTCATAATCCTGTGTACCGATTGATACTGTTCTTGCCACCACAACCACCTCCTCTGAGTGTGCACTTATTCAATAGCTTCATTTGCTATTAATTTTTCACATGAATATTCCATCTCTGGTAAGCTGATGCTAATTACAAATGGTCATTTTTGTCCATTTAATAGCAATATTGCAATATAAATGCCCATTTCTGTCCACATCATTCCGGTTGGATTCCCCGTAGTTTTTAACAAAATCTTCTTTAATTATAAAAGGTTGGCTTTTTATAAGCAAGCCAACCTTCAACTTTTTCTTTATTTAAATCACATTCAGAAACCTAAGTGGTACTGCGATAATGAACAGTATTACTGTGAAAAGTGGAATACCTCTTACATATACCTTGATATCAGCTCCGCTCATGGTCATGTGGAAGAACATGGATATCATCAGATACCAGATAAGTACCTTCAGCCATATATAGCCTGCCGGAAGAACTGAGAGCCAAAGCCCGCAGCCTATAACCACCGCCGCTCCTACGAACATAGGTGCTGAGGATATAAAGATATTCTGCAAGGCTACAACCACCGCGTTACCACGGTTCTTGAAGTTAACATGTCCCAGCGAACCGTCCTCTACTTTAAAAAGCGCAACCTCTGTAATCTCGGCTCCGGTTATTATCGCCAGAAAAGCATGCGCCAGCTCATGGATCATGACTCCGGGGAAAAATACATAGTTTACCAGCCCCTGTGCAATAACAGGAGCAAATGCCATACCTACTATCTGCGCCAGAGCCTCCCCGATAAGATTAATGAAGTACCCGACTGCTATTACCACAAACGGCACTAATACCGCCACTAATACACAGTATAGCAGCGGTATCTCATGTACAATATTAAAATACTTTACGACGACATCAGTTATGTTCTGAAACATATACATATCTCCTGCTTATTTTATATCTTCTGACTCTCGGATCATCCAGAAGTCTCATCATGTCAGGCAGCTTATCCAGCGACTGACCATCCATCCTTCTTAGACTTCCGCCTCTTTTCAGATAATTATTGATTCCCTTTATAACCGCCTGATTTGTCGCCTGAACAGCCGATTTGTAACCCAGCTCATCCATAAGAGCAATATTATGAGCGATATATCTGTTATCAGGATTACTCATAAGTGCACCAAATGCCGCTTGGGACATCAGTTCCGGATTAATGTTCCTGTAACACCTAAGGTGACCGTTTTGCAGCTCACTTACAGAAGAATTATTCTGTTTCCTTCATATAGAGTAAACCCTTTCTTTTTCATGAGAACTCCGAAGAGTTCTCATGGTATTCATGCCTTAGCAGGCCCTATTTCTTCTTTTGATTCTTTTCGTTCTTTTCTTTCTTAATATTCTTAGTATTTCCATTCTTAAAGTATGAAGTGCTACCGGATTTTGAAGATGCCTTAACTGATTTCTTGCCCTTTACTTTAGCCGATGTTTCAGCCGGTGCAACAACAGGCTCATCCTCAAGCCTCTTCATATATTCACTTCTGATCTTTCTCACGTCAGGTGACATAGAATCCAGCTTATATAAAGGATTATCCTTGTTGGAAGCTTTTTCGTCAAGGTATTTCTGATCTTCGCTTATACATGTAATAATAGTCTTATTCTCTATAAGCTTCATCAGACTGTTCACGCCCTTCCGGTATCCTTCCGGTTCCTTACTTACGTCCCTTCCGGATACATTGTAAATGGTGTTTACTACCGGTTTAACAACATTAGCAAAGCTTTCACTATTCAGCAGACGCTTTGCGAATACCTCCTCGGTAACTCCCTTTGGAAGCTTGCCCTCCATTTTCTCATAAACCTCTGCCGTTACTGCATCAGCTATATATAAGTAATCTTATCATACAATCCGCAACAAATGTGCAACAAAGTTTATATACTTATAATATTTTCAAGCCAAACTACAGTTGTTTTCTTCCCGAATTATATTTACAGACCACTTCATTATTTGATATGATATGACAAAAGTGTCAATAAAAAGAATGAATCTGAAAGGAAAAATATATGCGTAATTTCAGAAATAAAAGCGGACTCAAAAGACACATACTTATAGTTGAAGACGAGCCAATCAACCGCGAGATACTTAGTAATCTTCTTGAAACGGACTATATAGTTCATACTGCCGAAAATGGCAGGGAAGCACTGGATATTCTTGACTCAGGAGAATATATCTTTTCCCTGGCCTTAGTTGATCTGTTAATGCCTGTGATGGATGGCTTTGAATTAATCCGGAGTATTAAGGATAATGACAGTTTAAAGTCCATCCCTGTAATCGTGATGACCTCCGAAAAATCCGCAGAGGTTAAGTCCATCAGGATGGGAGCCGCTGATTTTATTACGAAGCCCTACGATATGCCCGAGGTAATTCTGGCGAGATGTGAAAGGATCATCGAGCTTCAGGAAGATAAAAGCATTATACATGGTGCTGAGAGGGATACACTTACAGGGCTTTATACCAGAGACTTCTTCACAGAATATATAAAGCAATTGGAGAAGTATTACCCCGGTCAACCATCCGAGATAATAGTAATCAACGTGGATCATTTTCATCTTGTAAATGAACTCTATGGCCGTAAACAGGGTGACAGGGTTCTTATTCATATCGGCATGGTACTCACCGAGCTTCTGGAGGAAACCGCCGGTATCGCCTGCAGAACCGATGCAGACAATTTCTACATCTATTGTAACAGCTCTCCGGACTACGAGGACATACTGTCACGTATTAAGGCACGTCTGTCCAGTACCATTGAATCCTCCAACATCAAGCTTCGTATGGGTGTTTACAAGGATATTGACAAGAATGAAATGGTTGAGAACTGGCTGGATCGTGCAAAGATTGCCTGTGATCAGATAAGAGGCGATTACAGCAGACAGATAGAATATTATAACAAAGAGCTTTATGAGAGAGCCAAATATAACGAAAGGCTTATCAATGACATAGATGATGCTATATCGTCAAAGAACCTCATAGTTTATTATCAGCCCAAATACTATATACAGAGTGACCAGCCGAGACTGCAGAGCGCCGAGGCGCTTATCCGCTGGAAACATCCCGAGCTTGGAATGATCAGTCCGGGCGACTTTATCCCCCTCTTTGAAAGTAATGGTCTGATACAGAAGCTTGATGAGTATGTATGGAAGGAGGCCGCAAGACAGATAAACAAATGGAAGGAAAAGTACGGCTTCACAGTTCCTGTATCTGTAAATGTATCACGTATGGAGATATATCAGCCAGAGCTTCAGAACAACTTCCTCAAAATGCTTGAAGAGAACAGCCTGACTTCCAAAGAGCTGTTATTGGAAATAACTGAATCAGCCTATTCTGAAAATTCTGACCAGTTGATCGAGATAGTTGACAAGCTTCGGGATGCCGGCTTCAAGATAGAAATGGATGACTTCGGTTCCGGATATTCATCTCTGAATATGCTCACCTCCATCCCTATCGATGCCCTCAAGATGGACATGAAATTCATCCGCAATATGCAGAAGGATGAGAAAAGCATGAAGCTGGTGGAAATGGTACTGGAAATAGCCAGATTCCTGCAGGTTCCTGTTATTGCGGAAGGCGTGGAAACCGAAACCCAGCTTAAGCTCTTAAAGGAACGGGGCTGTGAGATCATTCAGGGCTACTACTTCTCAAAACCTGTACCACCTGAAGAATTCGAGCAGTTTATCATTAAAGAAATATCAAAGAATTAAACATGATAATCCGTAACTGTTTTATATCACTTATTTTTTGACACCTATTGTCACTTATAATATAATTAAAAATGGTAGGTCAGAAGATTGTTTCTGAAAAATAATTAAAGGAGGACATGAAATGAGACGTGGTTTTTTCAGTAAATTATTAACAACTGCTATGATTTCAACAATGTGCCTTGCAACATCTGCTACAGCCTTTGCAGCTTCCGGAAGCTGGGTACAGGACTCAACCGGCTGGTGGTACAGCTATTCAGGTGGCGGTTATCCAAAGAGCCAATGGGTTGAGATTGATAGTTCTTACTATTATTTTGACTCTACAGGTTATATGGCAGCCGGCGAATATCGCGACGGTTACTGGACAGAAAGCAGCGGTGCCCGTAGCAAAACCTATACCGGCGGCGCCTGGAAGACAAACCAAACAGGAAAATGGTATGAGGATAAGACCGGATACTATCCAACTAATTGCTGGCTGAAGATTGATGGCTCATATTACTACTTTAACGGTTCAGGCTACGCAGAAGTAAACAAATGGGTAGATGGATACTATCTTGATAAAGATGGAAAGTGGATAGCTGATGCTGTATTCACGGATTACTCAGGTGTTTATGTTGACAGCTTTGCCGGAAGAGCAAGCGTTACAGTTAAAAATGTATATGATACTTATTATTCCTTCACCATCAAGTGGCCTACAAGCGCTTATGTAAGCTCAGAGTGGACCTTTACAGGTATGATGGACTATACAGGTATTATCAACTATACCGATTGTACAAAAACAACCATTAATTATGATGCAAATGGTGGTTCAACCACAAAGACTGCATACACTAACGGAACAGGAACTATCAAGATTTCCGGAAACAACCTGACCTGGGATGACAAGAAAGAAAATACCGCAACCGGCAATACCTTTATTAAACAGGAAAAAACAACTACTACTGAAGTTGATTATTCAGGAACCTACATAGAACCAACTCTTCACAGAGCCGCAGTCACGGTAGAGACATCTATAAATGATTTCTATGAGATCACCGTAGATTATCCTGACGATAACGGAAATATAGATAAATACACCTTTACAGGTTCATTCGATGCAGACGGTAAGCTTACATATACTGACTGTGTAAAGACACATGAAGACTTCAAGACAGACGGTTCTTCAAGCTCTTACAGAGTATATAAGAACGGAAGCGGAACACTTACCTATAGTGATAAGACTATTACATGGGAAAACAATAACGAAGATATCGAATATACCACATATGAGTTATCAGAGTAATCATTCCATAACATTTAACTAATAATAAACAAAACCTCCGGCAGCAGACCATCTGCTATTGGAGGTTTGTTTTTTTTTGTTCTGTTTTTATTCTGTTTTAATTTCCCTTCTCATACTATGAGTCTTATGAAGAATTATAACTAATACCGTATAACAAATGCGCAACAAAAACGGATATATTAAAATATATGATTCCGGATTCTGTTTTAATATAACATATAAAGCTTTTCAAATATTGGAATCAGGCACCAAGGTCAGCTTGTTTTATGTTTAATATCACTTGTAGTTTGATAGCATTTATGCTATCATGTATTTAGATTCTTGAGAGGAGCAAGCAATGTACAACATCGATTTTTACGAAGATGATCGCGGGATTTCTGATATTAGAAACTTTCTCGACACTCTGTTGGAACAATCTATGACCAATAAAGATGCACGAATACAATATAAACAACTAGCCAGATATATAGAACTCCTACAAGAAAACGGAACTAACCTACCTAAAGAAATCACAAAACATATAGAGGGAGATATATGGGAGTTGAGGCCAGGAAATAACAGAGTATTCTATTTCTTTTATACCAATAACACTTACGTTTTACTCCATCACTTCCGAAAGAAATCTCAAAAGACACCTCGTCGCGAAATTGATAAGGCAGTAGCAGAAATGATTGATTATTTACAACAAAAGAAAGGGAATTAGTAATGAACTGGAATGAGTATAAAGAACATGTAAAATCAGATAATGAATTAGGCAAGCAGCTTCTTGACGAAGCAGAGTCTGAGGCAGCAATAATATCTGCTATAATTAATCAACGTTCTTCTTTGGGACTTAGCCAGCGTGATCTTGCTGAGCTTTGCAATATACCTCAATCATCTGTAGCCAGAATTGAATCTAGCAAGACTACTCCAAGGCTTGACACACTCCTCAAGATTCTTCAACAGTTAGGACTTAAACTTACAGTTACTCCAACAACAACGCATTAGTTTTTATAATTTGTATAAAAGCCTCTCGTACATACTTTTTGCTTTATTGCCTTATCACTATACTTATAGAAAACATATCATCCTGCTTATGAGCTGTAATCGTTCCTCCATAATTTTCTACTATGCGTTTTGTTATATAGAGTCCGAGTCCGTTTCCACCCTGCTCTCCCACATATTCTCTGTGGAAGGGCTCGAATATTCTTCTTTCATCAATCACGGAAATGTCCTCGACGTCATTTGCAACAGATAATACTATTTCTTTATCATTTTTCTTAAGACTTACTAATATCTTACTCTTAGTATATTTCTTAGCATTTGAATACAGGTTCATGATAAGTCTTATCATATGCCCTTTTGAGATTAGCTGCCTTTTCCTCTGTGATGCCTTCATCCTTCTCGGCAAGCTGGATGTAACCCATGGCTGCTGTAAGCGGAGTTCGGACTCTCCACTCTGTTCATTACAACACTTCCTACCGCAATCATACCCGGATAGCTTACACTTCCGGCTTCGCACTGGATAATGGCAGCAAGCATATCCAGTTCCTGATCTGTATATGGATAGGCGCTTACATAGTAGTAATCTGTTCCGTCCCCATCATATATTATGTTGTTAATAGAGCTGCTGTTTTCACCACTGTAGGTTCTTCTTTCCAGCAGCGCTCTTTCCTGAGCCTCAAGCTCCAGAACCTTCTGTCTCAGAGCCTCCGCCAGTTCCTCAGCATCGTCAGCTTTTTTCTCAGCCTCTTTCATAATAGTACCAAGTTCCTCAACCAGAACTCCCATCTCTTCACGCTCGGCTTCGAGAATCGCAACCTTGTCCTCCCTGTCCTCCTGCATCAGCTTTAGCTCTTCCAGTCTGTCATACCTTTCATTTTCTATTGCTTCCAGATCCGAAATGCCCTTATTAACATATTTTGTTACTTTACCTACATATTCCTCTCTGTTCAGATACGAAAGCATATCCGTTGATTCCAGCATGACAGAAATACTGTCATCATTTACCGAAGATTCATACATTATACTAAGAAACAAAGACAGCTCCGCTCTTTTTTTCTCAATCTCAGCCTCAACATCTTCGATATTCGCCTCTTCTTCAGCTATCTCTGCATCAACCGATTCCACTTCCTTCTGCGCCGCCTCTATCAGCTTTGTCTGATCCGCCATCTCATCATTGACCTTCTGTATCTCTTCCACAAGCTGATTGGCTGTATTTCTATACGCTTCCGATATCTCCTGCTCGTCCTCATAATCCTTTCTTTCATCATGAAGTACGACAGCATTTACATCAGCTACCGGCATTCCACCAAAAATGCACACAAAAACAAGGCTAAGTACAAGCATTCTGCTCAGCCTTCTTCTCTTTCCATGTATAAATTTGTTAATACCTTTAAGCAGCAATATCCAATCCTTTCATTATTTACAGGATAATCGTCATATTTTATTTACGAGATAATTGTCATATTTAAAACGACGGCACTATGCAGTTATTGCGAATGGCAGCATTAGTACATTGATTCTTATACATTATTATACATTAATGTGCATTATAACATTACTGCACTATTCGTTCCAATCACTTTTTCCTGATGACACGTTCCGGTGCAACGTTTCATAAATAACTTGAACAAATGCCTCTTTGCTTAACCTGATAGCATAGATTCAAAAGTCGCTCCGCTTAACCTGATAGCTCAGTTCCAGAAACCTCAACATCTGGTACACTGTTTTCTGATTAGCCGGCCTCTGCCTTCTTATTGTTTTCAGCCTCTCAACGACTGGCACACCGTTTTCTGATCAACTAACACCTTCGCTTGTCTAAACTTCCGAATCATACGCATCTTAAATCTTGCCACAGCCCACGCTTTACAACTTAAAATTTATCACATACAATGATATATGTGTCAAAAGCAGGAATCAGATTATTAAGCGAGGTTAGTATAATGATAGATCATTATAATGCATTTATATCATATAAGCACGCTCCTGAGGATACAAAGGTGGCGGAGGCTATTCAACGGGGACTGGAACATTTTCATATTCCCGGAAGTATCCAGAAGAAGACAGGAATGAAACGCATCGAAAGGATCTTCCGTGATAAGGATGAGCTTCCTATCACAAGCAATCTCAGTGATACTATAGCAAATGCTCTGGAGCAATCAGAATATCTTATCGTAATCTGTTCCACCAGAACAAAGCAGTCCATCTGGGTTACGAGAGAGATCGAATACTTCCTCCGGACTCACACGAAGGACAAGATACTTACCGTTCTGGTAGATGGCGAGCCACAGGATGTCATCCCGCCAGAGCTTTTATATGAGGACAGATATTACTACGATCAAAACGGTCAGCCCCGTATCTTCAGAACCAACGTCGAACCACTGTCCGGTGACTATAGAATGTCTCTCAATAAAGCCAATAAAACCGAGCTTCCACGCCTCGCAAGCGCTCTGATCGGGTGTTCTTATGATGAACTGATGAACAGACGCAGACAATATAAGCTGCGAAGACTGGTTCTTGGTTTCTCCGGTATTCTGCTGGCACTTCTTATGTTCAGCGCATATATGATGTACAGCAGGCATCTGCTTCGCAAAACCTATATGGAATCTCTTAAAAACCAGTCCCGTTATCTGGCAAATGAATCACAGAAATATCTGGATGACGAAGACCGAATAACCGCTATTCAACTGGCTCTTGCCGCACTTCCGAAAAATGCCAAAGACGACCGACCCATAACCCCTGAAGCTGTGAAGGCTCTCACCAACGCCACGCTTGCCTACCAGTCGCAACGTGGCTCAAATATTGAAACTGAGTGGTCCTACAATATGCCGACAGAGGTGTCGGATTTTGCCATTTCTCCAGACCATACTACTCTTACCGCAAGTGACACAAATGATAATCTTGTAGTATGGAACACTGAAACACACGAAAAAATATATGAGGAGCCTATCAAGGGTTCTACCTTATGCAGCTTCAAATATATCGATGATACCAGACTTCTAACATGTACTACGAATAATCTGAAGCTGATAGATCTGACAGATGGTTCAACTATATGGAACTACTATGACAACAACGAAATCCTGTCAGGTTATGATATGCTCCTGACAAACGATGGATGTGTTTATATTGAAAACAGTGATGGGGAGTTTATCAAGATCAGTCTCGAAAACGGAAAAAAAGCAGATTCCATCAAAGTAATAGAATCCGACTCAGATATGTCTATCATGTCAGCATATATTTCTCCTGATGCAAGCAGAATTGCAATCCTGTACAGCACCCTTGACGACGTCAGATTCTTAAGAGTATATGACACAAAAACCAAAGAGTATATTGAACTTAATCTGGAGAATTACTACTGCAGAACTGTATCATTTACCGATAATGAACATTTAATGCTGGCTGAAAGCGACATCTTTCAGGAAGGAAGCTCGTCCTTTAATACCACCACCATCTACGAACCGGAAACTACTATAGTTAAATGTCTTAATGCCGCAGATCTGAAGGAAGAGTGGTCAGCAGAATTTGAAACTACAGATGTAATAATAAAGAACGATTTTCTATATCTTCCTGAAACAGACTCCATCTCATACTTCTGTGGAAACAGGGCATCTATATATGACCTTAAGAGCGGAGAGGAAAAATACACCTACGACCTTAACAGCCCTATCATAGACAGCAGCGACAGAGACGGCGATGGCTGGCCGATATATATAACCGAGAACGGTGTTCTTGGTTCGCCCTCTCCCAACTCCGGTTCCAGAAGCATAAATGGTGTCAATTATTTCTGCGACGATATAGATATCGCCAGTGTTAATAATGGTGTATATGTAAAGAAGTTTTTTTCCAGACAGATTCTATATTACGGTATCGAGGTATATGACGAAAACTGGAAGGAATTAAACAGTGATGTGGTTCTTCCGACCTCTTACAACCAGAGTCTCGTAAGCGATAAGGATATAGCTGTAATCACGGACAGTGCCGATTCCGGCTCATCCGGAGAGGCAGGCAACGCCCTCCTTCTCATTTATGATATAGAAAATGATTATAAGCTGCACCAGACTGAACTGGAGGATACAAAATACCGTTACTCTCTTCTGGAAAATATAGGTGATAACCAGTACTTTATACATTACGGCACCGATACAAATACACTTAAATGTATAAATGTCAAGAGTGGTGAAGTATCTGAAGTTGAGACATTTGGCAATATATATTCTGAAAAAATGGAGAACGGAAAGTTTACCTACTTAACTAATAAAGATAATAAAACAATAATAAATATATATGATATAGCTACCGGAAAAACCAGAGAGCTTGAAACTCCGGAAGAAAACGGATATCCAACTGCCGCAAGCATTTTTCCGTTTGAGGAAAATGAAACTATATACTATCCGGGCGAAGTGGAATATCTCGTTAATACGAAAAGTAAAGACTTCACTGAAGTAGAGACTCCTACCGGTTGGACTATCACCTCCCTTGTTGCCAAAAGTCAAGACGGCGAGAGTTACTGCATAACCGACTCCAGCAACATTGCTGTCATCAACCCAGACGGAAAGGTCCAATATACAATAAAAGGAACCGGCAGATCCGTCACCGGCATAAGCTTCGTTATAGACAAAAATGGTAATGAGCTGATACTGGCAGTATATTCTGACGGCGCCATTTATCGTTATAGCAAAGAGGACGGCAGCTTTCTGGGACAGACTGATATAACTTATATGTATGGAGGCTCCGGCTCGGCAAGATTCCACATGCTGGATGATAACGCGACTATGCTCATACAAACCGATGAACTGACCAGTATAGTTGATACCTCCAGTTGGATAGAAACAGGATATGTAGAAAGCTGCCTGGGCTACAGTGAACGGACAGACTGCTTCTATACTTATTCATATATTACTTCAAGCGAAACACACATAGGTTATTTCAAGAGATATAATGTCGATCAACTGATATCCAAAGCAAAAGACATCCTGCAGGGCAGCGAGTTGTCAGACGAACTGAAAACACAGTATGGACTTGAAGAGTGAAAATGTAACTTATCGGAACAAAAGAGAAGCCCTGCATAGCGAGACCTTACTTTTGGACGATAAGTTACCGAAGATTGATATCAGATGCGAAGCATCTGCCCCTGCAAAGCAGGGGTATATCGAGCAAAGCGAGATATATAAATATCAATCGAAGGAATAACCGCCCATAGTACAACGTATTGGAACAAAAGAGAAGCCCTGCATAGCGAAGACCTTATTTTCACCCGGTAAGTTACCGAAAAGTCGTCAGGTTCAGCAGTTTATGAAAAGAACAGGTGCGTAATCCGTATGTCGTATCATTCCTCTATATGAATGGTCTGCCCCCAGGACATATCCCGCTTATTATTTATAACCACCCAAAGTACAGGGATACCCTCCGCCAGACTCTCATCACCTTCATCTGCATATCCGTCTGTAAGTATCACAATGGCTCCGGGAGAACTGGTCATATGTTCCTTCATATAATCAAATATGATCCTGAATGAAGTACCGCCACCGCCAACAGGCTTAACCCACTCTGCCGGAAAATCTGTTCCGAATTCAGCCGGTTCAGTAATATTTGTATCAAAAAATGACACAAGTCCCTTACAATAATCTACCTGATTTACGACATTCTGAACCTCTCCATATAATCTTGAAAGCTCTGCATAAGAAACAGAGCCGGAGGTATCAATACAGAACCATATATTCTGAAGAGCATCTGATTCATAGGCATTATCAGCCGGCATCATATACTCCCTTTCTCCCGAAAATATATCCATATTTGCGAACCTTCTGTCGGGAGGAGCAAAGCTGTAATCCGTCTGATAGGTAGTTGTAGTAAGGAACTCCTTCAAAAGCTCCTTCCACTTAAGCTTTGCCATTCTTACCGCAGCTTCATTCATCTCTCTCACAACCGGAGGAAGGCTTACTGCAGACTGATACTTAGAGCCGAACTCCTCCGTCATCTTATCCCAGAGATCACGAGCCTCATCATCCATCTCAACCTCTACCCATATATCGTGATTATCTATCAGCTTCCCGGACATACCTCCGGAGCCGTTACTTTCACCAGCATTACCTTTGTCAGCGACTCCTTTTCCAGCAACATTTTCTCCAGCGTCACTTCTGCCCGCTACATTTTTACCAGAGACACTTTTTCCACTTCTACCCTTTCCACCTTTACTTTTGCCGTCACCATTTCTGCCATCTCTGTTTTTCCCTTCTCCACTTCTGTCATCTCCATTTTCCCCTTCTCCACTTGCGCCGTCACTCTCTCCGATACCATCCAGTCCCTGTATAACAATACGCGCCTGTGTACCATCCTCGGAAATCTGAATATGAACCACATCAAGAAGCTCCTTGTAAACCTGCTCAGCTGACAACTTCCAGCCCTCAGTTCCGGAAGGAGAGATATGCATAGCCGGACAGCCTGCAACTATAAACTCCTTCACCCCCATACTCTTCATAATATTGGAATTAACGACCACATCACAGGCTATATTATAAAGATACTGGTGAAGCTCCTTGCCTCTCGCCGGATGCTGCAGCACACAGTGCATCACTTCATGCAAGAGAACAAATGTAAGCTCCTCATCACTGAGTATTCCTGCAAACTCCGGATCAACGATTATCTTCTTCATATCAGTACATGCAGTACCGCAGGATCCAACAGCAAAGCTAAGATGCATGATGAGCTCTCCAAAAAACGGATAATTTCTGAGAATATCCGCTCTAAGTCTGGAAAGTCGCTTATTAAGAGCTTTCTTTTCTTCTATGCTTATACCACCGGATGCAGTATGACCAGCGTCCCCTTTGGGGGTAGTATTCTTATTAGATGTAGCAATATTATCACTCATATCGTTCTACGCCCTTTCTGTGACAAAGTGCCTGTCCCCCTGTCACCAATTCTGTGACCGTGTGACAAAGTGCCTGTCCCCTTGTCACCACTGTGACCATGTGACAAAGTGCCTGTCCCCTTGTCACCACTTCTGTGACCATGTGACAAAGTGCCTGTCCCC
>DGRT01000068.1 GCA_002391105.1 Lachnospiraceae bacterium UBA4381 | reverse complement strand
TCTATCCACTGAGCTACTGGTGCCTATATGCCCGTAATATATACGCCTTATGAATAGTAAGGCATTTTATGATTTACTACCATTTCGAGCATATTCTATATCTTTGGTTATCTGACAGGTAAGTTCCTCAAGAGAAGCAAAATGTCTCTCTTCTCTTACATAAAACAGTGGTATGACATCAACCTTTCTTCCATAGATGTCACCTGAAAAATCATATATAAAGGTTTCTACAGTAGGTCTGTCCCCATCATCCAGCGATGGTCTGATGCCTATATTGGTTATACCACTATACTGTTTATCATCGATTATAACTCTGGAAGCATATACTCCATATCTTGGAAGAAGCTTTCCCTCGTCATAGCCGAGATTAATCGTAGGATAGCCAAGGCTTCTCCCCAGCTTTTTGCCACCCTCTACTATACCGGACAGTTTATAGGCTCTGCCTAACAGCAAAGAGGCATGCTGCATATCTCCCCTTTCAAGACAGGCTCTTATATTAGAAGAGCTGACAATCTCGCCGTTCACCCTGAGCTTATCTATAACATTTACTGTTATTCCATATGCTGTTCCAAGCTGCTTAAGTATATTTACATCTCCACTTCTGTTATATCCAAATTGAAAATCTGTCCCAACCGCAGCATACTCAGCCTTAAATCTCTCCTTAAGTATATCCCGCACAAATTCTTCCGGCGAAAGCTTCATAAACTCAGGAGTAAAATCAATATAGTCGATATTATCCACATAAATATCAGGATAACTCTCCATCAAAAAAGCCTCTTCCTCAGCTCTGGACATTATTCCGGCTTTAATAACAGACAGCTTAAGTATCTTCGGGGTAAGACCGCTCTCGTGTGAAGCCCTGATTATATCTTTAATTAATAACTGGTGTCCCAGATGAAAACTATCAAACTTTCCTATAGTAACAGCAGTACCCTTAGTTAATTGATTCATCTTTTTCTCATAGCTTAAGAAGCCCTACAGCATCTTAAACACCTTATAATCCTTCTTGTCATTATCATAGCAGTACAGGGCACGAAGCACGCCGTCTGCATAAACTCTAATAAATCCGGCACTTCTTAGTTCATCTTCAGAACCCTTCGCAGATTCAATATCTGTAGGCCGTAATCTATTGCCGTTATCAAGTAATACCCTGCTTTCAGACCTTACGCGGACAGAAGGCACATCCGAAAGAATAGTATCAACCTGACATACAGCATCCATAAGTCTGTTATCCTCTTTCAGTCTTTGAAGATCACTTATCCTGTATGCATCCTCTGCCCTGAGACCGCCAACCTCATCCCGAAGCAGTCCCGACATAACAGCACCTGTCCCAAGCTTCTCTCCCATATCTCTAATAAGAGCCCTTATATAAGTCCCTTTGGAGCAGCTTACTTTAAAGGAAAATTCTTTCTTCCCCAATTCAGCATTCAAAAGCTCAAGACTGTATATCTCTACAGGTCTGGGCTCCCTCTCTACCTCTATGCCTGCTCTTGCATATTCATAAAGCTTTTTACCCTTTACTTTAATCGCAGAATACATAGGAGGAATCTGCATCTGTTTTCCAACAAAGCTTTCAAGAACCCTTTTTATCTCTTCCTCAGAAACATTTACTTCCGATACTTCGCTTATTACCTTACCGGTAATATCATCAGTATCTGTTACGATTCCAAGTCTGACTGTAGCTATATACTGCTTACCGGTACTGACTATAATATCTGAAAGCCTGGTCGCCTGTCCCAGAAGCACTATCAGAACTCCCTCAGCCATAGGATCAAGAGTTCCAGTATGTCCAACCTTTTTCTGTCCAAATATACCTCTAAGTCTGGCAACCACATCATGACTCGTATAGCCACTTTCTTTATAAACATTTACATATCCATTATACATAATCTTATATTTATGCCTGTTCCATAGCAGTTTTAGCCATTTCAATAACCTTTTTAATAGCACCACTATAGTCCTGTGTTTCAAAACCTGCAGCTCTTATGTGACCACCTCCGCCAAAGGAAACGGCTATAGCACTGACATCCACAACACTTTTGGATCTAAGACTGAATTTATAACCCTTACGGGTGATCTGATAAGCAAATATAGCCACCTCAACGCCATCTGTCAGTCTCAGTTGTTCTACTATTCCATCCGTATCCAGTGTTGTACATTTATACTCTCTGAACATATTTTTTGTTGCAACACCGATAATGATCCTGCCATCATCATAAAGCTCACTATCAAGAACAACTCTGGACATAAGCTTGTTCTGCTTATAGGTCTTTTTGTAGAAGGTCTCATCTATAATATAGTCCGGCTTTACTCCCTTTTCAATCAGAAGCCCGGCAAGTTCCATAGTTTTTCTGGTAGTACTGGAATACTTGAATACTCCTGTATCATGTACCATTCCAAGATAAAGACAGTTAGCTATTTTTTCGCCAACCTTATCCATATCCAGAAGATCTGACAACACCTCACATGCACTTGATGCGCCACCTATTATGTAGCAAAGATCGCCAAAGCCCGGATTGGAAACATGATGATCAATACATACAGTAGATATCGCACTATTATAAATATCCTCAAACTGCCCCAGTCTGTCGAGACTGGAAACGTCCAAAGATATAGCAAGATCATATCTCTCATTTAACGGCTCATGCTTTATCTTTCGGGAACCGCTGAGAAATCTGAAGGAGGATGGAAAGCTTTCTGCATACACCTGTACGGTCTTACCCTTGTAGTTTTCTGTTATGTAATTATACATAGCCAGAATAGAACCTATACAGTCTCCATCCGGGTGAATATGACCTATAATAGCAATCTTATCAGCGGATGATATCATCTGATGAAGCTGTTTTGATTTTTTTACTACCTCAACCCCCATATCATTCTCCTTCATTATTATTTCCAAGAATATCATCTATCTTCTTGGACATCATAACGCCATATTCTATTGATTTATCAAGTATAAAATGAAGCTCCGGCGTATTTCTCAGATTAAGAGTTTCTGCCAGTCTTTTACGAATAAATCCTTTTGCACTTTCAAGTCCCTTAATAGTATTTTCCCCATCTTCATCCGAACCCAGAACAGAAATATAGCATTTGGCTTCTTTCAGATCATTCGTCACATCACACTTTGATACAGATACCAGACTGCTTATCCGGGGATCCTTTAATTCAAACTGTATGATACTGCTAAGAACTCTCTGCATATCGCTATTCACGCGCGCTCCACGCGGACTTCTACCTCTCATATCTAACCCCTTAGTCTCTAGGAACCTCAACCATCTTATATACCTCGATGGTATCATCCTCTCTTACATCATTAAAATCAGTAAATACTATACCACACTCATAGCCTGCCTTAACTTCCTTGGCATCATCATTAAACCTCTTCAGTGATGCTATCTTACCTTCCCAGATAAGATCCTTGCCACGGGAAATACGAGCAGATGCGTTTCTTTCAACTACGCCATCTTCAACAAATGTACCGGCTATAGTTCCGATACCGGATGCCTTAAATGTCTGACGGATAACCGCATGACCGATAATCTTCTCCTCAAAGATAGGATCAAGCATACCCTTCATAGCAGATTCGATATCATCTATAGCATTATATATAACATTATATAGACGGACATCAACCTTCTCGCTATCTGCAAGCTGCTTAGCCATAGGCTCCGGACGAACATTAAATCCTATGATAATAGCATCAGATGCTGCCGCAAGACTGACATCAGATTCATTAATGGCACCAACGCCGGAATGAATGCATTTAATAACTATTTCTTCATTTGAAAGCTTGATAAGGCTCTGCTTCAACGCTTCAACAGATCCCTGTACATCAGCCTTGATAATGATATTAAGCTCCTTCAGAGTTCCTTCCTTCATCTGGCTGAAAATGTCATCCAGAGACATCTTAGCCTTGGTTTCAGCAATAAGACTCTCCTTACCCTTTGTAATAAATGCGTTGCTGATATTTCTGGCTTCCTTCTCATTATCTGTTGCGATAAATACTTCACCGGTATTAGGAACTGTAGAAAGACCAATAACCTCAACCGGTGTAGAAGGAGTAGCCTCCTTGAGTGACTTCTGCTTATCATCTGTCATAGCCCTGACACGACCATGTGATTCACCTATTGCAATGAAATCACCTACCTTAAGAGTTCCCTTCTGAACGAGAAGTGTTGCAACAGCACCACGTCCTCTATCCAGCTTAGCCTCTATAACTACACCTCTCGCCTTACGATTAGGATTAGCCTTAAGCTCCAATATATCACTGGTAAGAATAATCATGTCAAGAAGGTTATCGATTCCTTCATGGCTGTGAGCTGATACCGGACAGAATATAGTGCTTCCGCCCCAGTCTTCTGCTATAAGGCCATATTCAACCAGTTCCTGCTTTACTCTTTCCACATTTGCACTTGGCTTATCTATCTTATTTACAGCAACTATTATTTCGATTCCTGCTGCCTTGGCATGATTAATAGCCTCAACTGTCTGTGGCATGACACCATCATCTGCAGCTACAACAAGTATAGCTATATCTGTAGCCATAGCACCACGAAGTCTCATGGCTGTAAATGCTTCATGTCCGGGAGTATCCAGGAATGTGATCTTTCTATCATTTACATTTACAGTATAAGCACCTATATGCTGTGTGATACCACCAGCCTCTCCCTCTGTTACGCTTGTCTTTCTGATAGCGTCCAGAAGTGAAGTCTTACCATGATCTACATGTCCCATTACGCAGACTACAGGCGGTCTTGTTACAAGTGACTCTTCAGGATCCTCTATATCCCTGAGAGCCTCTTCAACGATATCGATCTTAACCTCCTGCTCACAAATAATATTATACTCAAGAGCAATCAGTTCAGCCTCTTCGTAGGAAATATCTGTATTTACAGTGTACATCTTTCCTTCCAGGAACAGCTTCTTGATGAGAGCATTTACAGGCTGCTTTATCTTGGCCGCAAACTCGCCCAATGTAAGAGTTTCAGGAAGAACAACTGTCTTGATTGTTTCCTCTTCCTTCTTCTCCTGCTTTTTAGCAGGCTTCTTTCTTCTCTCACCCATATCTGAATCTTCGTTAAATGCGTTTCTCTTTGATCTCTTATCTTCACGACGATTCTTTGTCTCTCTGTTTTCTCTTCTATCCTCCTTCTCCTTATCTCTGGATTTATCACCCTTTCTGGAGGATCTCTTCTTAGCATCTACAGGTGCGTCCGCTGCTTCGGTCTTTACCGGTCTGGTTCTCTGAACGCGTGTTTCATCACCCTTATCATCACGTCTTGACTTAGGATTTCTGTCATCTCTGGCAGGTCTGTCGCCTCTCTCAGCTCTGGCAGATCTGTCGCCTCTTTCTCCTCTTGCAGGTCTGTCAGTCTTTTCACCTCTTGCAGGTCTGTCGGAGCTTTTTTCAGAGCCTCTCTGAGTTCTTGTTCTGCCGGCAGTTTCTTTTCTGCCTTTGGACTCAGGTCTTACAGGCATATTATCATAAACATTTTCCTTCTTAACAGGCTTTGGTTCCTCAACCGTTTCAGTCTCCGGAGCTGCTTCCTGCTTTTCAGACTGTTTTTCTGCATTAACAGCTTCAGCCTTAACATCTTCTGTAGCAGGAGCTTCCGGTTCCTGAGCTGCTTTCACTTCTGTAACAGGAGCTGTTTCACTGCTAGTAGCTTCAACTGCTTCAGCTACCTGACTTGCAGGAGCTGCATTTGAAGTCTCCTCAGCAACAGGAGTCTTTACAGCCTTTGGTGCCTTTGCTTCTTTTACAGCATCCTCAACAGCTACCTTTACTGCTTCAACTGTCTTCTCTTCCTGAACCGTCTTTTCCTCATGCTTTACTTCGCTCTTTCCGGCAGGCTTAGTCTTCGGACGAAGTGCAACCACCTTTCCTGTACCTGCTGCAGGCTTGGTTCTGTTAGAGTTACTTCTGCTTCCTGCAGGCTTTTTATCTGTTTTAGGTCTTCCGACTGGCGAATCACTCTTTGCAGCCGGCTTTGTTCCGGGCTTTCTGACCGGCTTTGTATCCGGAATCTGTCCTGTAACCCTGGGCTTTACATATTCCATAAGTTCAGCACTTATATCATCAGTCATCCTTAGACCGTCTTTTTTCTTACTCAGAATACGAATTATTTCATTCGGACTGACCTGTCTGCCCGTAATTTTAGTAAGTTCCTTTGCGTAATCGTATATTCTCATTCATTACCTCCAAATCGATTAAAAAACTCTTTTCCAAAATCTTCTGACTTTACAGCTATAACTGACCTTTCAGCCTTTCCAATCTGTTTACCTAGTGTTTCCTTGTCCCATCCTACCTTGAAGGGAACCTCATAATAGCTGCATTTATCCTTGAATTTTTTCGCCGTATTATCTGACGCATCTCCAGCAATAATCACAAAAACAGCTTCGCCTTTTTTTATAGCCTCCTCTGTACTATATTCTCCTGCAGCAATACTGCCGGATTTCATAGCAAGGGAAAGAAGCTTTAAACTGGAACTGTAAATCTCCTCAAGACAGTCCTTCGCAACCTCTTCAGTTATGAGTCCTGTCTTCAAAGCACTATCTATACATTTCTCTCTTTTGCAGATATACGCACCTCTTCCATGCTGTCTTCCTGTTTCATCCATAAATGCTTCTTCAACCTCTGTATTTCTTCCTGATATAACTATCCGAAGCATTTCTGACTTTGAACGCTGAGAATCACAGCATACACATTTTCTGAGAGGTTTTCTGCCAACATTCTTTTTCTTGGTACTCAAGCCCTCTGTCCTTTTCTTCTATACATCTTTACGTCAGTTAATTCATAATGCGACTTATTCACTATCAGATTCTTCTGTATTATCAGCCGTAGCAGCTTCTTCTGCCTCACTCTCAACCTCTTCTATAGCTGCATTTACCTCTTCTTCAGTAATAGAACCCTGTTCTTCTTCATCGTCATCCATGTATTCAAAATCATCATCTACATAGTATGCATCATCATCCGCCTGGCTCTCACTCTTGATATCAATCTTATAATCTGTAAGTCTGGCTGCAAGACGTGCATTCTGGCCTTCCTTACCAATGGCAAGTGAAAGCTTGTCATCCGGAACTATAACCCTTGCTACTCTTTCATCCTCATCAACCTCTACAGAAACTACAGGTGATGGACGAAGAGCATTCTCTATAAATATAGCAGGGTCCTCATCCCATACGATTACGTCAATCTTTTCATCATTTAATTCTGTCACTATATTATTGATTCGGGCACTGTTAAGTCCAAGACATGCTCCAACAGGATCCACATCAGGATCATTTGACCATACAGCAATCTTGGTACGTGAACCGGGCTCACGTGAGATACTCATGATCTCAACTGTTCCGTCTTCAACCTCGGCAACCTCTTTCTCAAAAAGCTTCTTAACAAACTCAGGATGTGTTCTGGAAGTATTGATCCTGAGACCGCCCTTTGGAGTTTCACTGACTTTTACTATATAAAGCTTTATACGGTCACCTGCTCTGTATCTTTCGCCAGGTATCATCTCTTTTGAGAATACAGTTGTCTCTGTCTTGTCATCAAGGTTTACGCTGAGATTATAACCAACACGTCTCTGAACTATACCGGTCATGATAGTTCTTTCTCTTTCCTTGAAATAATCATATACAGCCTTTCTCTCATTCTCCTTAATATTCTGAAGTATGATTCCTCTTGCCTTCTGGGCTGCTATACGTCCAAAATCCATAGTCTTGATCTCGCACTCAACAAAATCGTCAAGCTCACAGTCCGGATCAATATGCTTTGCATCCTCAATAAGGATATCAGTATTCGGATCATTTATCTCATCCACAACCTGCTTTGGTGCAGTAACCTTGATTTCTCCTGTTTCAGGATCCATAACGACCTTTACCGCATCCTTGCCAAAATCCTTTTCACAAGCAGATACTATAGCCTTCTCTATAGAATCTATCATAACCTGCTTACTGATTCCCTTTTCTTTCTCCAGCTTATTAAGCGCCTCAATAATATCTGACATAACAGCCTCCTTTATTCTTCAAACTCAAGTCTGACACTTGATACATTTTCTCTTTTAAACTTAATTGTTTCTTCACCAATATCTATAGAAATACTATCTTCATCAAAGCCGGAAAGATAACCGGTGTATTCTTTTGCACCATTTTCCGCCTTATAAAGCTTCAGAAGCACCAGTCTGCCTATACTTTTTTCAAAATCCCTGTCCTTCTTAAGTCGTCTGGTAAGTCCCGGAGAACTAACCTCAAGAATGTAGGCATCTTCTATGAAGTCTTCCTGATCAAGCTTTTCTTCAAGTGCTCTGCTGATTAAGGCACAATCATCTATCTCTATACCACCCTCTTTATCGGCATATACTCTAAGATAATTGTCAGCTCCTTCTTTTACGTATTCCACATCCCAGAGATCAAAACCATTTGTCTCTATTATCGGCATAACCATCTCCAGAACACGCTTCTCGATATCCGATTTTTTCATAAACACCTCGCAGAATGTTAAAATTAATCTATATATCTCAGAATAAAAGCAAAAGTGGATTCGAAAACCCGAACCCACTCTAGTAATCATTCTACAGTAATTGATATGATAACACAAAATCAGAAAAATGCAAGCGATTTCTATTCTTCTTAGACAGCATTTCCTGTTCTTTTATGAAGGTATGCTCCGTCTTGATAATCGCGTCTATTCTTCTATGATGGTATGCTCCGTCTTGATGATCGCGTCTATTCTTCTATGATGGTATGCTCCGTCTTGATGATTGCTCTCTGGATGCTGTCCTTGGAATTCTTCCAGTCCGCTTCTTTGTTGCGGTAATCATGTTTATCAATAAACCACGATACATCCTCATTTACCCGTTCTATATTTTCAAAATATACTTTATTCAGTATCTTAATGAATTCCGTATATTGATTCTGATTCAGATGCTCCGCACCTTTATCATATAACATTCCATAATGGTGTGTACAGAAGCCTTTGCTACTTTCCAGCTTTGACCTGAACTGCGGATCTTTTTTCCACATATGGAATATAGTATGAATATACCTGTCAAATACAGGCTCTATCCTCTGACAGACAAAGCATGTTGATTCAAGCTGCTCTATATAGCTGACAACCGGTGATTTATCCTTCTTTCTGGAAAGGAAGCCCTTTGCGCCGGGTGTATCCTTCTCAGCCAGAGCCTTCATATCTCTTATCGTCTTATTCATATGTGTATTAAGCATAAGAGCAACTCCAAGCTTATTCTTATCCTGATACATCATCTTGATATGCTTTGGACAGAATCCCAGCTTATCAGTCATTTCCCTGTTATCGTCCTCCATATAGCTCGGCCCCATAGTGAACTCTATTGCTGCCTTCTCCAGATCTCTTGCCATAAGACAAAGCGGGCACTCACATTCAGCATCAAAAGCATCATTAACAGGAATTGTATATAACTGTTCTCCCATTTGTATCCTCCATCATTATACCCATATCACACAGTCCATCTACAGCTCAATCAGTTCCTTCGGCGAATGAGCCAGGGCTTCACATCCGTTTTCAGTAATAAGAATCATATCTTCTATCCTTACGCCAAACCTTCCCGGAAGATATATTCCGGGTTCATCTGTTTCTATCATATTTGGTTTCACTATAGAAGTATCTCTGGTGTTAAATGCAGGACTTTCATGGATATAAAGCCCTACCCCATGACCAAGCCCATGACCGAAATACTTTCCAAATCCCTGATTCCTGATATAATCTCTTGCAATAGCATCCACCTCACAGCACTTCATACCCGGACGAAGTTCATCCAATACCTTAAGCTGTGCAGATAATACTATATTATAGACCTGCTTCATCTCATCATCTGCTTTTCCAAGACACACAGTTCTTGTCATATCAGAGCAGTAGCCTTTATAGATACATCCGAAGTCCATAGTTATAAATTCACCCATAGCAAGCTTCTTTTCAGACGGGATAGCATGAGGCATTGACGAATTAACGCCACTGGCAGCAATCGTATCAAAGGAAAAGCCTTCCGCACCATGCTTCTTCATACTGTATTCCAGCTCCGCAGCCACTTCAAGCTCTGTCATTCCCGGTTTGATAATCCCAAGTATATCCTCAAAAGCCATATCTCCTATATGCTCGGCCTCTCGGAGCAGTTCTATTTCCTCCTGAGTTTTAATCTGTCTTGGAACAAGCAGTGTATCCTTAAGAGGCTTAAGCGAAACAGAAAGATCATATCCCGCCTCTTTCTTTCTGCTGTCATACCGGTTATCCTCACATATATTCCCGGAGAGCTTATTAAAAAGTGAGTAGCTGATAGATTCATTTTCAAATCCGATAACAGATACCCTGTCATCTATTATATATTCCATCAGAATATCATATATGGAAACAGTCGCATCGAACTGTCTGACTGTAACGCCCTTATAACACTCTTTTTCAGCCGCCTCTGTATATCTGGAATCCGTGATTAGTACCTGACTGTACTTATAGGTAATCAGAGCCATTCCCTCGCCGCCTCTGAAACCGGTATAATATCTAAGATTATAGGGATCGGTAATAAGTAAGGCATCAACACTTGCATCATTTAAAAGCTTATTATAATCAATCATCATTTTCCTGCCTTTTATTAGAGTATTATTGGAATTCTTCTGGTTATATCCTCACAAAGAACACCTGTTAATTATAATCGCAGTAAAAAAATGAGTCAATAGGACGAATCCCATTGACTCATTAATTACATTATAATAATTCAGATCATTCAATCCCCGAAGCGAACTCTTTTTCTGGAAAATATCCGATTCGCGATAGTGACATTTGCATATTACTGATTCATCTGAGCAGCAACTTCAGCAGCGAAGTCCTCATTCTTCTTCTCAAGACCTTCACCTGTCTCGAAACGAACGAAGTTCTTGATGGCAAACTTGCAGCCATTATCCTTAGCTACCTTATCAACATACTGCTTAACTGTTTCCTTATCCTCAGCCTTTACATATGTCTGATCTACAAGGCAGATCTCCTTAAGGTGCTTAGCAAAACGTCCCTCTACAAGACCACCAAAGATCTTGTTTTCAAGATATTCTGCCTTATGAGAAGCAGCGATATCTCTAAGAGCCTGTACAGCAGCATCCGAAAGGAAGTTGAAGAGAAACTTGTTATGCTTCTGCTCTTCATA
>DGRT01000070.1 GCA_002391105.1 Lachnospiraceae bacterium UBA4381 | reverse complement strand
TTATCAATGGCTTCGATATCGTTACCATCCTCAACAAGAAGTGTCTGGAAGCCAAATGCTTCAAAACGTTTTCTCACATTCTCAGTAAATGCAATATCTGTGCTGCCTTCGATAGAGATATTATTTGAATCATAGAGAACGATAAGCTTTGAAAGCTTGAGTGTTCCGGCAAGAGACATAGCTTCTGAACTGATACCCTCCATCATACATCCATCTCCGGCAAGGGCAAATGTGTAATGATCGATGAGCTTCATATCGTCTTTGTTGAACTTTGCAGCCAGATGCTTCTCAGCCATAGCCATACCAACTGCCATACCAAGTCCAGCACCAAGAGGTCCTGTTGTTGCATCAACACCGGCAGTGTGACCATATTCAGGATGTCCGGGAGTAAGGGAATCAAGCTGACGGAAGTTCATAAGGTCTTCTACCTGAAGTCCAAATCCAAAAAGGTGAAGAAGACTGTATAGAAGCATAGAGCCGTGACCACCTGAAAGAATGAAGCGGTCTCTGTTGATCCACTGAGGATTCATAGGATCGAAGTTCATATGGCGTGACCATAATGTGTATGCAGCAGGAGCAGCACCCAGAGGAAGTCCAGGATGTCCTGAATTAGCTTTCTGAATTGCGTCTGCTGACAGGATGCGGATTGCATTTACGGATAGTGTGTCGATTTCTTTGTTCATGATTATTCCTTTCTACTTACTATAAATACTTAACCTTGATGGGAAATGCTGTCCCCGAATCGTACTCTGATAAGAAAATGTAATCTGAAACGGAACCGATAATTAAATGGTATTGGAAATATCAAACCGATAATGTTTGCAGATATTTAATGGTACAGGGAAGCATTATCCTGATACAGATTAAAAATATATAAACCTACTATGTCAAGTAATGATCATGTGCTGCTTATACTTTACAGCTTAGAGTACATTTCTATACGGCGTATATGTCTCTCATCCTCAGAGAATGGAGTCTCAAGAAATGTGTCGATAATCATAAGTGCGAGTCCGGGTCCCACCACGCGGGCTCCCATACATAGTATGTTTGCGTTATTGTGTTCTCTGGTAGCCTTTGCTGAGAACACATCATGACATAGTGCAGCTCGTATGCCGGCAGTTTTGTTGGCAGCCATTGACATACCGATACCGGTTCCACATATAAGAATACCCAGGTCGGCTTTTGAAGCTGTAATGTCATCAGTTACTTTTTTGGCATAGATTGGATAGTCACAGGAAGCCGTACTATCACATCCATTATCTATTACTGTATAACCCTTGTCCTGAAGATGCTTTATAACTTTAGATTTAAGTTCATATCCACCATGATCACAGCCAATACTGATTGTCATATGATTTACCTCCTAAGTGTTTCTATGAAAATAACCGAAACTACACAAGATTATTATATTATATTCGGCGAAGATTTCTAGTGTGAGATTATACGAAAATCAGAAGGTAAATACATGTTTTACTATGTCACTTTTTACATACAACTTGCTCACACTAACTTACTGATCGAAGGAATAACCGCTTATAGTTTTACTTATCGGAACAAAAGGAAAGTCGAGCGAAGTGAGACCTTACTTTTGGACGATAAGTTACCGAAGATTAATACCAGATGCGAAGCATCTGCCCCTGCGAAGCAAGGAAATACATCGAGCTTAGCGAAATGCATTAAGTATTAGTCAACCCGGATAACCTTGTGACCTGCTGCACGAAGCAGTCTGTTCATGATAGCACCACCCAGTTCTCCCTGACTAAAGTTCTCGCTTAATATATGAGCAGCACCCAGGTCGTCACATTTTCTAAGTGCACTGTAGAGCCTGGAGGCGATGGTAAGAGAGGTCCCGTGATCGTCGCCGAGTAGAATGATACGGTCGGTATTATATCGGCTGGCGGTTTCTGCGGTAGTTAGAACAACTGTATCCGGCTGTTCTTTAATGAGGGAATTAATCTTATTGATAACATTTTCTGTTATCATATCAGGATATTTAGAATCCTCTATTATAATGAGATCTCCCTTTGGAGAATAGTGTGTATATTTCATGCCCGGAGCCTGAGGCCGGATGTTGGGATCGGGCTTTATAAGTGCCGGATCTATATGAACCTCACCGATGATAACTTCGAGCATGGATTTTGTAACATAACCGGGGCGGAGAATGGTAGGTATATCTCCCGTCAGGGATACGATAGTTGATTCTATTCCGATACCGACTGGTCCGCCATCTATAACGGCTGCAATTCGCCCGTTCATATCCTCCATTACATGCTCGGCAGTGGTAGGAGATGGGCGACCGGAAGTGTTCGCTGAAGGAGCAGCGATAAAAACACCACTCTCACGAATCAGCTCAAGTGCAGCCGGATGAGAGGGCATACGTATAGCTACAGTTGGAAGACCACCTGTCGTTGTATCCGGTACGAGAGGTTTCTTCGGAAGTATAATAGTGAGAGGACCCGGCCAGAAGGCTTCCATTAATGCCTTTGCCTTGTCCGGAACAGAAGCAGCAAGATTTTCGACATCCTTGGTATCTGCTATATGAACTATGAGAGGATTATCTGAGGGGCGTCCTTTGGCTGCATATATTCTTCCGGCAGCGGTTTCCGATAAGGCATCTCCACCCAGTCCATAAACTGTTTCTGTTGGAAATGCGACAAGTCCACCGGCTCTAAGTATTTCGGCAGCTATATGGATATCCTCCGATGACTGTGTAAGCAGGCTTGTAGTAATTGAACCGGACTCTCCGGGGGTGATATTTTTGATTGAATCTGTTGTATTAGTAGTTTTCATTTTGTGTTATATGGTTATTCTTTCTATAAAATATGTGTTTGTTCAGGTCACGCAGATATGACAATCTTATCGTTGCGATGGAATGTTTTCCAAGGCAATTATGATGTCATATCTTTATAAGGTATATCCTGCGTCTGGAGGAACAGGACTATTTCAAAGATAACGGGTTCCTCGGTTGCGTGACATGAAAAGCGATTAATTGTATCTGAGCAGGTCAAACAGATATGAGGCGTAGCAGGATTACAGCTTAACTATGGTAACACCAGCATCACCCTCACCATATTCACCGCTTCGTATCTCCTTAACAAAGCTTTTCTTCTTCAGGTATTCATGGATACCACGTCTTAGTGCACCGGTGCCTTTGCCGTGAATGATAGTAACCTGATCAACATGGCTGAGCAGTGCGCTGTCCAGATATTTTTCAAGAGTGCTTATAGCATCATCCACAGTTTTACCTATAAGATTGATTTCCGGTTTAAAATACATTGCGGAAGAACCTGAAGCTGTGTTTGCAGCACGGAACTTGGTAGCCGCATCAGAAACCTTGATCTTATCTTCGTCTATGATCAGAAGATCACTGATATGAAATCTTGAGGTAAGGATTCCCATTTCAACGAGTACCATGTCCTTTGCATCCGGTTTCTCCACAACATGTCCTTCGATATTAAGACTTAGAACCAGAACCTTGTCTCCAAGCCTGAAGTCAGAAGCGTTCTGGTTGGAAATCCTTGGTTCAGCCTTTTCCTTTTTCTTTTCCGAATGGTAGCTGTCACGTTTCTTTCTGAGGGAGGAGCGCTTCTCTTCCAGAAGACGGGTATCGATACGGTCGGGATTTTTGAGCCATTTGTTGTAATCACGAATAGCATTATCTGCGTAGCTTTTAGCATCATCGACTATATCTCTTGCCTCATTTTTGGCTTTTTCAATAAGCTCATTCCTTTTTTCGTCCAGCTTCTTTTCCTTGTCGGAGAGTCTGGAGCGGAGCTGCTTAGCGGAACTAGTTTCTATCTCAAGCTCTTCTCTGAGGCGGAGCATTTCGCGTTCGGATTCCTCCAGTTGTGATATAACCTGCTCCATGTGAAGCTGTGAAACATCCATTTCAGCGCGGGCGGATTCGGTTATCTCCTTTGGCATACCCAGTCTCTGGGCGATGGCAAAGGCATTTGAGGAGCCCGGTATTCCAATCATCAGACGATAGGTTGGTCTTAGGGACTTCATGTCGAACTCACAGGAAGCATTTTCTACTCCTTCAGTGGCAATGGCGTAGGTTTTGAGCTCAGTATAGTGAGTTGTAGCCATTACACGGGCGCCCTTATCTTTAAGATTATTCAATATGGCAATAGCAAGGGCAGCACCCTCGGCGGGATCGGTACCGCCACCCGGTTCATCGAAGAGAACCAGTGATTTGCTGGTGGCATGCTTAATAATATACACAATATTGCTCATGTGCGAGGAGAAGGTTGAGAGGCTGAGCTCGATACTCTGCTCGTCGCCGATATCAGCAAATACATCTTCAAAGATAGTGAGACGGCTTCCTTCAGCCGCAGGGATGTGAAGCCCTGACTGAGCCATCAGAGTCAGCAGTCCCAGAGTTTTCAGGGAGACTGTTTTACCACCTGTATTTGGACCGGTAATTATAAGAAGATTATATTTGTCCCCCAGCTTCAGATCGACAGGCACAGCGGTCTTTGGATCAAGAAGAGGATGTACTGCTTTTTTGAGCTCTACGATTCCATCGTCGCTATATAGCGGTTCGGATGCATTTGTAGCCTTGGCAAACTTAGCCTTGGCGAAACAGAAATCAAGCTCCACAAGAGCCTTATAATCCTCCAGAATATCATCTCTCGCTGAGTCTGCCAGGTGGCTGAGATCATAGAGTATCTTGTCTATCTCAAGCTTCTCGTCAGTATGGAGCTCCTGTATGGAGTTATTCAGCTCAACGATCTGCATAGGTTCTATGAATACTGTAGAACCGGTGGCGGATCTGTCGTGTACAAGACCGGGAAATGCATTTTTATGTTCTATTTTAACAGGGATGCAGTAGCGTCCGTTACGTGTAGTTACCAGTGCATCCATGAGCATATCCCTGTTGGAAGCATTATGTATTATCTTATTAAGTGTGCTATGTACTTCAGCTTCAGAGGATACGATCTTTCTTCTGATTGAACGGAGATTTGACGAAGCGTCATCAGCTATCTCATCAGAAGAAATGATACATCTACGTATCTCGCTGGATATATCCTGAAGGGGCATCAGGATATCGAAGTAAGCAGTAAGACTATCATAGTAGTCTTCTCCTCCATGACCGGAAGCTCCATAGTTTTTAACTTCACCGGCAGCCTCCAGAAGACTTGCGATATCCAGAAGCTCAGCCGCTGTTAGAGAAGAGTCTATTTCAAGCATTCTAAGTGATTCTCTTATGTCCCGTACTCCGGAGAAGGACACCTGACCAAACTGTTCTATTCTGACAAAGGCATCTCTGGTATTCTGCTGATAGCCTTCTATCTGAGCTCTGTCAGTACGGGGTTTAAGATTTCTGACCTTTCTTTTGGCACCTTCAGTTACCGCATACTTCTCAAGCATTTCCAGTACTTTTTCATATTCTAATATTCGAATGGATCTTTTATTCATTATATTCCTCCACGGATTAGAGTATTCCATACTAATCTAACACTTATCCGTACAAAAGAAAAGCTAAAGGTGACAAGGGGACAGGCACCTTGTCACATACTGCCTGATTTTCTGAGGTTGCTTAACTTTCCCGCTAAGGTTATAATCGGAATGTGACAAGGGGACAGGCACCTTGTCACTTAACGGCTAACAAACAGCCGAAAAGAGTGAGATGTTAGCCGAGAGGAGGAAATATAATGAAGCTAGGTAAATGGAACATACTCAGAATAGACAGGATAAAGGATGTTGGTGCTTATCTTACTGATGGTGTGGGACTTGAGGACGGAACTATGGATGTTCTTCTTCCAACCAGCCAGATTCCGGAGGATGTGGAGATAGGAGATAATGTTAGAGTGTTTCTTTACAGGGATTCTGAAGACAGACCTATTGCAACCACGAAGGAAGTAAAGATAGAGCTTGGCGAGATGAAAAGGCTCAAGGTTAAGTCCGTAACAAATATAGGTGCATTTCTTGACTGGGGACTCAGCAGGGATCTGTTTCTGCCCTTCAAGGAGCAGACTGTTAAGGTAGAGCAGGAAAAGTCATATCTGGTAAGGCTTTATATTGACAGAAGCGGAAGACTGGCTGCGTCCATGAAGCTGGATAAAGAACTTGGAGAAAATGTACATTTTAATAAAGGCGATCATGTAAGGGGGACAGTTTATAATGTGAAGAAGGATTTTGGCGCATTTGTCGCCATTGAAAATCCGGCTGAAGAGGGAGCAGAACCTACCTATGGCTGTTCCGGACTTATTCATGCAAGCGAGCTTTTTGAAAACATTCATGTCGGTGACAGAGTGGATTGCCGTGTTGTCAAGGTAAGGGATGATGGGAAACTGGATCTTGCCATGAGAGAGGAGATACCTGTTCAGATGGAGCGGGATGCAGAGATGGTACTGGATGTTATAAAGAGCTATGGAGGAAGGCTTCCATTTAACGATAAGGCAGATGCTGCAGTAATAAAGAAGGAATTTGGCTTGAGTAAAAATGCTTTTAAGCGTGCGGTTGGAAGACTCCTCAAGCAGAGAAAGATAGAAATTGGGGAGGACTATATTAAGATACTTTAGAACAAGGGTAGCCAGAGGATTATAAAGCTTTAGAAGAATACTAGCTGGCAGCTTATTATATATTTGCATATAGTCGTTATTCAGACTATAGGAATATTCGATATACCATTTTATTATTAGTAGTGACTTATGATAATCAGAAGGTTCTTTTGTATCCGGGCTTCGAACCTGTAATCAGAGCCGGTGATTATTTTAGGATATTATGAGTAATCTTTCTTTCGAGAGATAGTATTTCAAGAAATGATAATGGAGGGGCGTAAAATGGTATATGATTATGGGACTATCAGGATATATCTTCGCGATTATATGAAAAGGCATAATGTTAGTATCAATAAGCTGGCGCATGCTTCGGAAATGGAAAGAAGTCAGTTAAAGAGATACATGGATAATGATATCCAGCGGGTAGATATCGGAGTATTATCCAGAATATGCTATTCTTTGGGATGCAGGCTGGAGGATATAATGAAGTACGAGCCAAAGAGTGAAGTACAAGTCAAAGAATGAGGTACGAGCCAAAGATTGAAGTACGAGCCAAAGAATGAGGTACGAGTCAAAGAATGAGGGAGTTACTACGATATAGTGACAGGAACAGTATGTCGCAATAAGATGGAAGTAACAGGACTATAGTGATAAAATGACAGCATCACGATTGCCGTGATGTTAAGAGTATTGAAAGAAAAAAGAGGCTGTCGCATTAATGATATGCTACCCCCAAGTAG
>DGRT01000043.1 GCA_002391105.1 Lachnospiraceae bacterium UBA4381 | reverse complement strand
TATGTCAAGGAGTACTGGGGCGAGGGCTCCAATCGTGCCCGTAACTGGCAGAGATATGATCTGGGTGGAGATAAGAAGCTGCATTTTGAAGAGGGTGTTGATTCTTATGTACCTTATGCAGGTCCTCTGAAGGATAATGTTGACAGGACTCTCAGCAAGGTTAAGTCAACCATGTGTAACTGTGGTGCCCTTACTATAAAGGAGCTTCAGGAGAAGGCAAAGATAACTCTTGTTTCTTCTACAAGTATTGTAGAGGGTGGTGCGCATGATGTAATCCGTAAGGAAAGCCCTGCTGATAATATTTAGTACACAGATTTCTTATTAGCTATATATTATTGCCTGCCTAAGTCTCCGGCTCATGCAGGATAAAAGACTCGATATAGCTCGAATAGTATCTGGTTATAAAAGAAATAAAGACCGTATGTCGTGATATAACGATATACGGTCTTTTAGTATTTTTTTACTTATCTGTTATGACGAATGATCCAATTCAGGATGTCGTTATAAACCTCCAGCTTTCCGGGTTCATTTAATATCTCATGACGCATATCCGGATACAGCTTACATTCTATATCCGTTATTCCGGACTTTACATACTGCTGATAAACATTTTTAGGTCCTTTTCCAAGATTACCTACCGGGTCAAGTGCGCCTGAGGTGATAAGTATTGGAAGAGTCTTAGGGATAAGATCTATATTTCTTTTCTGGTTATCAAAAAGCACAGTGCTGAGAAGAGCCTCGAAGCCGCTTGTGGTAAATGTAAAGCTGCATCTTGGATCACTGTAGTAGCTCTTCATTATTTCAGGATCGCTGCATATCCAACTGTTTGTCAGATCCGTTCTTGTAAGATCATATGATTTATAAGCACTTCCGTAGGTGAGATTCTGGAGCTTTTCGCTTCTGTATCTCCAGCCCTTTGACTTGGCGGTTGCTCTGATGATCATAAGACCGCTTCTGACGGTCATATCAGGTTCGCTTCCGGTACCGATAATGATGGCGCCATCCAGTCCTTTTCCTTTATGTGTAAGGTATCTTCTGAGAAGATATGATCCCATGCTGTGTCCTGCCATGTAATAAGGTGTGTCCGGATAGTCAAGGGATGTGATAAGCCGAAGCTTATGGATATCCCTTATAAGTGTACGGGCAGGGGAGTTCTCTGTTATGAAGCCCCAGTCTTCAACGCTTCTTACTGACTGTCCATGTCCAAGATGATCATGTCCGACTACCAGAAAGCCTGCTTCACATAGATAGTTGGCAAAATCATCATATCTTTCGATATATTCAACCATTCCATGAATTATCTGTACGATACCAATCGGCTGAACGTCCGGAATCCACTGAACCACATGGATGTTAGTGACTTCATCTGTCGATAAAAATGTTGTGTATTTTTTCATTTTATTTCTCCATTTAATAAGCTGTCGTGTATATGAACCTGTGTTAATCCGGTTTTATCTAATAGGTTGATTATACAATTAAGTGTAATAAGTCTCAAGTGCAATCTTCTTTGAAAGAAGACCATTACTGCGATAAGACTGTCATATCTGCATGACCTGAACAGACAAAAAACAAAAGTATTGCGAAATATCAGAATTTATAATAAGATATGTGGTATGTGTTTTAGCATATATAACGGTGTTACAGCCGGATTGGAGGAAAGATATGAACGTACTTACAGTTTTAGCCGCTGCAACTGATGGTTCTGCCGGTGCTACAGGCGGAATGGGTATAGGCTTTATAGTCTTATATATACTGTTCTTTGTTGCAATAGTATATTTTCTTTTTATTAAGCCAAGCAATAAGCAGCGTCAGCAGCAGGAAGAAATGGCAAAGAGCATTAAGGTTGGCTGCAGTATCATGACAACCAGTGGATTCTATGGAACAGTTATAGGAATAGTAGATGACGATACAGTTATCGTAGAGTTTGGTAATAATAAGAACTGCCGTATTCCTATGCACAAGAAAGCTATTGCTGAGGTGGAGGATCCGAATGCCGCAGTAGCTTCGAGTGACAGTGATTCAGATGGCAATTCAGATGGAAATACTGATAAGAATAGTGACAAGTCAGAATCAAAAACTAAGCTTGGAAAGAAAAAATAAAGGAGCAGGGATGATTCTTTCATCGAAGAAAAGAGTAAAGATTATATGTGCGCTTATAATGTGCATGATATTTACTGGATTATCCGGATGTGGTAAGGAAGAGGAAGAACCTTATTCATCACCTTCATTTTCCAATAATTATGAACAGACCAGTGAGGAAGAGGAAGCTACAATTACTGATGCTACTCTGACTAATGCGCTTATGGTTGCAAGCTACACTGATGCTTATCCGGTTAATCCAGAGGTTTCGGGTATTTTTTCAGCTACCATGACTGACGCATTTCCGGCAGGAATGTATTTTGATAATGTGTATTATAACGGGCTGGCCGGCTTCAAGATTAATGTAGATGGAGAGATATGGTCATTCTATGATGCTGCCGAGATGGCATCGGCAACAGATACGACGGAGGACTATGTAAACAATCTATGGTATGGCTACAAGTCAGTATATGAAGAAGACACTACATATGTTTGTATAGCTGCCAATAAAAAAACAGGATCAAACATTATAGTCTCCTACGTAAATCCTGCTAAATATCAGATGCCGGACTATACTGCGAAGGAATATCTGTCCATGATGGTTGACAGATATGAGGATGTATCGGTAAGAACAGTTACCTTCCTGGGAGAGAAATATGCCTGCCTGGATATCCCGGAGGATCAGACGGCTTTTGGAAGACGTACACAGTTTGCTATAGACAGGGACGGGCTGATAATAATCATAACCTTCACAATGAATGGAGATACCCCGCTGGAAGAAGCGGTGGGAATGCTGTCACCTTTATATTATTAATAACAGCGAGACAGGGGATGTCCCCTGTCTTTCTTAGTAGAGTGTTATCGGAATAAAGAAGAATGAAATGTCAGGATAGGGCATATAAAATATTGCTATGCTACGAAATGTAAATATTAAAAAATCGTCAAAGGGAATAATACATATAATACTTGCAGCCTTTTGCTTCTCGCTAATGGCGCTGTTTCTGAAAATGGCAGGTGATCTGCCGACTATGGAGAAGGCTTTCTTCAGAAATCTTATAGCCTGTATGGTGTCATTTACCGTTCTTATGCGAAGTGAAGAGAAGCTGCATATAAAGAAGCAGAGTATATTTGGCATCATCATGCGGAGTCTTTTTGGTACCATAGGACTCGTCTGCAATTTTTATGCCATCGACAGACTGGGGCTGGCTGACTCGAATATGCTTAATAAGATGTCGCCTTTTTTTGCCATGATAATGTCAATATTCATCATGAAGGAGGTGCCGGACAGGTTTGAATGGATGACGGTGCTGCTGGCATTTCTGGGCGTGATATTTGTCGTGAAGCCGGGAGAGGGTATCGCAAGCATACCGGCACTGATCGGACTGTTTGGAGGCTTCTCCGCCGGAACAGCCTATGCATTTCTCCGGAGTGTTACAAGCAAGGGAGAAAGAGGACCGGTTGTGGTGCTGTGTTTTTCATTTTTCTCAATCATGGTATGCCTGCCGTTTTTTATAGCGGGATATGAGCCTATGACATGGAAGCAGCTTGTATTTATGCTTCTGTCAGGTCTTTCGGCTACCGGAGGACAGTTGAATATTACAGCAGCATATACCTATGCACCGGCCAAGGAAATATCGGTTTATGATTATTCACAGGTGCTGTTTGCTGCGATATGGGGACTGATCATATTTGGTGAGATTCCCGATGTACTAAGTGCTGTTGGTTATGTTATAATAATCGGTGCGGGTGTTCTGAAGTGGCATTACACCCTTCATGTGAAAAATGAATCATAAGTCATATATTAAGTAATTACTGATAATATATTTAGAAAGGTTATTATGAAGAATAGAGCAGGGGTAATGAGAAATATGCTGCTGGCTCTTGTAGGAGCCGGTTTTTGTATGATTGCCTGCTTTCTCTCATCTGCTTACGGTGAGGGAAATGTCAGAAATGGTCTCATACAGAGTAACTGGGTCAAGATGTCATATATAAGATTTGAAATATCGCTCATTCTATCCTCCGTAGGAATAGGTCTTATGTATCCGGGACTCAGGGATTATGCCAGAGCTGTCCGGATGTCGGTTAAGAAGACACATCCGCTTGATGTGAGGATGGCGAAAATATTTGAAACCGGAGTGGCTGCGAGTCTTATATCGTATCTGTTTATCCAGTCCGGTAATATCATGATTGCAATAGTATATAAAGAGCTTTTTGGAACCAACCTAATGGGGGCGGATATCATTTCGGTTACTGAAGGAATGTTCTATTATATAGCAATTCCTCTGTTTGCTCTTCTTGTGATAGGTGTTGGATTTATATCCATATCATATATGTTTCTTATTTATAGCGGTTGTATAAGGGTTTCTACTCTGAGAATGTTTTTAAATCCTCTTATATTTTTAGGGCTTGGAGAGCTTATGAAGCTGGTAAAGCTTCATTATATATCCGACCTGTCAGCCTGCATGATTCCTTTGGGATATTTTCTGATGATATCTTCCGGTATGACACATGTGGCACATATGCCTGTGAAGAAAAGAGTAAGAAGAAATTAAATATTTTAATACTACAGAGAGGGTTGGTATGAAGCTTGTATCATGGAATGTAAATGGAATAAGAGCCTGTGTGGGAAAGGGCTTTAAAGAATCCTTCGAGCAACTGGATGCAGATATATTTGCCATTCAGGAGAGTAAGATGCAGAAGGATCAGCTTATACTGGAGACACCGGGTTATCATCAGTACTGGAACTATGCCATAAGGAAAGGCTACTCCGGAACGGCTGTCTTTACTAAGAAGGAGCCGGTAAATGTAACCTATGGACTGGGCATGGAAGAGCATGACCAGGAAGGCAGATTAATAACTCTCGATATGGGGGATTTTTATTTTATATGTGTATATGTTCCAAATTCCCAGAATGAGCTGAAAAGACTGGATTACCGTATGCAGTGGGAGGATGATTTCAGGGCTTATGTGTGCCGGCTGGATAAGGGAAAGCCGGTTATAATATGTGGTGATATGAATGTTGCCCATAAGGAGATAGATCTGAAGAATCCTTCCTCCAATCATAACAATCCCGGTTTTACTGATGCTGAAAGAGAGAAGTTTTCACAGCTTCTGGACAGTGGCTTTGTGGATTCCTTCAGATATAAATATCCCGATCTTACGGATGCTTATTCCTGGTGGTCTTACAGATTTAGTTCCAGAGAGAGGAACGCAGGATGGCGTATAGACTATTTTCTGGTATCAGACAGAATTAAGGACAAGATAAATGATGCCGGTATCAGATCGGAGGTTTATGGCTCGGATCATTGCCCGGTAGAACTTGAAATCTGGTAATAATCATCTTGATTTATAGAAACAAAATCCTTATAATATCCTCAACATGTAGTTTTCAAAACTACGTGTTGAGTTTTTTATGTTTATTCGGGTTATGCGGATATGACACGCTGAAACATGAAAATTGCATTCGTGATGAAACATTATAATTGACAGAGATGACAGTATGATGATAATGTGTTGTACGTTTGTTGCTGGTTGTGATTTATATATGAAAATTTAATCGGCTATAATCAGCTATTAACAGCTATAGTTCAGGCTAGAAGAATGTAATGGATAGCGCTTTATAACCTGTGCGCTGTTATATGATAGGAGAAATAACAAAAAGGCTTATGAGTAATACAGAAAAGGCATTAGAGGAAGAATTAATGGAAGAAGTAACATCAGAAGGAGAATTTGTTCCGGCACCGGGAGTGGCAGGTAAATATATATCAGTTAAGGAAGACGAGGCAGGAGCTCTTCTGGATATAAAGATAGATAATGATGACAGGTTTAACTTCGGCTTTGACGTGGTAGATGTGCTGGCTGCCAAATGTCCCGACAAAACAGCCATGCTTCATATATCAAAGGATGGCAAGGAACGCAGGGTGACCTTTAAGGATATGATGACATATTCCAACAAGACAGCAAACTATCTGCATTATCTGGGTATCAGAAAGGGTGATAAGGTTCTTCTGGTACTTAAGAGACATTATCAGTTCTGGTTTGCACTTGTGGCACTTCATAAGATAGGTGCGATAGCAATACCGTGCTCATACCTTCTTACAAGAAAGGATTTTGAATATCGCTTCAAGGCAGGTGGAGTAAATGCGGTTATCTGTACTGCTGATGGAGATGTGGCAAATGAGATAACAAAGGCAGAGAAAAACTATAATGGACTTAAGGCGAAGATTCTGGTAGGCGGCTCAAAGGATGGCTGGTCAAACTATAACAGAGACATCAGATTCTTCTCATCTTCACTAAAAAGAACTGCAAGTACAGCCGGTGGCGATGACCCGATGCTTATGTTCTTTACATCAGGAACTACCTCATATCCTAAGATGACAAGCCATAGCTTCAAATATCCGCTGGGACACTATATTACTGCTAAATACTGGCATCAGGTTGACAGCGAGGGATTGCATTTTACAATCAGTGATACGGGCTGGGGAAAAGCTCTCTGGGGTAAGATATACGGACAGTGGCTTGCTGAGGCTCCTATCTTTACTTTTGATTATGACGAATTCTTTGCCAAGGAAATCCTTGCAATGATAGAGAAGTACAGGATCACATCCTTCTGTGCGCCGCCAACTGTTTTCAGAATGCTCGTACATATAGATATGAAAAAATTCGATCTTTCCTGTCTGAAAAATGTATCAACAGCCGGTGAAGCGCTCAATCCTGAGGTCTTTGAAAAGTTCTATAAGGCTACAGGTATGAAGATAATGGAAGGCTTTGGTCAGACGGAAACCACACTTACCATAGCTAACCTGAAGGGAATGAATGTAAAGCCCGGTTCTATGGGAAAGCCTAGTCCGATGTATGATGTAAAGCTTCTGGGCGAGGGCGGACGTGAGGTTGAAGTCGGCGAACCCGGTGAGGTGTGCATAGGAATGAAAAATGGTCGTCCAAGAGGACTTTTCCTGGAGTATTATCAGGATGAAGAGAAAACTGCAGCCTGTATCTATAATGGTTATTATCATACGGGCGATACAGCTTATATGGACGAGGATGGATATATGTGGTATATAGGCCGTGCGGATGATGTTATAAAGTCGGCAGGCTACAGAGTCGGACCTTTTGAGATTGAAAATGAGATCATGAAGCTTCCTTCTGTTCTGGAATGTGCTGTAACAAGTGTTCCTGATAAGGTAAGAGGTCAGGCTATCAAGGCATCCATCGTACTTGCGCCGGGCTATATCGAGACTGAGAAGCTGAAGAAGGAAACCATGAAGTATATCAAGGCAAATCTGGCATCCTACAAGAGACCTAAGTATGTGGAGTTTGTTCCGGAGCTTCCTAAAACTGCAAGTGGTAAGGTAAGACGTGCTGAGATCAAAGCGCGTGACTGGAAGAATGCATAGAGCTATGACAATTTATCTTCTTTAATCGCAAAAATATTTTTGTAGTTGACAATAAACACATATCGTCTATAATGAAAAAGGTTAAAAAATCGGAAGTGATAAGATTAGCCTATTAATTAAGATAAGTTAAAAGGAGAAAAAGAAATGTTTGATGAGATTAAGGAAGTTATCGTAGAAACACTTAGCGTTGATGAAGATAAGGTAACTCTTGAAGCATCCCTTACAGATGATCTTGGTGCTGATTCACTTGATGCAGTAGAACTCGGTATGGCTATTGAAGATGCTATCGGTGTAGCTATTGCTGATGAGGATCTTCCAAATATCAAGACAGTTCAGGATCTTGTTGACTACGTTGAGTCACACAAGTAATCTCATACTCGTTTGGAGGCATATTAAATGAAGCTTTTTGGTAAGCGAAGCGATGGAAGCAAGGCTGCCAATTCGAATTTCGTGGCTGAAGATATCGAACTTGTTGATGCTGTAAGCGAGGAAATAGAAGAAGATAACAGTTCGGAGCAGGTTTATACCTGCTCCGATTGTGGTGTCACGATATCTCTTTCTGAAATAAAGAAGAATCTTTATGTATGTCCTAAATGCGGTAAGCATGCGAAGATTTCCGCAAGAAGACGTATATCCGGAGTGGCAGATCCCGGAACATTTAGAAAAATTAAAACTAATATACCTTTCAGAAATCCCCTTAATTATCCTGATTATGCTGAAAAGATAAATGGTCTGAAAACCAAAACAGGACTTGATGAGGGACTTCTTGCCGGTGTATGTGAGATAGAAGGTCATAAGGCTGTAGTAGCTGTAATGGCCAGTGAATTTTTGATGGGAAGCATGGGCATAGCAGTTGGAGAAATGGTAACTAAAGCGTTTGAGGCTGCTGAAAAATTGGAGCTTCCTATTATTATATTTACAGCCAGCGGTGGTGCCCGTATGCAGGAGGGTATATTATCCCTGATGCAGATGGCGAAGACCTCTGCGGCAGTTCAGAAATTTACTGATAATGGCGGTCTTTATATTTCTGTATTAACTCATCCGACTACCGGAGGTGTCAGCGCCAGCTTTGCAACTCTGGCAGATATAACTATAGCTGAACCCGGGGCTCTGATAGGCTTTGCCGGACCACGTGTCATAGAACAGACTATAGGTCAGAAGCTGCCGGCAGGTTTCCAGAGGGCTGAATACCTGGAGGAACATGGATTTGTTGATAAGATAGTATCCAGACTTGAGATGAGAGATACTCTTGCACAGATACTAAGACTTCATGAGAAGAGGAGGAAGTCATGGCTCAGATAAGAGAGATAGACAGCAAGCTTACTGCTCTTGAAGAACAGATCAATGTGCTGAAGGATAGCTATGATCATCTTGAACTGCTCAGCGATCTGCATGCGGAGTATGACAAAACAGCAGAGCAACTGGCTGATCTTACACCTGCTGACAAGGTATTTCTTGCAAGACATAGTAAGAGACCTAAGGTAGATGATTATATTGATGCCCTTTTCGAGGATCTCTTCATTCAAAGGGGAGACCTTCTAAATAAAGAAGATAAGAGTATATATGGTGGAATTGCTACATTTCATGGCGTTCCTGTGACTGTGCTTGGACATAGAAAGGGTCGTGACCTGAAGGAGAATATGGAATTCAACTTTGGTATGCCTGAGCCGGAGGGCTATCGTAAAGCGCTTCGTATGATGAAGCAGGCAGAGAAGTTTGGAAGACCTATTATAACCTTTATAGATACTCCCGGTGCATATCCCGGTCTTGATGCAGAGGCTCATGGGCAGAGTCAGGCTATTTCAAGAAATCTGGCTGAGATGAGCGCACTCAAGGTTCCTGTCATTTCTATAGTGACCGGTGAAGGAAGCAGTGGTGGTGCCCTTGCCATAGGAGTAGCCAATACAGTATATATGCTTGAAAATGCAGTTTATTCTGTTCTTTCACCTGAAGGCTTTGCATCTATTCTGTGGAAGGATTCCAGCCGTTCAGATGAAGCCTGCAAGCTTATGAAGCTTACGGCACAGGATCTAAAGGAATTTGGTGTTATAGACGGTATCATCAGAGAACCTCTTGGTGGAGCTCACCACAATCCAAGCGTAGTTTACAGGGATATAGATGAGATGCTGGTCAGAGAGCTAAGACGTTTCAGAGGTAAATCCGGAAATGATATTGCCAAGGACAGATATGAAAAGTTCCGTAACATAGACGCTATGGTGCTTAAGGAAAATGTTGAATATATCAAGTAGTGCTATGTTGCTGACCTGGTTGCTGCATATTTAGATCTGACAAAATTGTATGTCAGATATCATATTGATAGAAATCGCGGCTTTGGTAATCAGCTAAAGCCGTTTTCTTTTATAAAAAAGAGTTACAAATGCAGGTATTTATAAGAGGATGTAAACTATGAAGAAAATGATAAATGAAATGCTGGGAATAAAATATCCTATAATTCAGGGTGGTATGGCTAATATTGCTCTTGGAAAGTTTGCCGCCGCAGTTTCCAATGCCGGAGGTCTCGGACTTATAGGTTCAGGCGGATATGATGCGGCAAGAATAGAGCAGGAAATATATGATGCCCGTCAGGCTACAGATAAGCCCTTCGGTGTAAATCTTATGCTTCTGAATCCGGATGTGGATAACATAGCCGACCTTCTTGTAAAGGAAAATATCAAGATCATTACAACAGGTGCAGGAACTCCCGGAAAATATATGGAAAAATGGAAGGAAATGGGAGCTGTTGTAATTCCTGTAGTTGCCAGCAGCGCTTTAGCCAGAAGAGTTGAGAAGCAGGGCGCAGATGCTGTTATAGCTGAAGGTGGTGAAAGTGGTGGTCATGTAGGTGATATGACAACCATGGCTCTGGTTCCTCAGATAATTGACTCAGTAGATATACCGGTAATTGCTGCAGGTGGTATAGCAGATGGCAGACAGTTTGCCGCTGCCATGTGTCTGGGCGCATCCGGTGTTCAGATAGGTACATGTCTTCTGGTAAGTGAAGAATGTCCTGTACATGATAATTATAAGCAGGAGCTTATTAAGGCTAAGGACAACAGTACAACTGTAACAGGAAGAAGCTTAAATGCTCCGGTTCGTATTATCAAGAATCAGATGGCAAGAGAGTATCTGAAGCTTGAGTCTCAGGCTGCATCACGTGAGGAGCTTGAACAGATAACCCTTGGAGGACTCAGACGTGCTGTAACAGATGGAGATATGAAGACCGGTTCTGTAATGGCAGGACAGGTATGTGGACAGCTTAAGGAGATAAGACCTGTAGCTGATATACTTGCAGATATTTATGATAATGGAATGGAGATACTCCAGAGCTGGAAATAGTGAAGGATAGCTTTGACTCTAATATAGTGAAGCTTTTGTAATAAGTTAAGAAATGAGGGAAGATTATGAAACTGGGATTTATTTATGCTGGTCAGGGGTCTCAGAAGGTTGGTATGGGAATGGATCTTTATGAGAAGTACCCTGAGTTTAAGGAAACCTTTGATGCGCTTTCAGATGCTGAAGGAGTCAGCTTTGATGTAAAGAAGGTATGCTTTGAAGGACCTGCCGAAACATTGAATGAGACACAGTTTACGCAGCCCTGTATGGTTGCATTTGCCGTAGGAATGACAAAGGTGCTTAAGGCTCTTGGAGTTGAGCCTGTATGTGCAGCAGGACTTTCGCTGGGAGAATACTCAGCCCTTTATGCTGCCGGTGTATTTACAGAGCAGCAGGTTATTCCGCTTGTACAGTTCAGGGGAAATGCAATGCAGAGTGCTGCTTCGGGTAGAGAGTGTAAGATGATAGCTGTTCTTGGGCTGGATAAGGATACTGTATTTGCAGGCTGTGACAAGGTTAGAGAGACACTTAAGGCTGAAGGTAAGGTTGATGCGGAAGGAAAGCTTCTGGTAGCTGAGCCGGCTAACTTTAACTGTCCGGGACAGATTACTGTTTCAGGAGATGCCGAAGCAGTGGATATGGCAGCCGAGGTTCTTAAGGAAATGGGTGCTAAGAGATGCCTTCCTGTAAAGGTAAGTGGTCCTTTCCACACATCTCTTATGAAGCCGGCGGGAGATGCACTTAGAGAAAGATTCCAGACAGAAGACTTTGGCGATATGAAGCTTCCTGTTATCTTTAATTGTATCGGAAGAGAGAGAGATCCGCAGGCAGGAGAAAGTGAAAGCATTCCTGCACTTCTTGAAAAGCAGGTTCAGAGCTCTGTATATTTTGAGGATTCTATAAAGGCTATGGCTGCTATGGGAATAGATGCATTTGTTGAGATCGGTCCCGGTAAGACACTTTCCAAGTTTGTGCAGAAGACTACGCCGGATATTCCTGTTTATGGAGTAGAGTCAGCTATGGATATAGAAAAGCTTCTGGAAATTATAGGGAAGTAAGTAGTAGCGTAAGCTGATGCATTTTAGTTTTATTAGTGTGGTAGTTTCTGGATAAGTATGACAAATATAACAGGATCTGCTTCGCAGAAAAGGAGTTAGAAATGAGTAAAAGATTAGAAGGTAAGACAGCCCTTGTAACCGGTGGCGCGCGTGGTATAGGCCGTGCTATAAGCGTAAAGCTTGCTTCAGAAGGGGCAAATGTAGTTATATGTGACATAGTAATAGCTGATGCTGCTGAGGAGACTGTTAAGCTTATAGAAGCTGAAGGAGTTCAGGCTGCAGCATTTAAGGCTGACGTTACATCCTATGCAGATGCAGAGAACCTTTTTAAGCAGGCTGTAGAGAAGTTTGGAAAGGTTGATATTCTGGTTAATAATGCAGGTGTTACCAGAGATAACCTTATCATGAAGATGAAGGAAGAGGAGTTCGACCTGGTTATCGCAACTAACCTGAAGGGCACATATAATATGATGAAGGCTGCAACCCGCCCTATGATGAAGGCGCGCTATGGACGTATAGTTAATATCAGTAGTGTGGTTGGTGTTTATGGAAATGCCGGTCAGGTAAACTACTCGGCCAGCAAAGCCGGAGTTATTGGTATGACCAAGTCTATCGCAAAGGAGCTTGGCAGCAGAGGAATAACATGTAATGCAGTTGCACCCGGATATATAGAAACAGACATGACCAAGGTTCTTCCTGAAGAAGTAAAGGAAGCAATGGTTAAGAATATTGCTCTTGGAAGAGCCGGACAGCCGGAGGATGTTGCAAAGGTTGTAGCATTCCTTGCATCCGATGAGGCTGCTTATGTTACAGGTCAGGTGATTGAATGCGCCGGAGGTATGAGTTGTTAAACTTATCCAAGAAGAGCGTTTGTGCGTTATGTAAACTAGATTTAGGAGGAAATTATGAGACGCGTTGTTATAACAGGTATTGGAACTATTAACCCCGTAGGACATAACCTTGAAGAATCCTGGGAAAATGTCAAGAAGGGCGTATGTGGTATCGGCTTTACACAGCAGATAGATACCACAGACTTTAAGGTAAAGGTATCCGGCGAGGTGAAGGATTATAAGCCTGAGGACTATCTTGACAGGAAGGAAGCACGTAAGATGGATCGTTATACCCAGTTTGGTATGATCGCTGCCAGAGAAGCAATCAAGGATAGCGGTCTGGATATAGAGAAGGAAGATCCATTCAGATGTGGAACCATCGTTTCTTCAGGAATAGGTGGAATGATTACTATAACAGAAGAAACACTCAGAGGCGAGTCCAGAGGCTATGAGAAGATATCCCCATTCTTCGTTCCTAAGACTATATCAAATATGTGCGCAGGTGAGATAGCTATAGATACAGGCTTCAAGGGTGTATGCGAAAGCATAGTAACAGCCTGTGCAAGTGGTAACAACGCTATAGGTGAGGCATTTCACAAGATTCGTGACGGATATCAGGAGGTAATGCTTGCAGGTGGTGCTGAAGGCTGTATCTGCAAGATGGGTGTTGGTGGATTTACAGTTATGCAGGCACTCAGTACTTCCCAGGATCCTAATCGTGCATCTATTCCATTTGATGCCGAGAGAAGCGGATTTGTAATGGGAGAAGGCTCCGGAATCATCATAATGGAAGAACTGGAGCATGCTAAAGCCAGAGGTGCAAAAATCTACGGAGAAGTAGTAGGCTACGGAGCAACCTGTGATGCATATCATATTACAGCACCGGATCCAACTGGAGCAGGAGCTGCCGGCTGCATGAAATTTGCAATACAGGATGCCGGTATTACTCCGGAGGATGTGGATTATATAAATGCACATGGAACCTCTACACACCTTAATGATGCAGGTGAGACAAAGGCTATCAAGGCTGTATTTGGCGATCATGCAAAGAAGCTTATGGTTAGCTCTACCAAGTCTATGACAGGCCATCTGCTTGGCGCCGCTTCTGCAGTAGAGGCTATCTTTACTACTATGGCACTTAAGGATGGGTTTGTACCTGCAACTATCAATTACAAGACTCCGGATCCTGAGTGCGATCTGGACATAGTTCCAAATGAGGGACGCGTGGCAGATATAAAGTATGCACTTTCAAACTCACTGGGATTTGGTGGTCATAATGCAGCAGTACTTTTCAAAAAGTATGAGGACTAAATAAAAAAGGGGAATATCATGGAACTTGATTCAAATCAGATAAGAGAGATAATACCGCATAGATTTCCTATGCAGCTTATAGACAAGGTGACAGATTTTGTACCGGGCGAGTGGGCAGAAGCAGTTAAATGTGTATCAGTAAATGAGCCGTTTTTTCAGGGACATTTTCCTGATGCTCATGTGATGCCGGGAGTGCTTATAATAGAGGCACTTGCTCAGACTGGTGCAGTAGCAATCCTTTCTGCTGACGAGTTTAAGGGCAAGATAGCATTTTTTGGTGGTATCAAGAACGCCCGTTTTCGTAAGCAGGTAAAGCCGGGAGATGTGCTTCACCTCAGATGCGAGATTACTGGTAGACGTGGCCCTCTTGGATTTGGCAAGGCGGTAGCTACAGTTGACGGAAAGGTTGCATGTCAGGCTGAGATATCCTTTGCAATAGGCGATAAGGAATAGGAAATGAGTATATATGGAGAATATGAAGATACTTTGATACAGGTTAAAGACCTGATGGAAGAGAAGCTCCAGGCATATCAGAGGCTGGTGCAGTTTCAGACCGGTGAAAATGCTTATGAGCATCTTCTTGCGCGTATCAAGACAGATGAGAGCATGAGGGAAAAATGCCGCAGAAAGGGCATTCCTGAAACTGCAGAGTCAGCTCTTGGAACACTTACCGATGCAATAGGAGTGAGAGTTATATGTTCCTTTGTTGATGATATTTATAACATAGTTGATTATATACGCAGCTTTGAGGACTGTGACATCATCGAAGAGAAGGACTATGTAAAACGCGCAAAGCCTAATGGCTACAGAAGCTATCATATGATTCTTGGGGTTCATACAAAGGATAAGGATGTGCTGGGAAGACAGCCCGGAATATATTATGTGGAGTTTCAGATCAGAACTATTGCGATGGACACCTGGGCTGCTTTGGAGCATAGGATGAAGTATAAGAAGGATATACCCAATCAGGAGATTCTGGTTGCAGAGCTGAAGAGGGTTGCTGACGAGCTTGCATCCTGTGATCTTTCCATGCAGACAATCAGGGAGCTTATAACTAATGTTTAAGGATTTTTTCAGACTAATATGATATACTATAAACTGGATGCGGGAACGCGTCCGGTTTATTTTTTAGAAGGATTTGTATTTGATATTTGGAAAGAAAGGTATAGTAAATGAATCTATTACTTGCAGAGGATGAAAAGGATCTGTCAAGAGCACTTGTAGCAGTGCTTGAGCATAGTGGTTATACAGTTACTCCGGTTTATGATGGGGAGGCTGCGGTTGAAGCGGCGAAGAGCAG
>DGRT01000115.1 GCA_002391105.1 Lachnospiraceae bacterium UBA4381 | reverse complement strand
TGGATCCGCTGGTACCTCTTCTTAAGGGCATGATCAATGATCAGAAAACCATGATCTCCTTCAATGAAATGGAGAAACTTACGGAAGCAGATACACTGTTCCATGATTTCTTTTATCATTTGCAGCACAAGGAGTTTGTTCAGGAACATACCGGAAGATATGATATTCATTATATAAGAGCCAGACGCTTTGCTCTCGGAGTGGAGAGAAGCGACGATCAGAAATATGATGACAGTATCAATATTGTTTCCCAGCATGAACGCCTGGTGGATGCCATTGAAAATCATGACAGACAGGCATTGGAGGATGAGCTGAAACATCATTTTAGAAACATTAACCATACCCTGGAAAAAGTGTCCGCTAACGAAGAATTTAAGACTCTTTTTGAATCATAATATAACATAAGTGCCATAGCCGATCTTCCGTCTTGTGACGGCACAAAAGTGGTGATGGACTTTCACAAAGCGGCATATTATATAAAAGAAATGATTTTTTATCCTTTTTTTTATTAAAATTGACCTATTATCAAAAAAATTGTATTATATAGAAGTTGGAGGTTTCGGAGCAGACAAATAATTGTTGGAAACCTTTAAACATTTATATTGAAAAAAGTGTAAGGAATAATAGGTCGTTGGCTGACCGGAAAAGAGGTATGATAATGAAGTATTATTTTGATTTAAAGGGAAGTGTTGCAATTGTTACAGGCTGTTCAACCGGACTGGGAGTTCAGATGGCCAAGGCACTTGCAAACCAGGGTGCTACTATCGTTCCTGTAGCCCGTCGTCAGGAATTGATTGAGGAAGTGGCAAAGGAACTCACAAAGGAATACGGTGTTGAAGCATTTCCTGTAAGATGTGATATCACTGATACCGAAATGGTTGAAGGTATGATAGACAAGGTTCTTGAGAAATTCGGAAAGATCGATATCGTTATCAACAACGCAGGAACAGGTGCTGTTGCTCCTGCTGAAGATATCACAGATGATCAGTTTGCCAATGAAGTAAACATTGACCTGTTTGGTTCTTTCAAGGTTGCCCGTGCGGCTGCCAAGAAGGCTATGATTCCTGCCAAATACGGACGTATCATCAATATAGCTTCTATGTATGGTCTCGTTGGAAATAAGATCGCACCTGCAAGCCCATATCATGCTGCAAAGGGTGGTGTTGTTAACCTTACAAGAGCACTTGCTGCTGAATGGGGTAAATACGGCATCACAGTTAATGCTATCTGCCCGGGCTACTTCTGGACACCGCTCACACAGGAGACACTTGATTCCGACTGGTTCAAGGAGTATGCAAAGGGAGCTATCCCTATGGAGCGTTATGGTAAGGAAGGCGAGCTTGATACCACTACTCTTTTCCTTGCTTCACCTGCCTCAACCTATGTAAACGGTGTTATGATCCCTGTTGACGGCGGATATACATGTATCTGATTTAATATTAAAATAAATCGAAAGTGGATGAAGTATTTATCCTATTCGGTCTACGGCAGGCTCCTGGTCCTTCGGAGCCTGCTTTTTTTTACGGCAGAAAGAGTCACCGGGGACGGTTCTTTCCGGCGAGAACCGTCCCTACCGGCGAGAACCGTCCCCGGTGGATTAATCATCTTCTTCCATTGAGCTTATATACTCGTTGTACTCCTCTTCTGTTGCAAATCTGATCTTCTGTCCGTTTACTATTCCGACAACACTGTAATTTTCGTAATACATTTAAATTACCTCCTTCATAAAACTAATAAGATAAGCATTTTCTCCGATATATAAAATGAGTTGGCGGGAGAAGTATGCTTTTTTTGAGCAGTTCATTGAAATCCCTACAGGATCTCTTTGTTATGGACATATCATAAACCGCCGGGATGACAAAATTTTGCACATAGACAGCGGAACCGGGCAGGGGCTATATCCATATCGATTTGTGCGGAAAACGCTTATTAATATGCATTAACAGCCAAATAGATTTACATCTGAATGTCAGATATTAAGGCTCGAAAAAACAGCATTAATAGATGAGGAGTATAGAAAAAGTTATGAGTAAAGGTCAGAGACCATATATTTCATTACAGACAAAATTTGCAGTGCTTATACTTGCCTGTACTTTATTTACTGCATTTATAATCGGAGGTGTGGGGCTTGCATCTTCTGTAAAAATCCTGGATGAGGATTCGGCCAGGATCATGGAGCTTACAGTCAGTGATGCTGCCAATTATCTCAATAACGCAATGAGAAATATGGCAGAGTGTGTGGACGAAGGTTCTTTATATGCCTCAACAAAGCTCCTGAATATAGACAGCTTTAAGGATGCTTATTACAGAGAGAGTTATATTAAAGAGATGCGGCAGGTATTGAATTTTCTGGTGGATAATGATAAATGGATATACAGTTACTATCTTCAGCTGGATCCGGATATCTGCAGCAGTGATAATGCTTTTTGTTATCGGAAATCAGTCGTCGGCGGAACATTTGCTCTTGTGGAGCCTGTTGATATTTCGGCTTATAATGAGGATGATTCCAGGGTAAGCTGGTATTATCTTGCAAAGGAGCAAAAAGTCGGGGTCTGGACAAATGTAAAGTATGACCCGGACCTGGATATAAATAAGATTTCATACATTGAACCTTTATTTAAAGGCGGTACCTTTATAGGTGCGATCGGAATGGATATAGATTTTTCCGACATCATAGATTATATAGACAAAATCCAACCTTATGAAGGCAGCTCAACCTTCCTTTTAAGTAATAAGGGAACCATCATATATCATAAGTTTTTGGAACCCGGTACAAATCTGGCATCCATAAGCAATGATTTTAATAAAATTTCTCAGC
>DGRT01000161.1:8396-9401 GCA_002391105.1 Lachnospiraceae bacterium UBA4381 | reverse complement strand
AGGAAAGGCTTTCTTTTTTCTTCATCAGTAGGCTCTGTGAGCGTCTCACACTTGAAGAATCTGGGATCCATTCCTTTTATAACCCTTCCAAGAACACTTCCCTTACCGGCAGCGCCCCAGCCGTCAAAAACCACCAGCACCGGAAGTCCTTTTTCCTTTACCATCATCTGACGAACAGCCAGTTCTTTTCTCGCAGCCTCCAGTCTCTCAGTGAGAACCTCATCAGATGGTCTGTCTTCCTTAACCCACTCCTTTAACATAGCAAATACCTCCTCAATCACATAAAAAACAACAACTAATACTTATATAATCTCTGTAACCCTGTAACCAAGTCCTGTTATAGCTCTGGTCAGCTCTTCATCACTTATTTCTCTTCCAAGCTTTACAACAGCCTGACTCTTATCCCCATTTACTTTTGCATTAATCCCCTGTATCTCATTAAGTGCATTCTGCACTCTTCTATTACAGTTTTCGCATCTCATACCTTCGATCTTTATAGTTTTGGTCTGTATAACATTATCCAGTTTCTGTGGCTTTACAAGTTTTTCTTTTCCATTTCCACCACAGCAGCCACCTTCACCTCTGAAATGAGGTATGGAATTCTTAACTGCAAAAAATAAAATCACTACTAAAACTACAGCAATAATAATAGTTGATAAAGTTGATCCCATGATTTTTCCTCCCGTAAATAATCTATCCAAGTGCTACATCCAGAGCCATCATTATCGTAAAACCAACCGCAAACATTATAACCCCGATATTTGAATGCTCGCCCTCTGACATTTCCGGTATAAGCTCTTCTACAACCACATATATCATTGCCCCTGCGGCGAAGCTGAGAAGGTAAGGAAGTGCCGGTACCACAAATCCTGCCGCCACGATGGTAAGTAAACCAAATATCGGTTCAACCGCCCCTGACAGAACGCCGTCTATAAATGCTCCTGTTTTTCCCTTTCCTGCAGCGGAAAGAGGCATGGAAATGATAGCTCCTTCAGGAAAATTCTG
>DGRT01000161.1:0-8257 GCA_002391105.1 Lachnospiraceae bacterium UBA4381 | reverse complement strand
ACCGCCATACCCTCCGGTATATTGTGAAGTGTTACCGCAAGCACCATCATCGTAGTTCTGGCAAAGGAACTCTTAGGCCCTTCCGCCTTGTCGCTATACATGTGCAAATGTGGTATAACCGTATCCAGAAGAAGCAGAAACAGTATGCCACACCAGAACCCGATAAAGGCAGGCACAAATGCAAATCTTCCCATATGTTCGGACTGCTCCATCGCAGGAACCAGAAGACTCCATACAGAAGCAGCTACCATGACTCCGGATGCAAAGCCTGTAAGAGCACGTTCCAAAAGACGGTTCATTTCCTTCTTCATAAGGAACACACATGCTGAACCGAGCGCTGTTCCCGCAAACGGAATCATTAATCCAAGTATTATATTTCCGTTCATGATATAATATCCTTTCTAATATTAGTTAGATTTGTCTAACTAGGGATATAATATCACTTCACTTTTATAATTGCAATATAATTTTAGTAACAGCCATTTTTATATACCTTTGAACCATATGACGAATCACATAGCAGTTATAATAAGATACGAAGCCTGTCTATTAAATAATTAATGATTATTTTATCATACATAGAGATTTTATTCATTATCTTTTCTCAGAACTACATATATCCTCTCACTGTTCTTTCTGGGTTTATCAAATGTAAATGCATCATAAACCCAGGCTCTTCTGAAGCCTGCCTGCTTCGCCGCCTGCTTTATATCCTCCGCTCCGAATACTCTCTGTCTATGATGCTCTCTTGCGGTATGCCATCTCCCTATGTCGCCTTTTTTCTTATATCTGAACCACAGATAATAATGATGTATATGCCGCTCATCATCATATATGTTCTTCCAGACATACGAAAAGTCACCCATATTTTCCCTGAAGGTTCTTCCATGCATAAACTGTTTATAAAGATATTCGGTCTTAAGATCAAAGATAAATATACCACCCGGTTTCAGATTTATGTAAACCGATTTCATCATACGATACATATCCTCTTCTGTAAGAAGATAATTAACACTGTCTGCGATACTGATAATGGCATCCTGCTTTTGATCAATCGAAAAGTCCCTCATATCCATACATAGATATCTGACAGCTCCTGAGCCTTCTTCTGATTTATCCGGTAGGAGAATCCTTTCATCAGCCTCAGATTTCTCCGCCACTCTCAGCATATCCAGCGACAGATCTATTCCCGTCATTCTAAAGCCCGCTTCAGCCAGTTTTCTGGTCATGATACCTGTGCCGCATCCAAGCTCAGTAATACAAGCCTGCGGTGGTACACCTCCCCTGTAAAGCAGTTGAAGTATATACTGCTCCCAGTCGTCATACGGTATATCAGACATCATTCTGTCATATACAGTTGCAAAGAATCTATATTCGCTCATTTTAACACCTTCATGAAAATACTTCCAAGACTCTCTAAGAACCTTTATTCTAAGAACCTTCATATAGAAAAACCCCCTCCACCAATTATATCAGTGAAGGGGTAAAAATTACAGAACACTTATTATCTCACCCTGAACATCCTTCATATGTTCATCTATAAGACCAAAGTCCATTTCCTTGTAGCTCCAGGCTGCCCTGCCTATATTATATCTGTCAAAGCAACCGCATATCATCTTGTACCACTTTTCAGTATCCTCAGCAGAAGCTAGATTGATAACTCCATACTCGCCACAGTAAAGTGCTACATTTCTTTCCTCAGCTACTCTTACAGCTTCTTTCATCAGATCCTCAAAATACTCTATTCCAAGAACCTTATCCTTATCATATCCTGCCATATTCTCTGAGAACATTCCGAGATTATCTGCCGCATATTTAGCATAATCTCCATAAGTTGTTTCAAAAGGCATTCTGAAGGAAGTATTCATTCCGGGTACCCAGTAACCGCCCTGATGAGTAAATACGAGAGGCTCGTAACAATGGAAATTATATACGATATTCTCATCCTGTGGCATAGCGATGTCCTTCAGCGCTTCAATACTGTTGTTGTAATATCCACCGATAAGAATCTTTATATCAGGAACAATCTTTCTGATCCTTCTGATACATTCTCCGGAAATCCTGTTCCATGCCTCACAGTATTCCTTCTCGGTGACTTCATTGAGCAGCTCAAATGCCAGTCTGTCCTTATAGCCTCCGAATCTACGCGCAAACTCTTCCCAAAGTCTGTAGAATCTTTCCTGATATGATTCATTTTCAAAAAATCCGCTCTCATTCTCACCACTATCGAAACTGAAGCCATAGGTTTTATGCAGATCCAGAACCATATTGAGGTCATATCTTCCGGTCCATTCCAGACTCTTTTCCAGATAACCAAAGCCTTCCTCTATATAATTTCCGGCCTCATCTTCAACAAGATTATAATCTACCGGTACCCTGACATGATCCAATCTCCAGTCACTGATAATCTTGACATCAGCCTCTGTAATAAATGTATCATATCTTTCCTTTGTATGGTCACACTGAGATAACCATCCACCGAGATTCACACCATGCATATAACCATCAAATCTTTTCATAGTTTCTTCTCCTTGCCAGCATTTCACATCTAATCAAGCTTTTCAAGTCTTACATTTCTGATATGAATAGTAGCCGTGCTTCCCTGATTACCCATATTGAATTCTACACGACCTTTATCGTCGCTCTCGTCATTCATATCAAATTCAAATTCAAATGTCTGCCAGTCTGTTGTCAGATCAACAGCAGTATCAGGGAAATATCTGATCCAGTTTGCTGTTGGAGCTGTTACAGCAGCCTTCATTGATCTTTCTTCTTCTGCATAAGCTTCAAAGGAATACTTATATTTGCAGCCCTGCTCCATAGGCATTTCAGGCTGAACAAGCTGTATGGAGTATTCCTCTGAGCCCTCATTAGTTGTGCTGATGATTATCTCATTATCCTTGATCTCAGCAGCGCCCTCGCCACCATTTAACTGAAGGAACTTCCAGTCAACATCATCCGTCAGATCCTCAGCCTCTGCAAAGTCAGCATTGTGAATAAAGTTTCCTGTCTCGTCTGCTTCTCTCATCTCCAGAACCTTAACAGGTTTTTCTACATTTTCATCATAGCTGTCCTTCTGGAACATACGCACATAGTCAACCTTCATAGCTGCTCTGTCGTCAAATACCGTTGTTTCGTCAGGATCTCCCGGCCAGTCTCCACCAACTGCCACATTAAGTATCACATGGAATGGCTGATCAAAAGGCGCAGGATATGGTTCCTCCTCGGCATCCGGACGCTTGGTAAACCAGTCATTTGTCTCAAAATACTGTTCGCCATCCACAAACCATTTAATAAGTCCCGGCTCCCATTCAATAGCAAATGTATGATAATCATTTGCAAAGTCACTATCTGTAAGTGTAACAGAGCCCTGATTCTGATTATGCGGTTCGCCATAATGAACAGTTCCATAATTAGTATTGATGCTGTCACCAAGAACCTCAGCTATATCTATCTCTCCACACTTAGGCCACTGTCCATAATGCTCCTCATCCTGAGGCATCATCCAGAATGCCGGAAGGAAGCCCTTGCCCTGTGGGAACTTGATACGTGCTTCTATCCATCCGTATTTTATATCATGCTTATTCTGTGTATTTACACGTCCTGAGGCATAGGAAACCTTTCCGTCTCCGTCCTCTGTTTTAACCGGCTGTATAACCAGCTCTCCATCTTTAACAAAAGCATAATCAGCCGATGGAATATACTCCTGAAGCTCATTATTTACCCAGCCCGCCTCATGCTCCTCACGGTTCCAGTCAGCTTCATTCAGCTCTGTACCATTGAACTCATCATGCCATACCAGATTATACCCCTCCGGTATCTCTACCTGATCCTCTGATACATCCGTAGCACTTGTATCTGTTGATAATGCTTCCGTAGCAGCCTCCGCCTGAGTGTCAGTGCCTGCTTCACTTCCATCTGCTGTACCTGAGTCTTTTCCACACGCCGTAACTGCAGAACAAAGCATTGCTGCGGATAAGACTGCAGCCATAGTTTTTGTCATAAATTTCTTCATACTGTCCTCCTTCATACATAAATTGCCGCTCATTTTACCAGGCAGGATTCAGATTCATATATGCCGTCTCAATGGGCATATACTTTAAAATCCTTCCTGTTTTTTCTGATTTCATCATATAATCCGAAGGAATTTTGATATATCGTTATAATTACTTTTTTGTCTTTTTGTTTACCTCTTGTTTTCTGTTCATATTTCGTAACTGCTCAGGTCATGCAGTCATTTGGATAAATCAGTATTAAACAGATTCTGTGATCTGTACTGCATAGGTGTAACCCCGTACTCTTTTCGGAATACCTCAGTAAAGTAGCTTTGATTGGGAAATGCCAGAATCGATGATATTTCTGAGGATGTAAAATCAGAATACATCAGCATATTTTTTGCCGTTTCCAGTTTCCGGGTACGAATATAACAACTTACTGACATTCCCATCTCTTTCTTAAAAATACGTGACAGATACGAAGGATTCAGGTTTACATAATCTGCCAAGGTATCAATCGTTATTCTGGTATGTAAATGGTCATATATATAATCAATCACCTTGGCTACAGGCATTGAAGTAATCCTTTTCTTCCGAAGATTTTTCATCTTCTTTGCGTAGGCAAGACACATGATATTATGAAGCTCTGTTATCTCATCTTCACTCTTTGCCTGATCTGCCTTAAGTATATAAAAATCACTCAGACTATAGGAATCCGAAAGCTCCATGCCTCCCTCTATGCAGTACCTTGCAAGCATCGCTGCTGTTACAACAAAATGATACTTGAGGTTCTGAAGAGGATTTCGTGACAGAGTTCCCAGCCCTTCCTTATTTGAAAAAACATCCTGACAAAGCAGCTTAACCTTCTCGATGTCCCCCTGACTTACCGCCAGATAGAACTCGAATTCAGGCTGATAAAGAGCGCGGGCAAACTCATTTTCCCTGCTGGTATATTCATGATATATCTGATCACGTTCTATTTCCATTAATCTACACTGTCCTCACTTACCGGGAACGTAAAGTATGTATCAGGATATGGTTCATCCTCAAGAGTAAAATGCCACCACTCTTCCTCCAGTGGCTTGAATCCATGAGCCAGCATGGCATCTCTTAATATCATTCTGTTATTATACTGTTCCTCGGTTATATCAGTATAATCAGGATGTGACTTCTCACCAAAATAGTCAAATGTACCACCCATATCTACTTCTTTCTCAAGGTTCATATCAAATAGCGTCAGATCCACAGTACTTCCTCTGCTGTGTCCCGAATGTTCTGCTATATATCCCTGTTCAAAAAGAACAGACTTATCCAGTTCAGGATAAAAATACTGCTTCATCCTTGTATCTTCCACATCCTCTGCCCAGTTCACAAAATTAGTAACTGCCATCTGCGGACGATAAGCATCGAATATCTTCAGTCTGTAGCCCTTTGCAGCCAGTTCATCACTGACCTCCTTCAGCTTTTCAGCGGCCTCTCTGGTAAGAAGTGCAACAGGCTCCTCATAACCATCGATCCTGTCACCGACAAAGTTATAGGTTGAATAATATCTTATCTCAAGAATAGCATCCGGAACCGCCTCACTCAGAAGGACAAAATCCGATGAATCATCAGACAGCTTTATACCATCGTCACCAACTGTTACATCCGATGCATCTTCAGCATCATCCGAAGTAGCAGTCTCCACATCTTCTTCCGAAGCCTCCTCATCTACATTTTTCTCAACCTTCTCGATATCCTTGGACTGATCAACTGTAAGATCAAAATTGTCAAACATTTCATTATCCGGAAGCAGCATATCAAATCGGTCCGTATAATCCCAGGAAAGCTCTGCCGTATCAACACTTAGTCCCAGCACATGACCACCCTTTGTTTTATCATCCGATACAAAATGCAGATGCCAGCCGGTAGCATTCATTTTATCCATATAAGGCGGACAGTATAGTCCAACCACCGTACCGCTTATATCTTCATAATCATAGAAGGTCTGATCTGTTTCCAGGACCTCAGCCAGTGGCTTATAGGGCTTCTCCTGAGCATATTCACTGCGGACATTCATCTCCTTAAAGCTTCCGTCTATTCTTACAAAATAGAATCTGTTGTCACCAAGCTCAGCAACGCGCTTATTAAGTTCTTCCTGAAGAGAAGCCACATCACTGATTCCCGATATGCTCTGCTCTTCATCCTTATCAAAAAATGTCACATTGGAAAATGGTATCGTCTCATCATCAGGCACTGCTTCAACACTGCCATCAGCGGCTGCACGATATACTACCCCATCCACCATAATAAGCTCTCCATTCAGCTTATCAAAGGTGCCTATTCCGATATCTCCTCTTTTCTTCAGTTCAAGTGCAGTAATGCTTCCGTTATAGTCACCGAAGGTAAGTCCCTGAAGCAGTGAAACCTGATAAATGGTTTCTCTGTCAAATGTATCATCAGCAGCCACGGTCTCAGTACTGCTTTCCACGTTATTATCACTCACCGCATCTCCCCCTGAAGTACCGCATCCGGTAAGAAGAAGTGACGCTATAAGTAAAAGTGCTGTCGTCCTGAACAGTTTCATTTTTCTCATATTAAGTTGCCTCCTGCTTAAAGATTTATAATTAAAAACATTTAATGTATTTTGACTTTTATAACATACATTATTATACTAATTATAATTTACAGAGGCAATATAATTTGCTCTGGTAATATAGATATAATATCCATATCTTCCTGAAAATTTTCTAAAAAACTTCAATTATGACAAAGCCAAAATATTTACTATTATTCAATATAGGAGGCATGACATGATTTCATTATTACTTTCATTTGTTGTACTTATAATCGGATATTTTGTTTACGGAAAAATAACTGATAAGGTTTTTGCGCCTGATGACAGAATAACTCCTGCCAACAGCATGGAGGACGGTGTTGATTATGTACCGATGAAAACCTGGAAGGCATATCTGGTACAGCTCCTCAATATCGCCGGTACCGGACCGATATTCGGGGCGCTTATGGGAGCCTGCTTCGGACCTGTTGTATTCCTCTGGATTATATTTGGTGCTGTACTGGCAGGCGCTGTCCATGATTACATGGTTGGAATGATATCAGAAAGAAATGAGGGCAGATCCATAGCAGAGCTTTCCGGTATATATCTCGGAAATGCAGCAAAGTGGATCATGCGTTTATTCTCTGTACTTCTGCTGCTTCTGACAGGAACGGTATTTGTAAACAGCCCTGCAGCACTCATTTCCAAGCTGACACCCAAAGCCTTAAATGAAAACTTCTGGATCATCGTTATTCTTTTATACTATGTACTTGCCACACTGCTTCCGATTGATAAGATAATCGGAAAGCTTTACCCGGTCTTTGGTGTCATACTCATCACAATGGCGGTATGTATTATGGGCGGAATAATCTTCGGCGGATATACGGTACCTGAGATCAGCTTTCAGAACCTTCATCCGGAAGGACTTCCTATATGGCCTTATATGTTTATCACTGTAGCCTGCGGTGCAATTTCCGGCTTCCATGCCACGCAGTCTCCGATGATTTCCAAATGCATCACTTCCGAAAAGGAAGGTCGAAAGGTATTCTACGGTGCTATGATTTCCGAATCAGTAATTGCGCTTGTATGGGCTGCCGGTGGAGTTGCCTTCTATGGAACAACCGGACTTCTGAATAATGCACTTACAGATCTGGGACAGTCAGGCGTCGTATATGACATATCCACCGGAATGCTTGGAACTATCGGAGGAATGCTGGCAATAGTCGGTGTTGTTGTATGCCCTATAACATCGGGAGATACAGCATTTAGAAGTGCCCGTCTTATACTTAGCGAAGTAACTAAACTGGATCAGAAACCGATCAGAAACCGGCTGGTTATCACCATCCCCATTCTTACTATAGGGGCGATACTTACCAAGCTGGACTTCAACGTTCTCTGGAGATACTTCTCCTGGAGCAATCAGACACTGGCTATGATCAGTCTATGGGTTGCAACAGCATACCTTATAAAAAATGCCAAAAAACGCATATTCAGTCTGATGACTGCCATACCGGCTTCCTTCATGTCAGCCGTCAGCCTTACATATATACTTATGGCTAAGGAAGGCTTCAAGCTGAGCTCAACCATTTCATACCCAGCCGGAATAATATTCGCCGCAGCACTCTTCATAGTCTATATATATAATGTGACAAGGGGACAGGCACCTTGTCACCAAATGTGACATGGGGACAGGCACCTTGTCACCAAATGTGACAGGGGGACAGGC
>DGRT01000033.1 GCA_002391105.1 Lachnospiraceae bacterium UBA4381 | reverse complement strand
TATCTCATGTGATTCGCGTTCAAAAAGAAGTCTCCTTTGAACCTCCTCTTCTTTTTCACTTATCTGACTGGTTCTCGAAATGGTTGACAGCATATGTGATAAAGCCTTGGCAGTATTACCAAAATGTGTATAGGCTTTGAACAGCTTCTGACTTTGAACCTGATTCTCCGCATAAAGAATCCAGGTAGCAATATATATACCATCCAGAAAAATAGGTGCAGCCGCAAACCTGCTGTCCTTATTACCATCATCAACCTCTCCAAACACAGTCTGCCCCGACTGTGCCAGATTCTTCACCACATCATCATAGGTTTCTCTGTATTTGGGATTACGGACCATCTCGTAGAATTCACCAAGAAATGGAACCGGTCCGTCAGGCTGAAGCAGAACCTTAGCATTAATATCCAACAAAACAGTGTAAAGCTCACATGCACCGGCAAAGCCCTGCATAAGCAGATCTACATTATTACTTTTCAAAAATTCAGTTGTTACGGAGACTGACCCCTGAGCTTTTCCTACACCCACGTCCTGCATATCTCTTACCCCAATAAACCTAAAATCATCGGGTAGTAAGGAGTGGGTACATCCAACTCCAGGCTACCCGATAGATAACTACTAAACAGTCGCATCATCAGACGCGGCATCTAAATTGTCATTAAATGTTGACTCTGTAATCTTCTGTGTCTCATCAACAGCTTCATTTACAAGAGAAAGCGCATCCTTAAGCTGTGCCATATAATTACCGATTGAATCAAATTCCTTCTTAACAAGAGCTCTGTTACTTCTAATCTCTTCTCTTGTTGCAGCCTTCTGTTTGTCACACTCTTCCTGTGTCTCATTACGCTGTCTCTCGCACTCTGCCTGTGTTTCGCTTTTAAGTCTCTCACATGCAGACTCTGTCTGGAACTTCAGATTCTCACATCTTTCCTGAGTCTCTCTGCTAAGCGTATCTGCTTCTTCTCTGGTCTTTCTCTTAAGACTCTCGCACTCAGCATATACAGTTTCCTTCTTCTCCTGGCAACTGCTCTGAGTCTCAGAAAGAAGTCTGTCACATTCTGCTTCTGTTGCATTCTTTAACTGCTCACAGCGGTAATTGGTGTCAGCTTCAAGAGTGTCACATTTATTAGTTGTTTCCTCAATCTGTGCCTTGCACCAGGCTTCTGTCTCAAGCTTCTTGGTCTCACATTCGGCATTTGTCTTCTGCGTAAGAGCCTCTGCACTTTCTGTAGCTGACAGGAGAGTTCTTGAAATAGATTCATATCTTGAAGCAGATTCGATTTCTCTCTTCTTATAGTCCTCCAGATCCACCTTTAACTTCTCTATCTCGGACTGAAGTTCTTCATTTACAGCCTCGAGATGATCGATGGTACTCTTAGACTCGCTCATATTGGCTTCTCTCATCTGCTGAAGCCCCTTTACAGCCTCACTAAGCTTTGTAGCATCTTCCTTAAGCTTGGCTATCTCATCTTCATAAGCCTTGCTCTTCTCAGCAATATATGTTTCAGTAGCCTTCTTATCATATCCACCGAATGACACTGTTTTGATATCTAATTCCATTTCATTTTCCCCTTTCATGAAAACACAAATCTGCTTTGAAGTATATCACACAGAACTATCTAATGCACCCTTTTTTTCTTATTCTACCGTGACAGATTTTGCAAGGTTTCTGGGCTTATCCACATCAAGTCCCTTGGCATCTGAAGTATAGTAGGCAATAAGCTGAAGTATTACAGCAGTGGCAAATACACCGAATACACTATCACATACAGGTATATAAAGCTGCTTATCACATACCTCGCTGTTTTCCACCTTTCCTTCCTGTGATATCAGTATAACATATGCACCTCTGGACTTAACCTCTCTTACATTTGATATAACCTTGGCATATACCTTTTCCTCTGTTGCGATAGCTATAACAGGCACCTGCTCGGATATAAGAGCTATGGTTCCGTGCTTCAGCTCGCCTGCAGCATAGGCTTCTGAATGTATATAGGAAATCTCTTTCAGTTTAAGCGAAGCCTCCAGACTGAGTGTATAATCTATGCCCCTTCCTATATAGAATACATCAGGAGCAGTTTTGATATGATTAGCTATTCCTCTTATGGTATCAGAACACTCAAGTGTTTTTGTCATAAGCTCTCCGACACCCTGCAGTTCCTTTATGAACTTTCTTGTATCCTCCTCAGACATGGTCCCCTTCACCAGTCCAAGTCTTGCGCCAAGTATATACATGGCAGCTATCTGAACTGTATAAGCCTTGGTACTTGCAACTGCTATCTCAGGACCTGCATGAGTATATAATACATAATCGCTTTCACGGGCTATAGTCGAACCCTTTACATTTACAACAGAAAGCACCTTGCTGCCCTTCTGCTTAGCAAGCCGTAAAGCCTCAAGAGTATCTATTGTCTCTCCCGACTGGGAAACAACTATCGTAAGTGTTCTGCTGTCAATGATAGGATCCTTATATCTGAATTCCGAAGCTATCTCAACCGTTACAGGAATCCTGAGTCTGGTTTCGATAAATGCTTTACCTACCATTCCTGCATGCATTGCTGTACCACAGGCAACTATTACTATATTCTCAAGATTCTTTAAAACCTCATCATCTATTCCATCATCTAAAAGATATGGAAGTCCATCCTGTATTCTAGGGGTTATAGTTCTTTCCAGCGCTTCAGGCTGTTCATTTATCTCCTTCAGCATATAGTGAGGATATCCGCCCTTCTGAGCTGATTTGATATCCCAGTTTACTGTAAGTATTTCAGGCTGTACATCTCTACCCTTAAGATCCTGTACCCTTATACCCTCATCAGAAAGAGTGAGTAAATGATATTCAGGAACCACGAAATAATCCTTTGAAAAATTAATAATAGCCGTAAGGTCAGAAGCAATTATTGATCCACCATCAAATGCCGCTGCCACCATAGGACTGACATTTCTTATGGCATATATCTTTCCGGGCTGATCATCAAACATTATGCAGAGTGCAAATGAACCTGCAAGCATATTAACGGTTTTCTTGATTGCCTTAAACGGATCGCCTTCATAAAGCTTATCCAGAAGAGCCGCTACAACCTCTGTATCTGTTTCTGATTTAAGACAATTTTTAAGTCCGTATTCTGTTGTAAGCTCCTTATAATTCTCAATAATTCCATTATGACAAAGAGTAACCTGTCCCTGACGGTGTGGATGAGCATTCTGCTCTGTTACCCCACCATGAGTTGCCCATCTGGTATGACCTATACCACAGGTGGCTTCCCCATTCAGAAGCGAAGCCTCGGCTGCGGCCTTTTCAAGCTCCTCAACCTTACCTGTTCTCTTCTTCAGAACGATTCCGGTCTTTGGATCCATTACCGCTATTCCGGCACTGTCATATCCTCTGTATTCCAACTGCTTAAGTCCATTTACTATTATCTCACCAGCCGATTCGTGACCGGTATAACCAATTATTCCGCACATATCATTCTCCTTTCGTGCATACAAAAAAATTATGTGCACGCTTCACAGCCCTCTGTCACACTGGTTACCCAGGCATTTAAAACTGTGAATCACGAATGTGCCGTCCGGAGGAGCATCCGCCGAGTTTTCGATAACTCCCCACCTCGTCGACGTACAGCCAGCTATTACTATCACTGTACGCTGTGGCGCTAAGCTTTCTTAAGCTTTCCAAAGCTGTTTCTCCCTTCTACACAAACAGCCGAGCATATTATAACACATAAAAAGCATCTAAATATATACAAATAATAAAAAACTCGAAAAGATCTTTCGATAGTTTCTTACAAATTCTACGAAATATCTTTTCGAGGTTAATCGAAGGAATAACTGCTTATAAGCAGGATTCATATCTTATTCTGAATCCGGGAAGTTCAGTCAGTACAGTTCTGTAATTTATGTCCCAGTCCTTTTCATCAGTAACAGGGTTTTCTCCATCTGCAGGAGGAGCAAATATCAGAACCTCTATCTCTCCGGGACTTTCTATCTCTTTACCATCTGAACCAAAAAATGCAGGCATGCAGTCAATCATTCTGACTCCGGGCGACTTATAGAACCATCTGCCATTTACCGAGATCATCAGATTCAGTTCCTCCGAAAATGACATTTCAAAAAATACAGGCTTCTTTTCAAGACTGACTGTAAGCCTTAGACCTTCTGCATCATCCGCAGCCCCCCATCTCATAGGCAGCTTCAGGTCAGCACCCGGTTCCAGTTTCTCCAATAGCTCAAGTCCGGGCTCGAAGAATTTCTGGTTCATCATCCATATGTAATCCTTCATCAAAGGCTGTTCTATGCCAACCTCAGGACAGTTAGGATCTTCCATCTCAAGCCCCAGCCTTCCTCTGTCTCTGAATTGATATAGCGACAGATTCCTGAAGCCCTCTATTCCACGGGACATAATATGTCTGGCAAAGTCCAGCATAGCCTCTCCCTGAAGCTCCGGTCCTGTTACATCACCATCAGCGTTGAACTCACTTGCCGAAAATGGTTTAACAACTCCACCATTTATCTCCTTAAGTCTTGCTATAGTTTTAGTAACGACATCAATATAGCCCGAAGCATCATGTCTGTCATTTACAGTATAGGTTCCGTCACCCTTATCACATACATCGAAGGGCCAGCCATGATGCAGGCTGAAATATTTGTCGGCCGAAAGCACATCCGCCGCTCTGAAGGCTTCCAGAAAATCCTCTTCATGTTCCATCTTACCGTCCGGCTTTATAAAACCGGAACAGAAAACAGTAGTAACATTTGGAGCTTCTTTCTTAAGAATATTATGAAAACGCACAAAAAAGTCCGCTATTTCCTTGTAACCGTACCTTCTGTTATGAGTAAACCAGGTTCCGGCACATTCATGATTGATTCTGAGCCATATACGTCCAAAGCTTCTCAGATCCTTTGCTATGGCTGTCAGATAATCATCATTTACTCTGATATCAATAGTCAGCGTAAGCGTCACATCCTGTCCATGACGTCTGATATCTCTCATCTGTCTGAATACACTGCTGTTTCTGTCCCCATTTATTCCACCCCCATAAGGGAAGTAATCATCATAAGGATAGTCCCACTGCCCATGTACCTCCATATCGGGATAAGCCTCACTGCTTCTCTTAGGCCACTCCTTGTCCAGCGGATAATATGTGTACATAAGCCCCACATTCCTATGTGGTCTGCCAAGCCTGTTTAGTATATAATCCTGACAAACATATTCTCCACGCTCACTTCCATCTCCAATATCCAGTGCACATCCGGCAGGTGTAAGCTTTACCCTGCTGACACTAGTTACAGGGGCTGTATCAAACCGGCTCAAATCCACCTTTAGCTTTTTAACATCCATAGCTATCTTCCTATTTTATTACGTACTTTCCGGCATTTTCTATCTTTACTTTACTGCTTCATGCACTTTCTCAGCATTTCCAGTATTTCCTCAATCTTCTCATTATCCAGATCACCGAAGGATCTAAGAGTTCTGATAGGCATATACTCCAGCATAGCCCTGGTCATCTCATCCATGATAGCCGAATCCTCTCCACTGGAGAACTGGGTTGCAGCCTTCGCAAAATAGTTTTCAGTAAACTCTCTGGTAGGCTCGTAACTAAGCAGTTCGCCAAGCTGAACATCCTGATCGATCTTAGGTGGAAGCTGGAAGCTGCCTGTAAGCTCTATCTCCTCTTCAAAACGAATATCTCTGGAGGAAGCACCGATCTCGATAATGTACTTACCATTTGCCGCATACCAGTCTTCTACCTGAGTGCTGTACCAGGCAAAGCTTCTCTTATCCAGTTTAAATGTTACAGTTTTTGTCTCACCCGGTTCGAGGCTTACCTTATCAAAGCCCTTAAGCTCATGCACAGGTCTATTGGTTGCATTTGTACAGTCTCTTACATAAAGCTGTACTATTTCCTTTCCGGCTCTGCTTCCGGTATTAGTTATGTCAACCGAAACTGTGGTTCCTTCATTTATATCAACAGTTCTGCTGTCAATTACAGTATTGGAATAACTGAAGGTCGTATATGAAAGTCCATAACCAAACGGGAACAGAACATCCATCTTCTTGGTATCATAATATCTGTATCCAACAAATACTCCTTCGCCGTAAACCACCTTATGATTTGCTACAGGGAAATTGATATAGCTTGGATTATGCTCCAGACGAAGTGGAAATGTTTCTGCCAGCTTTCCGGATGGATTCACCCTGCCGTAAAGAACATTCATGACAGCCTCTCCTACTCCCTCGCCTCCAAGGTATGCCTCAACTATAGCATCAACATCATCCTTCCATGGAAGCTCAACAGGTGAGCCATTATGAAGAACCACTATTATCTTTGCACCGGTCTCGATAAGCTTTCCTATAAGAATATTCTGCGAATCCGGCAGTCTCATATGCTCCCTGTCATAGCCCTCTGATTCAAATGCATCAGGAAGACCTGCAAATACAACCACCTTATCGGCATTTCCGACCTCTTCAAGTATCTTGTCCGTATCGCCCTCTATCAGTTCATCCTTATCATGAGGGAAGCCCTTGATAAAGGAAATATTATCTGAATAATTATCCTTGAGGGATACAGCTGAAACAGCATTATGAGCCTCTATATGACTGCTGCCACCGCCCTGGAATCTTGGAGTCTCGGCAAAGCCACCCACAAACAGAACCTTTTCATCAGCATTTAACGGGAGTATATCCTCCTCATTCTTAAGAAGAACTATACACTCCTCATCAGCTCTGACCGCCTTTTCATGATCTATATCCCTGTCAAATACTTCGCTGTGCTTGTCCTTATTGGAAAGATACTTATCTATCCACTCAAGCAGATTTCTTACTGCGATGTCCAGCTTTTCCTCCGGAAGAGTTCCATCCTTAACAGCCTTTATGATATCGCCATCATTTACTCCTCTGCTGCCGGGCATTTCCAGATCAAGTCCTGCCGCAACGCCCTTAACCCTGTCAGAAACAGCGCCCCAGTCAGACATAACAACTCCCCGGTATCCCCATTCATCTCTGAGGACCTTATTCAGCAGCCAGTCATTCTCTGAGGAATACTCTCCATTTATCCTGTTATAGGATGCCATTAAAGTCCAGGGAGACGCCTCCTTTACAGCCTTTTCAAAGCCGGCAAGATATATCTCTCTAAGAGTTCTCTCATCTATAATACTGTCCGCATACATTCTTTCTGTTTCCTGGGAATTAGCCGCAAAATGCTTAAGCGAGGTTCCAACATCCTGTGACTGAACGCCCTTTATATAAGCTGTACTCATCTCTCCTGTAAGATATGGATCCTCGGAAACATATTCAAAGTTACGTCCGCAAAGAGGAGATCTCTTAATATTTATAGCAGGACCAAGTATGGTCGAAACGCCCTCAGCCTGACACTCCTTGCCCAGATCAACGCCCAGCCTGTTCATCAGTTCTCTATCAAAAGAGGATGCTGTGGCGCAGGCAGCAGGAAAACATACCGCATGCATCGTATTATACTGGTCAGCAGGATCATCACTTTCGGACTTGTTCTGCTTTCTCAGTCCATGAGGACCGTCACTCATAAAAACAGGAGGAACACCAAGCCTGCTGAGGTCCTTGGTGGTCCACATATCTTCCCCGGACACAAATGCAGCCTTCTCCTCAAGAGTCATCTCACTAATTACCTTCTCAACATCCATATCAAACCTCCATACATTCATTTGCTGTCATTTAGCATATAAACCCAAAGCTACTATTATAATATCAATGCACCAAGTATAATACTAATGCATCATGTATAATACTAATACACCCTGTATAGTATTAATGTATCAATAGTATCTTTCGACACCCAAGGTGATTATATCAAAATAATATTATTAACTGAACCTAAATATTTCGATATTTATACAAATTATGTGTCAAATAGTTACTATACATGGTTTATTGCTTCAATAAAGAGACAGCAGATATACATAGCAAATCTATAGACATGTCAGCTCTTCAAATTATTTGAAAAATAAAAAAGTGGTAACAGGAAAACCACTTCCCTGTTACCACTTTATCACATTAACGACGCACTTTATCTACCGCATCTCTAACCTTATTGATAGGCTTCATAACCATTTCCCTCGCCGAGAAGTTCTCTCTGTAACGCTCGAACACTTCACGCGGTGATATACTGCTAAGTCTGGATGAGAAGAAGAAATAGCTTCTCTCCTTCGCCTCTTCTCTTATATCAATAAGCTTGTTCTTATATGCATTGTACTTGACAACTATCTGATACTCGTCTGCCAGCTTCTTTATCTTTACCATGAGCTGGAAGGAATATATTATATCCAGCACGAACACTCCATAGAAAAAGCCTATGAAGAAAGAAAAAACAAGATTTCTGGAAAGCCAGTCAAGCGCCCCCAGAACCCTCGGATGAAGCACCAGATAATAAAATGCCGCCAGTGCATACCAGAAGCAGGAGAAAAGCGGGCATATAACTCCCTTGATATTTCCCCAGTATGACGAATAGTCCCAAAGCTGCAGATGGAGATGATTGATAAAAATCATTCCGGTAATAAACTCCAGGAGCGTCATACATGCAGCCATAATAAAAAATATCAGCAGCTTTTCAAGTATCGGATGCTGTGTACCTATAGATGGAAATGATATGTGTCCCAGAAGATATAATACTATAAGTCCCGAACCATATATCGGAAGATACGGGCCAACAAAAAAGCCCGGATTAACCCATTTCTTTTTCTTGCTTTCCACCGGGTCCAGATACCTTCTGAAGAACAGCTCTATAACCCAGCCTGTCACACTTCCGGAGGAAAACAGGAAAAGTAATATTAGTAGTTTATTCATTTGATCACCCTGCAAATCAAATCATATTATAGATAGACCATTATAAGCTCAACCAGAAATACTGCCGCACACGAGAGGAGTGCCACCACAGTTAGGCTCTTTCCCTTAAGCGCAAGTAAAACTGCAACCACAAATCCAACCAGAGCTGAAATCACACTGCCTGTAGCAGTAAATATAGCAGGTATGGTCATAGCGGTAAGAACAGCATATGGAATATAATGCAGAAACGACCTGATGAATCTGTTCTTAATCTGATTTCTAACCAGAACGAATGGTATGACCCTGATCAGATATGTAGATACTGCCATTATGAAGAGATAAGTAAAATATACTTTTATATCCATATCACGCCTCCTCCGTTTCTACCGGAAAGAGTACCGCAGCTATAACAGCTCCGATAATAGCGCATATACTTATAGCTATTCCGACAGAAACCTTATTCAGAACCGGCAGATATGTAAAAAGCACCGAAAGCGCAGCAGAAATAAGAACCACCACTACCACTGCCTTTTCCTTCTTCATATCAGGTACTACTATTGCCACGAACATTCCATAGAGAGCGAGACCAAGAGCATTTAGCACATTATCAGGAAGCACATTTCCCAGAAACGCCCCCAGAAATGTACCCAGCGCCCATCCAAAATAAGGCAGTGTTGACAGCCCCAGCCAGAAGGATCTTGTTATCTTCTTCTCTCCGATAGCAACAGCAAATATCTCATCAGTTACCATAAAACCCAGCAGCCATTTCCAGATACCGGAGAATCTTTTGTCCAGCTTCTGAGAAAGCGCAACAGACATAAAAGAATATCTCACATTAATAGTAATCTGGGAGATCAGCATATCCAGCCAAAGCCCCGGATACAGCATGATCTGTACTCCCGCAAACTGGCCGGCAGAGGTAACATTTGTCATGGATATAAGAGTCGCCTCCCAGACATTCAGCCCGTATTTAATTGTCATTATTCCAAATGTAAATGAAACCGACAGGTAGCCCAGTGCTATCGGGATACCCGCCAGCAGTCCACGCTTATAATTCTCCACATCAAACCTCTATATCCCAGAAGCCTTCAAGTGTAGCAAAATAATCCTCCAGCGTTTCAGCTCTTCTGATAAGAGTAACAGTTCCGTCCATTCTCAGAAGCAGCTCGCTGGACCAAAGACGTCCGTTGTAGTTATAACCCATAGCAAATCCATGAGCACCGGTATCATGGATAGCCAGATAATCCCCTATTTCTATCTCAGGAAGCTCCCTGTCTATCGCAAACTTATCATTGTTCTCACAGAGACTTCCCACAACATCATATACATGATCCTTAGGAGCATCCTCCTTACCAAGAACTGTTATATGATGATAGGAACCATACATGGCAGGTCTCATCAGATTTGCCGCACAGGCATCAACTCCAATATATTCCTTGTAAATATGCTTCTCGTGAACAGCCTTTGTAACAAGATGGCCATAAGGAGCCAGCATAAAACGACCAAGCTCAGTATAGATTGCCACGTCACCCATTCCAGCAGGAACAAGCACCTCATCATAGACCTTGTGTACTCCGTCACCGATAGCCTGAATATCATTTGAAGGCTTATCCGGAACATAGGATATTCCAACACCACCTGAAAGATTGATAAATGAAAGCTTTACGCCTGCTTCCTTCTGAATCTTGACTGCAAGCTGGAACAGTATCCTCGCAAGTGCCGGATAATAATCATTTGTAACAGTATTGCTGGCAAGGAAGGAATGAAGTCCCAGTTCCTCTACTCCCAGCTCCTTAAGTCTCTTGTAAGCCTCTATGATCTGTTCTTCTGTCATACCGTACTTTGCTTCGCCGGGGTTATCCATAACCTGAACGCTTTCACTGCTCTCACCAAGTGTGAAAAGTCCACCCGGATTGAAACGGCAGGACATACGCCTTGGAAGCTTCCTTCCTGCTTCCTCTCCTGTAAGCTTACCCTCCAGAGCATTAACCACAAAGTCAATATGAGTTATATCATCAAGATTGATGATGCCTCCTATCTCGGCACATTTGACATACTCTTCAGCAGGTGTTTCATTTGAAGAAAACATTACATCATAGCCCTGGATTCCGGTTCTTTCGGACATAACAAGCTCTGCCAGAGATGAACAGTCTGTTCCGCAGCCCTCTTCATGAAGTATCCTGAGTATAGTTGGATTGGGAGTAGCCTTCACAGCAAAATACTCCTTAAATCCGGGATTCCAGGAAAATGCTTTCTGTAGAGCCTTTACATTTTCTCTTATTCCTCTTTCATCATAGATATGAAAAGGTGTGGGGTACTTTTTCACAATCTCTTCAACCATCTCTTTAGTCACAAATGCTTTTTTCATAATTCTTCCTCATAAAAAACTAAAACCACTTCAATTAACAAAACTAAATCTCAGTGAGAAAAATATATCCACTTTACCCGGTACATCTCTCACCGCTGCCAAAAGATGACCTCACATCCTTCCCCCGCTACCAGGAGATGACCTCTCATTCTCACACTGCTACCGGGAAATAACCTTGCATCCTCCCGCTGCTACCGGAAAATGACCTCTCATTCTCACACTGCTACCGGGAAATGACTTTACTTTCTCCGCTGCTACCAGGAAATGACCTCATGTCCGTCCTCTGTTACGAGAACCTGTATCTCCCACTGAGCCGAAAGTGATCCATCCTCTGTATATACAGTCCAGTCATTTTCTTCATCTACAAAGACCTCCGGACCGCCTATATTGACCATAGGTTCAATGGTGAACATCATTCCGGGAGCCATAACCATCTCTGTTCCACGTTTCGTAACATAGCTTACCCATGGCTCCTCATGGAACTC
>DGRT01000040.1 GCA_002391105.1 Lachnospiraceae bacterium UBA4381 | reverse complement strand
CAACACCAACTGTTTTGTCGCCATAATCCAGTCCCATTATTCTCAAATTATGAATCCTCTTGTAACATATTCATTAATTATGACAAGGCGCCTAGGTGTGACAAAGTGCCTGTCCCCCTGTCACCTAATGTGACAAGGTGCCTGTCCCCCTGTCACATTAAAATACCATGTTACACAGTATCTGCGCTCCATTTTTAGTTCCTCTTGAATCAGACGGAGTATTAGCAAATGTAGTAAATAATCTATCCATTCCATAATATGCAAAACCCGAATGGTGATCCTTCTTTTTTCTTTCAAAGCCATAATCCATAAGTACCTTACCTATATCCTTTGGATCAGACTTTCCTTTAAGCTCATTATAGAAGCGCCTTCCTCTCTTACCCATTTCTTCGTTAAAGTTATTATCCTTTAGAAGGCTCTTCAGCCATAATAGTGATACCGCTGTATTATTCTTAGTGCAATGCTTATAGAAAACATCCTGTATCATCTCTCGGATTTCATTTTCAAAAAGATCAAGTTTCGCAGGATAATATAAACCTGTATCTGTACCATGCGCTTTCTCATATTCCAATACGATTTCTATGCATTCTCTTCTTCTGGAGTATTTGGTATCTTTGGCATATGTAAGTTCTATTTCAGTATTTCGCAGAAGCTCCAGCAGCTTATCTTTAATAAGTGAATTAAAATCAGCGTATCTCGCATCAAATACTATTATAGATCTAACATTTTTATCTTTAAATGCAGCTCTGGTTTCATCTGTGACTAAAGGATAATCATCATTACTTACCAGATTATTCTTACTGATTAATTCTCTATACTCTTCTTCTTTTCTACTTAGTTCTTTCTCCAGATCACTGATTCTTTCATCTTTTTCCTTCTTTTCGACATTAGTGAGGATATCATTCTTTTTATACTCATCTACAGTTTTTTCCAGTTTAGCAAGCTCTGTATCCTTGCTTCTCAGCTTTTCATTTAACTCAGCCACATAATGTCTCAGATTTGCAGCTTCTTCCTGACTATCCTTGCCGTCACGTGATTCCAGATATTTACTTCTAAGCGTTCTATAGAACATGCATGGAGCATAATTATAGTTCTTCCCAAGCTGATAATTCATCGCCAGTTCACGCATTTCCGAAAAGTCTTCATCATCAGAAAGCCATTCACCGCTATCACCTGCCATATCACTTAGATCTTTCAGCAAAGACTCGGTATCAAGCTTAGACTTATCAACATAAAGATTCTCTGAACCAAATGCAATATATTCACTTGCCGGAATATAAAAATAAGGTTTTTTAGCCATGGTAATCATTTTAAGGAATACCTCATCCTCGTTCTGAAGGCGTGTGTAAAACAGCTTATTATATTCCTTCTCACTTATAACTACCACATGCGCAAATCCAACCAATGAACCAGCAAGATAATCTATCCCCACCTTATCTTTCTGAAGCTTTCCATCTCTATAAACTTCCATATTCTGCTCAACATTTTTATAGATTTCCGGAAATATAATCACCGGAAGCTGGCAGTCTATATTTAGTAGCAAATTATTACTAACTTCCTTGCAATCAGAATGACTTTCAATATATATACATTTCCCTGTAAATGCATATTTTCTATCAATACCGTGTTCAACCAGAATGAGATATTCATCTTTGAACATACTTTTGATAAATGCAGGTCTGTAAACCTTGGGCGTCTTCCTGACATTTTCAGGCTGCTTTACCTCAATCATTACAGCCAAAGATACTTTACCATCACCCTCATGTAATGATATCTCAGTAATGAACTCCCTGCCGGCTATAGCTTTTCCCTCGCTTCCATTATCTGGCTCTGTCTGTCTGAATGCCCAGTCTCTGGTCTCTCCATTCTCGTAGAATACCGTCCTCATATCTGTAAGGATTGCTTCATTGAAATCCTTAATCATATCAAAGCTGAGCTTCTCATATTCTTCCACTTTAGGATATTTATCAAATTCAGAAAAATCTCCTATATTTATAGCCTGCGATGATTTAAGTCTCTCCTTTACCCAATTAACAACATATAAAAAGACTTTTTTGAATATATCATCCTGACTAAGTTCATCTGAATATACATCCAGACAAACCTGATAAGTAGCGTATCGATTATATAAAACCATTCCAGTTGCTTTCATTTGAAACCTCCTAAATGTGACAAGTGAATGTGACAGGGGGACAGGCACCATGTCACATTTACTGGCAGGCTCCATCAGCACCAAGCCAGTAGCCATCTACATACTGGCTGGTTACCATATAACCTGAACCATCAAAGTAATACCAGAATCCATCTATTTTAAGCCATGAAGCTGAAGGCCACCATCCGGACTTATCTTCTACCCACCAGCCTGTTGCATTACTCTTCCAACTGAGATAATATGTTTCATCCCAGGTACCATCATCATTAAACCAGTAGCCGTTACAGTATTCACCTGATGCCATATATCCATCAGCCTTAAAATAGTACTCTGCACCGTCTATTCTCTGCCACTGACTCTGTGGGTACCATCCATCAGAATCCTCAACCCACCAGCCTGTTGCATCTGACTTCCAGAACAAAGTTCCTCCATAGGTCTGGGTACCATCCGCAGAATACCATTTACCATCTACCCACTCCTCAGAATATTTGATCTTGTCATCATCAAATATTAAATATATTCCATTTGTATCAGCAGGGTAAAATGTTGTCACCCATTTCCCATCAACTCTTTTTCCAAAATAACTGGCATCATTAAAGCTGCAAAATGTTCCTGTTCCAATTCGCGGATCATTAAACTTTGCTTCTTCCGATCTGACTTCGTCATTTGACACGTAACTCTTACTTGTTACACCTTTAAAGCTGGCAGATGCTCCTTGTGGAAGCTTATCAAACATATTGATCCATATTCCGATTTCTGTAACACTTCCATCCTCTTTATCAGAAGCTACCCAGATATCCATACGACCGGTTATCTTGAATCCATCCGGAACAGTCAGATACTTAGCCAGCTCAGCATCAGCCTGTTCTTCCACATATGACTCCTGATAATATTTTCTTCCTTCACCATCTATGGTTCCTTTTTCATCCAACCACGTCTTCGCGGTAGTTTTAAGAGCTTTGGCCTGCTCTATCGACATTTCAAATTCATACACCTCAGCAGCATATACTGTAGCATTTCTGCTTACAGCAAATGACGTCACTACTAATGCAGTTGCAAGAATTATAGTTATAATTCTTTTCAAATTGTTATTTTGAAATTTTTTTTGAGTTTTCATTTGATTATCCCCTCCTAGTTATTTATGTGACAAGCCGCCTGTCCATACATGTGACAGGGTGCCTGTTACGTGGCAAGATACCTATCCCCACATGTGACAAGGTGCCTGTCCCCCTGTCACCTGCGTTTTGAAAAAATGCATCCGCAATAGTCCTGTCTGTAAAGTCCATATTCCTTTGACAGTTCTATAGAACGCTTGTACCCATTTTTCTTCTTAAAATCACTGAAGAGAAATACCGGCACAGGTTCATCATAGCACTCATGCAGTTCCTGCTCAAGCCTCATTCCGATCTCATTCAGCCAGTTGCTGTCTTTATAAGGGCTTATAGAAAGCGTGGTAGAAAAATAGTCATAGCCTTCTTTCATAGCATACTCTACAGTTTTTCTAAGTCGAAGCTCATAACACTTGTAACACCTCTCGCTTCTTTCTGGAAGATGCTCCATCCCCTTTGCCATTTCATAAAAAAGCTCCGGCTCATACCCGCCATCTACTATCTTCACATTCCTTGCAAAGTCCGCCTCCTCAGTAAATCGGTACAGCTCATCCAGACGATGCTGATATTCCTCCTTTGCATCTATATTGGGATTATAGAAAAAAACAGTAATATCAAAATGTCCCGCCAGCACCTCCAGACAATGAGAACTACAGGGACAGCAGCATGCGTGCAGAAGCAGGGTTGGAAGTGTATCTTTTTCTGCTGCTTCCTCTAATTGTTTCTCAAATTCCATATAATAATTCATATTTTTGTGTCCTTTTCTTTATCTAAATGTTTTTCTTCTCCTGACTATTATTCATAAGAAGTAAATATATACTCCATTCATTTTTACAACTGCCCCTGATTTTTCATTCATCAAAAGTAATTCTATTTTCCATTCTCTTAGTCAACTACCACTGATTTTCATTCAGCAAAAGTAATTCTATTTTCCATTCTCTTAGTCAACTACCACTGATTTTCATTCAGCAAAAGTAAATATATACACCATTCATTTGGTCAACTGCTATTAATTCTCAACCAGCAACATTAATAGAATCAATAATCATCTTGTTCTATCAGAAGCCTTCACTTGTTTTGGCAGTTTTTTATATTTTTGTCACTTTTTAACAGTTGACTTTGTGCAATATATCACATATACTAATAGAAGTAAATCTTATGTGAAGGAGGTTTTGACATGACTGTTGCACAAGCTATAAAGAAGTATAAGCTGGAACCGGTAAATGTATATACTGCCAAGGTCAAAGCCAAGGAGTTAAACGTTGAAGAAGTTCTCTACATGAACGTTCAGAAGAATAAATATGCATATATTATTCGAGATGGTTCCAGAGGAACTATGCTTTATAAGGATGAGAAAAGCATCTATACCAAAATGTATAAGGGTCTGACCATGATACCGCTGGATCCTTGATTTTGTGATTCCTTAGCCATCTTACTAAACGCTCTATTACCTTTAGTATGATTATTTCTTTTGATTATAAATCAAGCAGGTGACTGATGTCGCCTGCTTTTTTTATTTCAAGCCTATAATCAAATTAATCTTACAATCAAATCAAGAAAGAGATGCCATGTCTCTCATAAACTGCTGATCCTGTTGTTTCGTCAGCAGCTTATCACTAGTACATCATTTGCAAAACAACCGGACTAATGCTGAGAATGCTTGCCTGAGAGTACATTTTCAAAAACATAGTTGTAGCGAGCTACGCTGAAGCTTTGGGAACTGCGCTATCAGATTAAGCAAAGAGGCATTTGTTTCAGTCATTTAAGAATCTATGTACTATGCCTTAACATTACTCTTCATTTTAAGAACCTGATTCATATGATCAACACATTTTTCATCAAAATCAAGTACATATATTTCCTGCTTGTCCCCTTCTCCAACATAGAGTGCTATGAGATTATCTCCAGGGACAGCACCAACATATTTTCTTACCTTATACTTACCTATACTTATATCATTCTTGGTTCTGTCATTATCCGCTCTTTCCATCCGTGATATATTCTCTGCCTCGATAACACCAATAGCCTTACGTCTCTTCTTTGCTATTACCTTTGCTATCTCTATATCGCCATTTGTTATAATGTATTCATATTCGATACTAAGGGCATCCTTTGTGAGAATGATAAGTCCCACTCCTCCTACCAGTATAAGCAGACCGATAGGAGGTGTCAGAATAAATAGAATTACACCAAGAACAGTCAGTATGATTGCTCCCACAAGTCCCAGCATGGCACTGGACGGAGCTTTTGCCGCTATAAGTCTCTCGTTATATCTATCCATTTTGTTCTCCCTTTCTCTTCTTTAGATTCTCTAAATGCTTTCTTTCAAGAGAAAGATCTTTTAGTCCATCTCCCTCTACATTATCAACTATCCCGGTTGTAACATTTCTATATAGATAATTATCAACCGTTTCCAGAAGTGCTATAGACTGACAACTGATTCCCAGCCCTTCACCGGTAAACCCAAGTCCTTCCTCTGTGGTAGCCTTAATATTCACCCTTTCTTCTTCTATCACAAGTGCTTCGGCTATCTTCGACCTCATTTCGGCTATATATGGTGCCATCTTAGGTTTCTGGGCAATAATAGTAGCATCTATATTTCCTATAATATATGATCTTTCGTCCAGCATTTCTTTAACTACTGCAAGTAACTTCAGGCTATCAGCCCCCTCGTATCTTGGATCTGTATCCGGAAAATGCTTTCCGATATCCCCAAGCGCTGCAGCTCCCAGAAGACTATCCATGATTGCATGTGTCAGACAATCCGCGTCAGAATGTCCCAGAAGTCCCTTCTCATAAGGTACCTCGACACCACCGAGAATAAGAGGTCTGCCCTCTACAAGACGGTGAACATCATATCCCATACCAATTCTCATCATACTCTCCTCTCTATAGATAGGCGCTATTCTTCCCAGACTACATCTGTTCCATCATCTACATAACGGCCATCTTTATATACCCTTATCGCCGTAATAATGTTGGAAATCCCAAGCACCAGAAGTATAACTCCGATCACAATAACAATCGCACCAGCTATATCAAGCGGGATTGCTATCAGCACTATACCCAGTATAAGAGTCAGGATATCAACTATTACATACTGTATAAACTTATCACTCTTTCCTTTGATCTTATATGCCTCATATATTCTTATAAGCTCATTTATAAGTATCATGATACCTATAGCCTTTATAACAAATGATGCTATAAAGCCCGGTGAAGCTATACATAATATCCCGAAAAGTATCAGTATTATAGCTGTCGTCATAGTATATGGAGAATATGCAGCCAGAAGTGAACCAGCCATAATTGCTCCTATTACCACAAAAGCAATTCCCACCACCTTGACAGTTATACTAATGGCACTGCCCGGAAAGAATATAAAAAACAGTCCCAGTATAACCATTATCAAAGGAATTGCCACTGCACTTCCACTTTTCTGAAAGAAATCCTTAATTGATTTTTTATTCATAATACAACCTTTCTTTTATAATGTGACAAGGGGACAGGCACCTTGTCACCACCAAATGTGACAGGGGGACAGGC
>DGRT01000143.1 GCA_002391105.1 Lachnospiraceae bacterium UBA4381 | reverse complement strand
TAACTTCTTTACATCAGCGTCCGATATTCTGATAAGCTCAGTCTTTATATCATATCTTGCAGGATTGTCTATATCCCAGAGTTCAACCTCCTGAGTAAGAGAATTGATTTCAAATATCTGCTTACCTGTTTCGGGAGATTTTCTCAGAAGCTCACTTACCTTAAAAGCAGATACACATCTATATTCTTCTCCTGAGCCTGTCTTTCTGATATACTGCTTTACCCCTACTCCATCTATATCTCCAACTATCTCCATCTGGGTAACTGTCTGAGATGCCTTTACCTTTCTGATACCCTCCTCCTCATACTTTTCAGCCAGCTTTGTAGTTATAAATACATCACTTATATAAGTAGGCTCTTTAATATCAAGATATACATCTCTATAGATGCCACCGTAGGTCATATAGTCAATCACAAATCCAAACGGAGGAACATTCAGACTTTCCCTGCTGTCACATCTGACGGCAACTACATTTTCCTCTCCATACCTGACACTGGTACTTATATCTACCGAAAAAGCAGTATATCCGGAGTGATGTGAAGCCACCTCTATTCCATTTACATAAACAGTAGCATCGTGAGCAACCCCTTCAAAAGTAAGAATCAGCTTTTTCCCGGTCCATTTTTGGGGTACCTTAATGACTCTTCTATACCCGCTCACCATCTGATATATGTGCTCATCAAAATAATGATATGGAGTTTCCTTCACAGTATGTGGAATACGAACAACTTCCATATCACTAGCATTATAGTCTTCCCTTGTGATCTCTGAATCAAACCTGTCTGTAAACCTCCAGTCATTATTCAGATAGACTCTTTCCATAAGCTGTACCCTCCTGATCATGTAATTATCTTCTCCAGTTTATGCAGCTTCATAAACATAATAATATCTTAACATGAAATGCTAATAATTGCACGCAACTATTCATCCATATGATGGCATAAAAATAGAGACCGGAAGCTTCCGGTCCCCTTAAAGAAAAACTTATTTATAATGTATTCTTATTAGCCTTTCTTCTCTTTTATCTTGGATTCCTTGCCACAATTAAGGCACAGATAAACCATAACACCCATCTTACCTGCAAGACCACCTGCCTGTTTAACAGGCTCCAGTCTGTTAGAACCACACTTTGGACATTTAATAAGAGCTGCCATAACTATCCCCCCTTTTGTACTACCATTAACTACTAAATGCTTTAACTTAATAAATCAATATATACTTTTTGTTAAATATATACAAATTGATTTATCAATTTTATACATTAATTATAACCCATACGTCGCATAGTAGCAAGCAAAAAAGCACTGTTAAAAGAGAAAAAAGCATTTACTTTCTCTTTCCAAAAAGTCTGAGAAGCTTCAGGAAAAGATTTATAAAATCAAGATACAGCTCTATAGCACCATAGAAAGCAAGTGTTGATGTTGAGATACCTGTTCTCATACGTGACATCTTAACTATCTTGTTGACATCATATACTGTATAAAGTGTGAATACTACTACTCCAACAAGAGTTACTATGTAATCAACAAGTCCGTTTCCAAGGAACAGATTAACAAGTGAGCCTACCAGTACCGCTATTAGTCCACCTAACAGGAAGGAGGACCAGCTTGTAAGATCCTTCTGAGTTGTTGCACCTATAACTGAAAGTACCGCAAACATAAGCGATGTCATAAAGAATATAGTTACTATGGACGAAAGCTCAAATGCTAAGAATATAATAGAAAATGTAAGTCCATTAACTATCGCAAACGCCGCAAAAAGCACTGCAGATAATACCAGATTATCTGACTTGATTGCACTCTGACATGCAAAAAGAACAGCTATTTCCACAACAAATATTAAAATGAATCCAACTCCCGGATTTCTTCCAGTTCCTAATACAGCACTGAGTAAAGCCGGTGATGAAGCAACAATAAGCGAAGTAATACCGGTTATCAGAAGTGCTATAAACATATAAAGGAAGGACTTTGATAAAAGCTCATTTACGTTAAGTGCCGCATTTATTCCTGCTGCAGCATCTCCAAAAGCCGACTGGCTCTTCGTCACTGACTGCATAGCAGAATACTGTGAATTAACAGCAGAATATGGATCCTGTCCGTAAGGATCTGAGCTTCCATAAGGACTGTTTCCCGAATAAGGATTAGAACCTGCATACGGGTTCTGTCCTGCGTAAGGATCCGTGCTTCCATAAGGGCTGTTTCCTGAATATGGATCCGTACTTCCATATGGACTCTGCCCTGAGTAAGAACTCTGACTGCCATAAGGACTCTGACTATCAAATGAATTCATATTAGCATAGGGACTACCCGGATCATAAGAACCGCTATTTGCATATGGGCTCTGACTGCCATATGAGCTCTGTCCGTCATACTGTCCGCTATATGGATTTGAGCCATATTGCGAAGATGATGACTGATTGTTATTATCATTTCTTTTTAATTCCATAAAAACCCTCCGATCAAATGTACCATAGCTGAAAATATTTCTCAAAAACTATAGTAAATATAAAACTTTAACCTACAGCCAGATTATACAACCAAATATCATTAAATTCACTATGAATACACCAAAACTTCATATTATGAAGACTACTGCTTATCTGAATAATGATGCGCCTCCTCCAGCATCATGGACTTAACCTTCATAAGTCTTACCTGGGTACTACGTTCATTTTCATCCAGCTTCATAGTAATATACTTTATACTTTCCTGTGTCTCAGGAATAATAACATGCTCAAGTGCATTTACTCTTCTTCTGGTTTTCTCTATCTCGGCAGCCATAAGCTGACAGGACTTCTCAACCTCAGCAAGCTTAAGCATATCAGGAAAAACGGCTGCCAGTGAATCTACCGCAAGATCAAGATCACCTGATGTAAATGCAAATCCGTATGAATACATATCATTTTCATCAGCAGTTTTAGTCTTAAAATCAAATACAGGTATGTCAACGCTCATAACATTTTTCTTATCCTGAACAAGAGCAACCTCCTGCTTGGGAGTCATGAATGCACTTCTCAGAATCTGTTCGGACATCCCTGCCTTTGCAAGTACAAAGTTCTTGTTCGCTTTTCCAAGACCTTCTTCAACCTTCTGCCTGAGCTCCATATTGACCTTAACCAGTTCAAGAAATTCCCGCATCAGCTCATCACGCTTATCCTTCAGAAGTCTGTGTCCCTTAACTGCTGTATTCAGTTTTTTCTTAAGTCTGGTCAGTTCCATTCTTGTTGGAATTACAGTTGTACTAGCCATTTGTCACCTCTTATAAGAAAGTCCTGCATAAAGACCTTTCAAAAATCACTTTAGTAATACATATCGAGGAACTTGTCACTGATACGCTTCAGCTCTGAACGAGGAAGTATCCTGAGAAGCTCCCATCCGATATCAAGCGTTTCCTCGATATCACGGTCAGCATTATAACCCTGTGATACGTATTTTTTCTCAAATTCATCCGCAAACTTGGCATACAGAAGATCAATCTCTGTAAGCGCTGCTTCACCAAGGATGACCATAAGCTCCTTAGCTTCCTTTCCTCTGGCATAAGCCGAGAAAAGCTGGTTCATGGTAGCCGCATGATCTGCTCTTGTCTTTCCTTCACCGATACCCTTATCCTTAAGACGTGAAAGTGATGGAAGAACATCAATAGGAGGTGTAATACCCTTTCTGTAAAGCTCACGTGAAAGGATAACCTGTCCCTCTGTAATATATCCTGTAAGGTCAGGAATAGGATGAGTCTTATCATCCTCAGGCATGGTAAGTATAGGAATCATCGTTATAGAACCATTCTTACCACGCTGACGTCCTGCTCTTTCATACATTGTAGCAAGGTCTGTGTACATATATCCGGGATAACCTCTACGTCCCGGAACCTCTTTACGGGCTGCAGATATCTCACGAAGAGCATCGGCATAGTTCGTAATATCTGTCATGATTACCAGTACGTGCATACCCTTTTCAAAAGCAAGATACTCTGCTGCTGTAAGTGCCATACGTGGTGTAGATATTCTTTCTACAGCAGGGTCATTTGCTAGATTTATAAAAAGAACTGTTCTGTCTATAGCTCCACTTTCCCTGAAGGATTCCTCGAAATAGTTCGCCTCCTCAAAGGTGATACCCATAGCTGCAAATACAACGGCGAACTCATCATCAGTTCCCTTAACCTTTGCCTGACGTGCTATCTGTGCAGCAAGTCTGGCATGAGGAAGTCCCGAAGCCGAGAATATAGGAAGCTTCTGTCCACGTACCAGAGTGTTCAGACCATCTATAGCAGATATACCGGTCTCGATAAACTCCTCAGGATATGCTCTTGCAGCCGGATTCATAGGAAGACCATTAATATCCATTCGCGCTTCCGGTATAATCTCCGGACCGCCATCTATAGTACGTCCAAGACCATCAAATACACGACCAAGCATATCGCCTGATACGCCAAGCTCAAGTGATCTTCCAAGGAACTTAACCTTACTACTCTCCAGGTTAATTCCTGTAGCAGACTCGAAAAGCTGAACCAGAGCTTCACTTCCGTTGATCTCAAGAACCTTGCAACGACGTCTCTCGCCGGAGCTGAGTTCTATCTCACCAAGCTCGTCATACTTAACATTTTCAACATCCTTTACCAGCATAAGAGGACCGGCAACTTCCTGTATAGTACGAT
>DGRT01000015.1 GCA_002391105.1 Lachnospiraceae bacterium UBA4381 | reverse complement strand
CCTCATGGAACTCTATTCCTACTCCATGACCGCCAATCTCTCTTACTACGCTGTAGCCTGCAGCCTTGCAGTGATCGTGAACAGCCTGTCCCATATCTCCCAGAAAGCCCCATGGCTTAACCTCTTCGAGGCCTTTATACACGCTTTCCCTGACAGTTTCAACCAGACGCTTCGCTTCGTCAGATACATTTCCTATCATGAACATACGGGATGAATCAGAGAAGTAACCATTCAGAATAGTTGAACAGTCAACATTGATTATATCTCCATCGCAAAGTATCTCATTTTCATCCGGGATACCATGACATACCGCGTCATTAACAGAGGTACATACGCTCTTGGGAAAGCCCTCATAGTTAAGCGGTGCAGGGATAGCACCATGCTTCTCACATACTTCATTGATGATACGATTGATATCCTCCGTACTCATACCTGCTGTAATCCTGTCGGCTACAACATCAAGACATTCCACATTAACCTTTGCACTTTCCTTTATAAGTGCAATCTGCTCAGGAGTCTTGATCATATTACGAGATGGAACAATATGTCCCTGAAGATACATCATATCCAGCTTTCTGTCAAAAGCCTCATGACAAACCTTATACTTCTTACCACTTCCACACCAGCATGGATCATTACGTCCTATTTTCTTAGCCACTTTGCTTCCTCTTTTCTAAATGTATTACCCTTATTTCCTCTGATACTTTTTTTACAAAACACTTTTTTTACAAAACACTTTTTTTGCAAAAAACTTCCTGCACAAACTAATTCTTAGTTGGATCCTTATGAGTAAATGCGCCATTATGATTACGTAGAAAGAAGAGCAGTGATATAAATGAAGACTTATAAAGCACAAATTCTTTCCTGCGCAGCATCTCCAGAATCTCTTCCTCAGTAGCCCAATCGACCTTCTCAACCTCAGTTTCCTGAAGCTTCAGCTTGTCTATATCCACATCCATATTTATAGTATAGATATCATTAAATCCACCATCAAAATATATAGTCATCGCCGGGCGGACATCCTTAAGGTTTACCTCTATTCCCACTTCCTCCAGCAGCTCTCTCTGGGCTGCAGACTGACTGGTATCTCCTTCAGTAGCACTTCCACCTGCCGTTATATCCCACATTCCGGACCAGCCGCTTTTGAAGGGCTGCCTCTTCTGTATCAGCATCCTGCCATCATTTCCAAAGATGCAGACATGCACTACAAGACGGTAATAACCCTCAGGAACCTTATTACCTCTTTCAAGAGAAAGACCGGTTTTGTTTCTGTTTATGTCATACAGATCAAATCTTTCCATTCGCACCCCCGTTTAATAAAAATGATGTGACAAGGTGCCTGTCCCCCTGTCACCATGTGACAAGGTGCCTGTCCCCCTGTCACCCCGCTTCTAATCCATTTTGTAAGGATCATCATTCTCTGAATGCTGAGGATCATTTACCTTCTCTATAAATGTTCCATTTTTCTTCATGAAATAATAAAGCGTATATGCGGTAATGGCTCCACCTATTACTCCGCCCAGATGAGCCATGATATTGACGTTGGATTTCATAGGTATTAAAACAAGAACAATTCCCACTATGACACGTCGTAGTGGGAATTCTCTCTTCAGAGCAGGATCAATAGCGAACACGATCATAGTTCCGATAAGTCCACTGATTGCTCCTGAAGCACCTGCGGAAACTGCAAACTCAAGAGTATGCATCTCATAAACCAGCGTAAGCAGACTACCGCAGATACCGGATATAAAATAAATTACCAAGAAACGAACCCTGCCGAAAAAGAACTCGACATGATTACCAAGAGCCAGAAGAGCTATCATATTGCCCAGCAGATGCTCTATGCCGAAATGCACGAAGGTGGAGGTAAACATCCTGTACCACTCTCCCTTTTCAGCAATATAAGGCGTATATTGCGCACCGAATTTAAGCGCCAGCTCTGCATTTTCGCTTCCTCCCTGCATCGTTTCAAGAAAGAATACGAAAACATTTACCGCTATAAGAATATATGTGAATATTGGCTTAAATTCTTTAATCATCTGACCCTTTATTCCAAACTAATATGTTATCAATTTACTTTGCTGCATTTTCCTTCTCTGAAGCAGAAAATGCGCCTGTGATGATAGCCATAGAATAAACCTCTGCGGCTGTACATCCACGTGAAAGATCGTTAATAGGTGAGTTAAGTCCAAGAAGGATAGGACCATAAGCCTCAAAGTTACCCATTCTCTGAGCGATCTTGTAACCAATATTACCTGCATTTATATCAGGGAAGATAAATGTATTTGCATGACCTGCAACCTCAGATCCAGGGAACTTCTTCTCTGCAACCTTTGGTACAACAGCAGCATCAAACTGCATCTCACCGTCAACAGGAAGATCAGGATTACGCTCCTTGGTCTTGCGTGCTGCATTTCTCATCTTGCTTACATCTTCGCCCTGAGCTGAGCCGTTGGTTGAGAAACTAAGGAATGCAACCTTAGGATCTACACCAAAGATACGTGCACATTTAACTGTCTCTTCTGCTATCTCAACAAGCTGATCCTCTGTAGGAGATATAACGATACCACAGTCACCCATTGCAAGAACTTCATTATCACCTGTTGCACGAGGGCGAACCAGAATGAAGCATGAACATACCATGCTGTTACCCGGCTTAGTCTTTACAAGCTGAAGTGCCGGACGAACTGTATCAGCAGTTGAATATGTAGCACCACCAAGCAGGCAGTCAGCAAGTCCCATCTTTACAAGCATGGTTCCAAAGTAATTGCTATGCTTAAGGATCTTTCTGGCGTCATCCTCTGTAACGCCCTTACCCTTACGAAGTTCAACAAATGCTGCCACCATCTCATCAATCTTTTCATAATTCTCAGGATCAATGATATTAGCACCACGAATATTAAATCCTGCATCCTCTGCCTTAGCATGAATCTCATCAGGATTACCAACAAGAATAGGTGTTAAAAAATTACTTGCCAGAAGTCTTGAAGATGCCTCAAGGATACGAGGGTCTGTTCCTTCCGGAAATACTATAGTCTGAGGACACTTCCTCAACTTTTCAATAAGTGAACCAAAGCCAAAACCTACCATGATTTTATACCCCGTTATTTTATAATATTTTAGTGGAATGTAAACGCTACCACCAACTAATCATTATAGTTATTAGTGCTTATTTTTGCAAGCACTTCTGACTAATCGTGATTCTTTCCATAACATCATATTCCAGGATCCTTAAAAATATCCAGAATCACCAAAACCCAGCCGTCTTTACATCTGATATCCTACCACTTTATATTAATTGCCGTCTTTACATCTGATGTCTAACCACTTTATACTCATCTCCATCTTTAAAATATGGACATTCCTTAAAATGCGACTGCATCAGTCTGCTGTAATCATCCTCGTCCATATTAACATCACAAACGTATTCTTCCATTTCTTCATCATACACCAGGTATGCACAGTAATCACAGTTTCCCGCCGCCATGATAATCTCCTATATCCTAACTCCAACTCTTAACACATCTTCTATTATGCCTATTTATCAGCAAGCTCCAACAGCTATCCCGCCATTTATCAACAGACTCCAACAGCTATCCCGCCATTTATCAACAGACTCCAGCAGTTATCTTGTCATCAATCAGCAAGGTCCAATAGCTATCTCGCCATTTTATTAATTTCATCCAGCCTCTTATGCAGTCTTGCGTATTTATCAAGACTTTCCTCGTCCCTTACCGGCCGGCCGGATTCAAAGTAGCTGATATCAACATTTTTTATATCCTGAGGTTCTGATACCATAGTAAGTCCCAGCAGCTCTGCCAGATGTCTTACTGTCCCCTCATTTCCATCAATCAATTCTATGTTCAGACCCTTTTCTTCAAAAGCCTTCCTGATAGCCGGCTTAAAATAATTAAAATGCGTACAGCCCAGAACAACCTCAGAATATAATGCTCTGTCAAGCACTGCAAGCTGCTCATCAATATATGCATCAACCTCCGCACCCTCGAACTTCTCCATTTCAGCCAGTCGTACCAGCCCCGGCATCGGAAGCAGGTCAACCACATGCTCCTTGTCAACCTTTTGAAGAAGACTACGAAGCTTATTTTCCCTGATCGTAACCGGTGTTGCCATTACCAGAACTCTTCCGGTAGTTTCCGTAGCAGCACGGACCGCAGGTTTTACAGCCGGTTCCATACCTATAATCGGAATATCATACTTACTTCTGACAGCTTCCGCAGCCACAGCCGTTGCTGTATTACAGGCTATCACTATGGCATCCATCTGCTTATCTATGAAGCCTCTTACAATTTCATCCACATATTCACTTATCTGCCGAGAGGTCTTGACACCATAAGGCACATGATCAACATCAGCATAGAAGAAGTACTTCTCATGCGGAAGCTTCTGCACTGCCTCATGCAGTAAAGTAATACCGCCAATCCCCGAATCAAATATCCCTATCTTCATCTGTTGCTCCCAGGTTAAAAATTATCCTCCAAAGGATTTATATATGCCGGCTTTTTACCAAAGATAAAAAGCCAGAAGTCATACCCCACTTGACTTCTGGCTTTTTGGAGGAAAAATTATGATAAAACACTAAAATTCTAAATTGGAAGAAAAATTAGAAATAATTCATTACTAATGTTTTAACTGTGTACATTTTAACATATGTTTATAAAAAATACAACATAAAATATACATTTTTACCAAAAAAATATCATAAACATTCCAAAGCCAGTCAGTTTGTTATCTTATGTAAACTTTTTTTGTGCTTCCGGAGGATTCTACCTTGATATCCTTTATTCCATATATAAATTTGGATAAAGTTGAGTACCCGAATTCCTTGGCATTAAATGTAGGAAATTCATCATGAATCTTCTGTCCCAGCAGAGCCAGATCCATTCCCTTGGTTCCCTCTCCTGCCACTATATCAATAGTAAACCTCTTTACTCTCTTCTTCATGTCCTTATCAGAATGAATAGCAACAAATACTGTACTGTCTTTCTTCTTAATGTCAAATGCTGCCGTATCATCTATAAGAGTAGAAAGAGAACTGTATCCATAGTTTCTTACATCAAAGTCGGAGTACTTCTTCTGAAGACGACTGCCAATCTCTCCAAGTCCTGTCTCTCTTCCTTTGTTATCATTTTCTGTGATGATCTCAATAATATCATTCTCAATAGTCTTCTGAGGTATAACATTTTCCGGTTTCTTAGAGGACTTCCTCTTTGACGTTCCCTTCACATTAACATCATCCACACTCTGCTCCAGCAGCAGCTCCAGATCCGTAAATACCGTACATGCCGCCCTGAAAGAACGGGGAGTCTTGTTCTCTCCCATACCGATCACATGCATGCCGGATTCCCTGAGCCTGCTGGCAAGTCTGGTAAAATCACCATCACTGGAAACTATACAGAAGCCATCCACATTATTAGTATAGAGAATATCCATTGCATCTATGATCAGAGTAGAATCAGTCGCATTTTTACCGACTGTATTTCTAAACTGCTGTATTGGCGTAATGGAATTCTCCATCAGCTCCTTCTTCCACTTATTTGCCTGAGTGGAAGTCCAGTCTCCATATATTCTTTTATAGGTGACCACTCCATATTTGGTCATCTCGTCCAGTATGCTGACTATATACTTTGATGAAATATTATCAGAGTCGATAAGCACAGCATATCTTTTATCTTCCATTATAATTACCCTTTCAAAATCTTCACTTTACTCAATAGCCCGGTCCCTGAATTACCCTTTCAAAATCTTCACTTTACTCTTCTTACTCTTCGAAGGCATCGTCCAGAACCGCTTTTAGTGTTGCGGCAGATTCCTGAAGCTTCGCCAGTTCCTCTGTTGACAGTTTGATGGGAACCAGCCCTTCCACACCATGCTTGCCGACTATTGCAGGCATACTGAGAGCTACACCCTCTATGCCAAAGTCACCATGAAGCGCAACCGATACAGGAAGGATTGACTCCTCATCACGTGTTATAGCCTCGCATATTCGCTTAACACTCATACCTATTCCATAATAAGTAGCGCCCTTCTTCTCTATTATCTCATATGCACTGTTCTTTACTTCATCTGCGATTCTGCGCATGGATTCTTCATGTTGAAAATGTCCCCTCATCTCACAGAAATCATTGATAGGAACACCGGACACATTCGCACTGCTCCATGCCGCTATCTCACTATCTCCATGTTCTCCTATAATAAAGGCATGAATACTTCTGCTGTCAACACCTAGATGTCCACTGAGAAGATACTTAAAACGGGCAGTATCCAAAACAGTTCCCGAACCAAATACCCTTGCCTCCGGAAGTCCGGTAAGCTTCTGTGCAACATAGGTCAGAATATCCACAGGATTGGCAACTATCAGAAGAATCCCCTGAAAATTATGCTCCTTTATCTGCGGCATAATAGCCTTAAATATATTGATATTCTTTTTTACCAGATCCAGTCTTGTTTCGCCCGGCTTTTGTGCCGCTCCGGCAGTAACTACACAGATTGCAGCATCAGCGATATCATCATAATCTCCTGCGTAGATCTTCATAGGCTTTGCAAAAGGTACTCCATGACTTATATCAAGAGCCTCACCCTCTGCCTTATCACTATTTGAATCAATAAGTACCATCTCCGAAAACATACCGCTTTGCATCAGAGCATAACAGGAGGCTGCACCAACAAATCCGCAGCCAATCATAGCAACCTTACGATTATTAACATGAGCCATTAAAATATCCTCCAATTATTAATATCTACCATTTTCCTCATCCATCCGAATAATAGGCTGTTCTTCTTTAGGATTCAGAATCATAGTCATCTTATTCTGAAGTGTATCTATCATTTCCTCGAAGATCATCCGGTCGGCACGGAACATCTCATCCTCACCTGCATAGGCAATATTTTCTCTTGCCTGATTCACAGTTAACGCAGCCAGATCCGGTCTCTTCATCACATAAAACTGATAATATGCAAGTATTATGATCTCCGGTGTATCATTCAGGAACACCAGACCATCCTTTATCAGATTATAAATCTTCTGGGCATTCGGCAGATTAGGATTGATAAAGGTCGAATAATACATTATCAGCATATATCCATCAAGATACAGCTCATTATACACAAATATACCATTAGGTCTGCCACCCTTAAATGTCAGATCCAGTTCTCTTATATATCCATTCAGCATGGTATAATCCTTCTGACTTATCGCCTTCATCGAAAGCAGAGTCAGATATCTGCTTCTGCTATATGTATTAACCTTTTTAACACTGAGAAGACCCGTGGGAAGACTAAGCTGATTATAGCTGTAACCCTCTTTGAGCTGAAGCATTGCCACTCTGCAGGTATCCATATATGCTCTCATATCTTTATTCATTGCTTTTATAATTCCTGATATATAAAGGATCAGAAATATAAGCATTCCGGTTCCTATTCCACCGGTAAATGTAATCAGTCCCGCGCCATAAACTATAGCATTCAGCACCGGAAAAGCAGCAATCAGGACTGCCGGAATTACAGTACCGACAATAGTTATTATTTTATAGTTCCTATTATCCTGTTCAGTATAATCTTTAACCTCGAATCCACCTGTAACATAACAGAATAGTGAGAATTTACATTTAATCCATTTAAGCGGTTTTGTTTTCCTTCTTCGATAGCCGGTCTTTCCCAAAAGCTTCACATGCATCACAAAAAAACTGGTACATTTACATGCTATAACATTAGCCAGTGAATTGATATAAGAAAAAAGAATTATACCTATCAATCCACCAATTATCATAAAAAGCATTATTAACCCTCACTATCGTCATCAGCCCACATAAGCGGAATATCCTGAATAACAGCCGCACTTTCCTTAACCTTCTCCCTGATAGGTTCATCGTGCTGCTCAACTATGTTAATCTTCTGTGCATCTTCTTCACCATTTCTTGACGAAGACGATAGACCAACATTCTTATACTGTCTGTAAACATCAAGTGTAGTTTCAGCCAGGGATTTATGCATCTGATATCTGCGAAGCTCCTCATTACTACCACATAGTATGCTCCTGACAGCAGACTTGTAAACAGCCTTTGCAGCCTGCTCCTCTGTTAGTCCGTATCTGCTTTTTAGTTCCTCTTTTATTATCTTCAGATAATCCTCGATATATTCCGGTACGCCCGCCATGTTTTATCCCTCATACTAATTTGCTAATAACTGTCATTTATTTATACTTACTTTTGCCAAATATTTTTTCTCGATTATTTTTTCTTTGATTCCAGCCGGTAAAATGTTCGCTACGGTCATAATAGCTTTGCCTTTCAGACCAACAGCAATACTTACCGGAGGATTCTTTTTTCCAGCCAGACTTAGAACCAGCTTTGCCACATTCTCCGGAGAGTCACCTTCTTTCTCATCCTTTTCCATAACTGCGATTGAAGCCCTGCCCTTCTCATAATAAGGAGAAGCCTCATCAAGATAGATGGCTCTATTATCTGTAAATCCAGTTCTTGTATCTCCGGGTTCTACGATAACTGCCTTTACGTTATATTCCTTCATTTCCATTCTTACAGAAGCCACATACGCTTCCAGCGCATACTTACTGGAGGAGTAATGGCTCTGCATCGGAATCGGAACTCTTCCAGCCAGAGAGCCTATTACGACGAAAAGTCCATTTCTCTGCTCACGCATCTTAGCAAGAACTCTGCTTCCTACTCTCAGCACTCCAAAATAGTTGACATCCATCTGATGCTCTGCCGCTTCTATGGGTGTAGTCTCTGCCGGACCGGCTATTCCCATTCCGGCAGACAGCACAGCTATATCAATCCTGTCTATCTGACTTATAACCCTGTCGATGCTGTCCATATCAGTAACATCCATTTTCAGGGTTTTGAGACTTCCCCCATTCTCCAGCTCACGATATTCTTCCTTGCAATTTCTGGAAACTCCAACTACATTACAGCCTGCTCTGACAAAAAGAGCTGCCGTCTTCCTTCCTATTCCACTTGAAACCCCTGTAACAAAAACATTTTTCCCATATACATTTTTCAGTTTCATATTATCCACACTTTTATTCTTTTACAAGACTAATACGATTTCTGCCAGTATGCTTTGCATCATAGAGAAGCTTATCAACTGTACTGAGTGTTGTATTGAGTGAATTAAATGTACTGCAATCTACAAGTCCGCCACTTACAGTTATGGTCAGTCCCTCATCCTCGTCCCACTTTATACCTTCAACTTTTTTTCTTATAACCTCTACTCTATCCAGAGCTTCCTTCAAGCCTTTACAGTTCAGAAGAAGTACAAATTCTTCTCCACCATATCTTGCAGCTATTTCACCATTTGCATGATCAATATCTGCTCCCAGACTTTCAGCCACCCTCCTCAAAGCCTTATCACCAAATATATGGCCATAGTTATCATTTACATCCTTAAAATGATCTATATCAAACATCGCCATATAATATTTCCTGTCAGAAAAAAGATCAACATCTTCCAGATAACTAAAAAGTTCTCTTCTGTTATATAGTCCCGTCAGTTCATCCTTTCTGGAAAGATCATTTAATCTTATAAGCAGATTCTCACGCTTTACCCTTTCCTTCTGATATGATGCCAGAATAAGCCCGGTAGTTATTCCTACAAAAAGAGAAACAAGTATGATAGAGGAGATCATATCTGTAATACGGTCTTCCAGAGAAAGTCTGGAAAGAATATTAATAGACATCTGTAATCCCGAGCTATTTCCCTCCATAAATACATATGAAAATGCTATGGAACACACATCCACCGCAAGACATACCGCAAAACAGCATATCCTGTTCTTACCCTTTAATAAAAGAACAATAGCAAGAAGTCCTGCCAGAAGATATAATGGCATACCCGAATCTATTCCTCCGCAGGAAAAGAAAAGGGCAGGCATCATGACAATATTGACAAAATAGCACATCAGCATCCTGGATACTTCCATCTGGTTAACTACATATGCGAGAATCAAAAGAAATATCATGAACATACCACTGAGTGCTGTAAGTACTGTAGCCCACGAACTTATCTGTTCTGCATAGGTAACAACAGTCGATGCAACAACTACAAATACACCAACTATAAGTACCACGCTGAATATCTTATCTTCCAGTTTATCCTGATTCTTAAAAAACCTGATTATTCTTCTGAATAATACCATAGATTATCCCCATTCATTTTGCCAAAAACAATTACGATACTACTTTTCAGGGAGCAAAATGGATCAGCCTTTATGCATACTACTTTTCAAAGTCAAATACAAAATCAAGACCGAGAGCATCTCTTACCTTGATAATATCCTGCTGAACTCCCTCGGAGACAGGAACACCTTTATCCTTACGATAAAGCCATACCTCATGCTCCTTTTCCCCTGCTGTATAGATTCTGTCCTGTCCGGGTGCCTTTTTGGACTGTCTCAGGTCACGACATATATCTCCAGCAATCTTTTTAAACTCTTCCCTTCCCATAAATGCCTCCGGGTCAACCACAAAGAAGAAGTGTCCCAGATGATACATCTTAGGTTTTCCATCCTCATCTACTCCGGAAAGAGCCTTCATAAACTGTCCACCTGAAAGAGCCGCCGAAAGTATCTCCACAACTGTAGCATAACCATAACCCTTATAGCCTGCAAGTTCCTCTCCTATTCCTCCAAGCGGAGCAAGCGCAGCAGTTCCTGCAACCAGCCTTTCCAGAATTTCCTTACTGTCTGTCAGCGCTTCGCCCTCCTCAGAAATAACCGTTCCTGAAGGTGTGGGCTTACCTGCTCTTGCATAGTATTCTATCCTTCCACGCTGAACAATAGAGGTTGCGCAGTCCAGACAGAAATCAAATTCCTCATCTGTAGGAATTGAGAATGTAAGCGGATTGGTTCCCAGCATATTTTCCACTCCAAAGGTTGGAGCTATGGAAGGTCTGGCATTTGTTCCGGTAACACCGATCATCCCTTCCTTTGCCGCCATGCTGGTCCAGTAACCGGCTATTCCGTAATGGGTTGAATTACGGATGGCTCCTCCTGCCATGCCATAGGTCTTAGCCTTTTCTATAAGCTTCTCCATCATCCTGTAGCTTGCCACCATGCCCATTCCGTCATGCGCATCCATAACTACAGTAGTCGGAGTCTCCTTAAGTATCTGAAGCTCAGTAACCGGAAGCAAAGTTCCTTTTACTATTCTGTCGATATAGATAGGCTTAAATCTATTACAGCCATGACTCTCTATTCCCCGTCTGTCAGATTCCAGAAGAACATCAGCAACTATCCTTGCATCAGCCTCCGGCACGCCATACCCCTTAAATGCTTCAATCATAAAGCTTTCCATCTGTTCCCATGGTACAAATGGTCTAGTCTCTGTTAATTCCATAATACACCCCCATTATACATGAAAATCACAACACCTTACTCAAGTTTATTACATAACTCCCCTATAGTGCAAACTAATAATAACACCCGCTCAATGAAAAAGGTTGCTACGAGATTTATCCCGCAACAACCTGATCTTTAATCTTCCTTTGTGAGCACTCCGGCAACGCCGCCGTCCTCAATCATATCCTCTCTGACAAAGGTTATCAGATCGTCCTCGTTGATGTTCTCGTCAGCTATGATTCTGGTAGCCTGTCTGTCAACGCAACGCTCGAAATAGTTACGAACCAGACGCGCATTAGCAAAGTTATCTATCTTCTGTTCAGTCATACCTCTAAGATATGTCTCTGCAACAGATGCCGCACTCTGTGTAAGTATGTAATCATTTTCCTGACACATAAACTTGAATATTTCCATCAACTCACCACTGTTATAGTCAGGGAAGTAAATATACTTATTAAATCTGGACTTAAGACCTGGGTTTGATTCGATAAATTCTGTCATCTCGTCTGTGTATCCAGCAACAATTACGATGAAGTCATCACGATCATCTTCCATACGTTTCAGAAGTGTATCAATAGCTTCCTGACCATAGTCTCCGGAATCCTTTTTATGAGTAAGTGTATATGCCTCATCTATGAAAAGGATACCACCAATGGCACGATTTATAACATTTGTAGTTTTAAGAGCTGTACCACCGGCAAAGTGGTCAACCAGACCAGATCTGTCAACCTCTATAAACTGTCCCTTACTAACAAGTCCCAACTGTTTATAAATCTTGGCAAGAAGTCTGGCTATAGTTGTCTTACCTGTACCCGGATTACCTGTAAATACGAGGTGGAAGGACATCTCAACTCTCTTATAGCCTCTCATCTCTCTCAGCTTTCTGACCTTGATGATGTTAATAAGATGCATAACATCTTCCTTAACAGAAGCAAGTCCGATAAGTGACTGCAGTTCATGAATAAGTTCATCAAGAGACTTCTCAATCTCTTCAGATTCATCATGACGGCCTCTTCTTCCTCCGACACGGCTTTCACCACGTTTGAAGACCTTGCTCTCGTCATCCTCCTCCCTCTTAAAGTTCAGGAATTCGGAAACGTCTGTAGCCGCTTTCTTTTGAATATTTCTACCTGAAATACCAATCGCCTTCTTGGTTACGAACTCACCTGTTCTTTCATCAAAGGCAGTAATTGTTTCCAGGTCAGGATCAGCAGTATTGGAAAATGTAGCTGTTCCCCTCATATGTTCAGGCATATCTGTAGATCTCAATGTGCTTGTCTGCTGTGAGGTAACTATGCCGGCACTATTAAGTGTAGCATTCAGAACTCCAATATAGTCTTTGAGCGCCTGTCTGGTTACTTCCTTGACATTATCATATGCGATAAAGCCCTCCCCGAGCTTACGGAATGTATCAACAACAAACTTAGACCTTGCAACCCCTGCTCCATCCTTCTTAAGACTTGGATCACGATCTGCCTGAATAAAAAATGACAGTGATCTTGGAGCTTCTGATAAAAATCTTGTATCAGTACATTTCTGTTCTACCAGTGTAAGGAACTTTTCCTCTGATAGAATCATTCTCAGATTGGTCTTGATATATTCAATCTGATCTGCAAAATTAGCATTTCCCGGTTCATAAAGATATCCAAGAAATACCATCATATCGTATCTAAGAAGATCTTTAAGAGGCATCTTGGAATCAGCAGGATAAATGTTTGGATTAGCTGTGAGCTCATCAGCGTAGGATATACACTCTGAGATCATACTCTGAATATTTTTTATAACCATTTTTGTCCACCACACCCGTTCTATATTTTGTTTTTCTATTGTAGCACAATCAGAACACTTATTAAAGAACAAAAAATAGTCTTTTATTACCCGAATTTTACTACCTTCTATTAAAGCATCATTCTATATATCTCAGCACAATCCTTTTCATGAAGAGTCACAAATCCGGATATACTGCCTTCTCTGCCATTTCCTCTGCACAGAATCTCGACAAGCTTCGGTATATTCTCTTCTTTTGCTCCCAGCTCTTCAAAATTCTTAGGCATACCAAGAGAGATCAGAAAGCTTCTGAACGCCTCGATTCCTTCAAGAGCAGTAACCTCAACCTCCTTAGTGTTGGTCAGATATCTCTCGTACAGATGAGCCATGATATCTGGTAGTTGATATCGTTCTGAACAATGCAGGGCTTCAGATAGCCTATAGGAATGATTATCTTGCCACCCCGGTTTCGGATTATGATATAAGCTTCAAGGTCAACACTATCGCTCCTATGATGATAACTTATCATTTTCTTCCCAAGATGGTTGAACGTGGCTTCGGAAGAATAGTAAATACCACCAGCGGTATAAGACGTGAGCCTCAGCTTCTTTTATTTTCCTTTATCTACTTGTTTGTTACGTTTTCACCATACAGATCATCTATTGTCAGTAACAAAGTATTATTATCTACGTTTTCCTTTATCCACTTAGAATATCCTGATAACGAAAAGAACAGATACTCTACTTCCTCATAACGTTTATCTAGGAGCCCCCTCCTATTCATCAACGCCTCATATACTTCCTTATCAATCACTTCATTTTTAAATTTGCATTCTCCTAAAACCACTTTTCTACTCGAATCATCAACCCCCACCACATCGATATCTGTAGGCACATGATCGTGTCCAGCTCCCCACCAGCTACCCACATTTGTAACTAAGCATTTGAGCTTCCCTTTAAGTCCTACAGATAAAGTATAATATCTACACATTTGTTCAAATATACTTCCCATAAAGGAATGAAGTTTATCCTTCACATAATTATTATAAAAAACTTCTCCACGATTCATTTCTATCGCAGCTCTTGCAGATGGAATAAACCTGTACCAAAAACGATACATTCCATCTGACATTTCATACGCTGTTCGCTTCTTATTTTCCTTCTCAGTCATCGGAGAAACCTTAGAAATAATCCCTATTGTAGTAAGTCCCTTAAGAATATATGAAAGTGTAGCAGTTGAAATATGTGATTTATCAGCTATTTCATTTACTTTGTTTGCTCCACCTGCACATACTTCAATTACTGTATTATATGTATTTATTGACCTAAATTCCTGCGTCAGCAGATTTAATGGTTCTTCATATAGATACCCAGATGTTTTGAAGAAGTTATTGATAAGATTTTGATCCAACGTCAGATTATCATCAAATAATGTTAGATACTGAGCCACTCCACCTGTGACACCATAAACTATAGCCTTTTCCTCATTATTATACTTTGGAACGAACTCAGCCGCATCTAAGTAATCAAATGGTTTAAGAAAAATCTGATTAGTTCGTCTTCCAAAAAGCGGGCTTTTCTCGCTTAGTATTTCCTTCTCCATGAAACTTATCGCCGAACCACAAATGATCAGATATATATTTCCTTTAGCAAAAATGGTATCAACCGCAACCTGAAGCCTTGACAAAAATGATTTATCTACCTCCGCCATGTAAGGTATCTCATCAAGAGCTATAATTATCTTCTCTTCCTTACTTTGATTACCAATAAACGTAAAAAAACTTTCAAGATCATCAAATGACACTCCAGCCATTTGAGGAATAATATCACTGATAACCTGAGCAGACCACCTTTTAACATTGTCCTCAAGACTACTCTGACTCGCTACATAATACGAAGCCTTTTTATTTTTCAAAAATTCGGTTATTAGTCGAGATTTTCCAATTCTCCTACGACCATATATTACCGTCATTTGAAATCCGGGCTTTTTATATGTATCTTCTAAAACACCGAGTTCTTTTTTTCTACCAATAAACATTATTTCGCCCCCACATTTTGCTAAAACATATTTTAGTAAATTATATTTTAGCAAAATTCAGTAAGCTGTCAAGTTATAAATCTCAACTTTTATTATTAAAGATTTTTTTCCTCATGAAACATTCCATAGTTTAGCATCTACGACAGTAGAAATTATTAAAGGTTATTTGCCTATAATGTAGCATAAAAGGGTATATAATCTACAACAGTAGAAATTATTAAAGGTTATTTGCCTAGGTATATACTTACGTAGCTTTATTTATCTACAACAGTAGAAATTATTAAAGGTTATTTGCCGTGATACCGGTCAGGCAGTTGCTCTTAATCTACAACAGTAGAAATTATTAAAGGTTATTTGCCGTTAAAGCATTAGGAGTATCAGATTATATCTACAACAGTAGAAATTATTAAAGGTTATTTGCCTAGATGAATATATGGAGGCAAACAATATCTACAACAGTAGAAATT
>DGRT01000117.1 GCA_002391105.1 Lachnospiraceae bacterium UBA4381 | reverse complement strand
GTTTGAAGAAAGATTCCAACTGCACCTCTTGTCTGTATATCCCTTTCAATCATTTCCATAAAACGACTACCCATGCCTTTTCCCTGAAGTTCAGATGAGACACATAATTCCTCAATATTATAATTGGTACCTTCCCACCAGTGTCTTATCATCCCCAGAGACATAGCAACCAGCTTACCATCCACCTTTAGTCCATAATTAAGACAATTATACGCACCGGATATCTCCTTTATATATTCATATAATTGTACTCTATCGCTCCAGTCATCATTCCAGGGTTCTCCGGCAAATGCGTTCTTATAAAGCTCTGCCATTTCATCGATATATGATTCATCTAAAATGAAAAATTCTTCCGAAGCTTCTGTTTTATTATCCATTTATATATCCCTTTCCATCATTTTCGTTACAATATTCATCTTAGTCTCCCACTGGAATCTCGTCATTCAGGCTCTTGTTGCGGTAATTGAGATTAGTCCTAAGGGAATATCCCTGACTTTCCCAAAATGCATTTGCCGGATCGTTATCCTTAAATACCAGTCCGAATATCTTCTGTATTCCCTCTTCCTTCAGTGCTTTCTCAGCAGTAGAAACAAGCGTCTCGGCTATACCCATCCTGCGAAAATCCGGATGCACCGATAGGTGATGAACTATGGCACGCCTGCCGTCATGACCTGTAAGAATCACACCTATTATCTGCCCGTCCGACACAGCAGCAAAGCAGGTATTAGGATTACGCTTCAGATATCTATCAATTCCTTCACGGGAGTCATCCACCGGATTCAGAGCCCTGCGGCTCTGCTCAGCAGCATTCCAAAGAGCAAATATCTCGTCATAGTCCTCTATAGTAATCAGTCTTATATCAAAATCTTTATTCATTTATAAACATCTCCATATCTATACATTTCCAATCGCCAATCGGTAGCTTACAGTCCCTTTTATTATATTCCTTAAAGCCTACCGCTTCGTAGCAGTGCTTTGCACTTTCATTATTTTCAAATACTCCAAGGTCGATACGCTTTGCACCTAGAGTCTCCTTCACATACTTAATTCCCAGAAAAAGCATTTCTTTACCAAAGCCTTTTCCCCTATGCTCCGGAGCAAGTATTACAAATCCAAATCTAACGCTACTGTCATCATCCTCTCTTGGATATCTTATAATGAAATGACCTATAACATTTCCCTCTTCATCCTCTGCTGTAAGTGGAAAGAATCTGCCTGCTGAAATTTGTGGTGCGTAGTTATATTCTATATCATTTTCTTCCAGAGGATATTTGTTAAATCTGTCAGCCGACCATTTATATAGCTCTTCCTCTGTTCTAAGCCATGTCGCGATTATCGGTGAATCTTCTTTTCTATAGTCTCTTAATATCATACTTTTCTCCTTTTAATCAACTTACAATACTCATTCTAAAACTTCTTTCTATGATATAAAAAACCACCTATCCGAATCAGATAAGTGGTTTGAATCTACAAATATATTAAACTCAAAATGTGTAGTATCCTATACTTCTCTAATTCCCAAACTTTTACATATCAAATTAAAACCATTCACTAGTCTGACTAGAGATGATCTATGCTGTGTGACATGTGAAGTTGCGGGAACTAATCTACGCATTTACTGTAACTCCTTAGTTTAAAAAAGATGTTCTTAGGATACGCTCCATTTCTTTTTCTGTCAACAAAAAACTTATTTTATTCTATGTACATCATTATATATTATTTATCCTATAAACTTTTTTCAATCCAGCCGAAGAATTTATCAAGTCCTTTATTCTCGTTTCTTTCTTCCATAAACATTCCGGCAGTGTACCAGGAATGGGTATTCTTTTTATCTACGACAGTATAAAGTTCACATCTGTTACCAATTAAATCCGCCTTTTTCTTAAAGTCAACAGCACACTCATATTGAATCAGTCCATCATGTTTGCTCTGAATCAAAAGCATAGGTATATGGTTCTTCGACATAAGTTTAAGCGGTTCACCATTTCGCCTGTCATAATTCTTCTTAAACAGTTGATTCAGGAGAATCCTGATAGTCTTCGTATCATCCGCCCTAAAGCTGTAGGGACCGCCTGAACCTATAAAACCGACTATATTAGATATATCCACATTAAACCTCTGCTGAACTTTCTTTGAATAGCACATAATCGAGGTCAGATGTGCTCCGGCTGAAGGGCCAGCAACTATGACCTTCGAAGTATCAATTCCTTTATCACTTAAGTATTTTAATGCCGCATTATAGCAGTCACAGACATCCTTTATCTGACACGGGTATTTATACTTTGGAGACAACCTGTATCCGGCTGAGATAGTCCGATACCCCTCCTTCGCCATGCGCTGTCCCACATAATCAAAAAACTTAGGACTTCCGGCATTCCAGCCTCCGCCATGTACCCAGAATATTATCTTATCACTTACGAGGTTCTGTGGTTCGTAGTACAGGAAATACTGTTCCTTATCCTTTCCATAGGATACAAACTCCGGCTTTACTATTTTCTTTTGCTGAAACATTTTCTTATAAAGTCCAAAATAACTAAGACTCTCTCTTAAATAATCCTTCATATAAGCCCCCTTACATCCTCTACCCATTTTTCTGATTCAAAGCAGGCAAGCTCGGCATGTGCATAACCTTTATAAACTTTGATTGTCGTATGGGGATTTACTTCTTTCATTTTTATCGCAGCTTTTCGGGATACCGATTCATTCCCTTTTGTTCCATGCAGGAATAATATCTTATCCACATTTTTTAGTTCTTTAATCTCAATACCAGTGAATACACTATTTAGAATATTGCTTATAGAACTCTCCTCCATGTTATCTGCTATCTTCAGATAATCCTCAACGAATCTCTTCGGCAGGAAGTCCTTCTCACACGACCTTAGCACCTTAGGGTCCCTTGCCTTTGATTTTTTAATTATACTTTTGTAATTTCCCTCCATTACTTTTATCAGTATAGCCGGCAGCTTCATAAGCGGGGCTCCGTCCAGCACAAGGTTTTCTATCCTAATGCCCTGTCTTCCAACCACCACATATGCAATGCGGCCTCCCATGGAAAGACCGGCTAACATATATAGCTCTCCGTCACATTTTTCCCTGATATATTCCTCAATCTGATCAGCTTCCTTTTCCACTGATTCAAATACTGTTTTTTCCTCCTCTGTATGACCATCCAGTTCCGGTACTATAACAAAATATTCTTTTTCAAATGCACTTATTGCGTCTTCCCATATCTGCCAAGGCGTGAGCACGCCATGTAAAAACATGATCTTCTTATTATTCTCATCTCCAAATGTATGAAATATCATTTTCCATTTCCTCCTAACATCCCGATAACCGACTCTGCAAGGCAGGAAAACATTTTACCGGGATTATACTTTCCTTTAGCACCTGCCGCTTCATAGCTTTCCGAGATTACATACCCTGACTGGATTCCGTGAAATGTAACTATCATAAACTCTATTATCTCATCTACGGATTTCACCGGATGCAGTGACTCTTTTTTTTCCAGTTCATTCAGATACTTATTCATGGCTTCAACAAGATAAATAAGTGGACTTATTCCATCTCCGCTTAACTGGCTGGTAATCCGGCCGGTTCTTTCCGGCTCACTAAGCGCCAGCATGTCGCTGTAGAGCGATATCTTAAGAATATCCACGCCTGCAGATGTCATCTGCTCTGCCAGCATATCGCAGACTTCACATATGGTTTTCTTCCAGCTTTTTGTCGGCTTGGAAAGAATAATATCCAGCCTTTCACTTATCTGATTTTTGGAATTAATCTTTATTACAAGATCTCGGAATATATCATCAAGATCTTTATAGTATCTATATACAACCCCATGTGAAAATCCTGTTTCTGCAATAACATCATTCATAACTATTGATGTTACAGGCTTCCTTGAACAGACTCTGAAAGCCGCATCCACTATTTCCT
>DGRT01000164.1:12998-23122 GCA_002391105.1 Lachnospiraceae bacterium UBA4381 | reverse complement strand
AGCGGTATCAGATTTTGAGAGCTTTACGGACGGCGTTAAGGAAGTGAGTCTTACGACAGAAAAAGCAGTCTGGTTTAATATAGATGAGTCTATGGCCAATAAGAATATCAGCCTTGAGCGACCGGAGAACAGTGCGGTCTATGTATATGATAAGTTCGGAAATGTTAAGTACAGTACTCATATGATAGACTATGGAGATGTCATACACCTTCCCAAAGATGGCTATATAATGTTCATTGGCGAGACAGGTGATACTATATCAATCGAGTGATAAAAAGGAGAGCATTCATTATGAGTTTTGGATTTTCATACGTTGGATTAATATGGCTGATCATGCTTTTTGTTCCCAACTTTATGTGGATGAGGAACAAGCCGCAGGATTATGAAGAGTATGTGCATAAAGAAAATAAGGTTTTGCTTATATTTGAGCGTTTGGGGCAATTTATTGTTACACCTGTAGCACTCATTTTCTCGGATTTTAATTACAAGGGATGGAACTTCTGGCTTCCGGTACTAAGCTTATCATTTTTGTGTATGGTACTCTATGAGCTTTTCTGGGTGAGGTACTTTAAAAGTCCAAAGACCATGAAAGACTTTTATCGCAGTTTTTGTGGATTCCCTGTCGCAGGAGCAACGCTTCCGGTCATTGCATTTTTCCTTCTTGGAATATATGGCGGAAATGGCTTAATGATTATTGGCTCAATAATACTTGGAATCGGACACATCGGAATACATCTTGCTCATAAGAAAGAAGTGAATGAACCTAAGCCTAAAAAGCATATGGTACGGAGAATACTTATCGGTATCCCTAAAGTTATTGTTTCGCTGGTTCTGATAATTATTCTGGGACTCTTTGTCGTAGTAATTATCGGCAGAAATATAAATCAGATTAAGCGTTTAATTGATTACAGTGGCGGAATCAATAAGTCGGAATACGTAATGTTAAATGGACAGGAACAGTATATCCTCACTATGGGACATGATATTTCAAATCCTGTTATTATCAGCCTCCACGGTGGACCGGGAGCGCCCACTACAAGTTCTGACTATTGCTGGATTGATTATCTTACAGATGATTATACGGTTATTGGCTGGGATCAAAGAGGATGTGGCAGGACATATTATCATAATGTAAGTACAGACCCTGATAATAGCACGGTTTCATTTGAACAGGCCATGAATGACTTGGATGCTCTGGTTGATTATGCTCGAAATACATATAAGCAGGATAAAGTGATAATCATTGGACATTCATATGGAACCCTGCTCGGAAGCCAGTATGTTCTTGATCATCCTGAGAAAGTTTCTGCATATATAGGGATTGGCCAGGAAGTAATCGAAGAAGATATGTATGCATATACTTATGATTATGAGGATGCGCTGGCAAAAGCAAAGGAAGCCGGTGATGATACAAGCGAAATGGAGAAAGCGTATGAGAAACTTATCAATAATCCCACGGTAGCAAATATATCTGCCCTTAGCAGCAGTACGCTTAAGTATCATATGCCGAGAGTAACAGAAGATGTAGCGACAGCGGCTTTAATCTTCTCGCCTTATTTTGGAGTTGATGATGCAAGGTGGTATGGGGTTATTTTGTCATCGCAAACCGGAAGTACAGCATACGAAGATTTGGAAAAACGACTGATAGATTATTTAATGGATTTTAATGCATACAAAAGAAATACTGATTTTCAGATGCCGGTTCTTTTTATATCCGGTTCGGACGATTGGTCTTGCCCTGTTGGACCGATAGAAGAATACTATGATGTAATAACTGCTCCCCAAAAGGAAATGAATCTCGTCGATGGGTGCGGACATTCTCCTCAAGGACAATTACCGGATCAGTTCGCCAAGGTGATCCATGATTTTCTGCTTGAAGGTGAATGAAAATCTGTTTGTATTTGCTATCGATTAGCTTCACAAATCGATGCTCCTGAGGTACAATAATTGTTATATGAGAGGGGAGTCAAATGGAATACAAGGTTCTGATGATTGATGATGATGAAGTAATAGCCCAGTCAACTGCGGAGTACTTCAATATGTTCGAGGTTAAAACTGCATATGTGACGAGTTTTGAAGATGCCATCCGATTTTTGAATGAGAACAGTGTATCTCTGCTTCTTCTGGATATTAATCTTGGAGATAAGTCCGGCTTTGAACTCTGTAAAAGGGTTAGAGAAACTTCAGATGTTCCAATCCTATTTATCAGTGCAAGAACCAGTGATGATGATGTGCTTATCGCACTTAATATTGGAGGCGATGATTATATCAAGAAGCCTTATACCCTTAGTATTCTGCTGGCAAAGGTCAAGACCATACTGGCAAGATATGAAAAGGCGAGAGAGGCTGCAGAGGAAGCTGCAAGAAAAAATGAGATAGAAGCATCAACAAGTCGTGCTATTGATATGAACCGCTCCGGGGATAATACCGGTAATAGTGTGAAGAATGATGGGGCGATTGTTATTTCAGAGGACATTATTCTGGATACTAATATTCATAAGCTTCGTAAGGGTGCCGAGATAATAAATATGAAAGCTATGGAGTATAAGATGTTACTATATCTTCTGGAGAACAGAGGGCGCGTAGTTACCAAGGATGAGCTTCTGAAAAATGTCTGGGATGATGAATTCGTAGGAGAAGGAACACTGGCTGTTCACATCAGGCATATTCGGGAGAAGCTGGAGAGTGATCCTAAAAATCCTGTTATTATTAAAACTGCCTGGGGAGTAGGCTATCTTATCGAAAAATTCTAGTCGGTGTACTAGTATATAGTAAATGATATGGAGTAGAGATGAAAAAGTATATAATAGTGATGATTACATTTTCGGTGCTTTATATACTCGGTGTTATAATATTTGCTGCTGTTTCAAACATCTCATCGGAAACTGATGTTGACACGCTGCTGCTGAATGATATTACTAAAAGTGCTGAAGAAAATATAAATAATCTGGATACCTTGGAGTCTGTGGGCGGCAAGGTGTCTTTTTATGTTTTGGATGAAAATGGTGCATTGTTATATAAATCTCTGCAGCACGGTACAGAGGATTTATCCCATAAGATAAATGTAGAGTATGCTATGAAGCATAAATATTCTTATAAATATATAATACATGATGACAGTATCATCGGCGTGGTAATCCTGCAGGATGAAATGAATGATAAATATATGAGGATGAGAAGAAATCTTATCATAGGTCTTATAGCCGGAGGGGTTATGATCATCATCGGAATGGTGTTGTATAGCATGTATGTAAGGCGCAGAATCATTGCTCCATTTGAAGAGATGAAGCATTTTGCCGGAAGGGTGGCAGAGGGAAGACTGGATGAACCGCTTCTGATGGACAGGGATAATATGTTCGGTGCATTTACTGAGAGTTTTGATATCATGAGGGAAGAGCTTGCTGAGTCACGGGCGCGGGAAATGGCTCTTCAGAAAAAAGAAAAGGAGCTGATAGCGTCCCTCAGCCATGATCTTAAAACTCCTATTACAGGAATAAAGCTGATAGCTGAGCTGCTTAAAGCAAAGATAGAAAATAATGATGCTATAGATAATAATGAATCGGAATTGGAGAATAATGGATCAGAATTGGAGAATAATGAAAGGAAGTTCAGAGAGGATTTCGAGAACAAGCTGGATAATATCTATAAGAAAGCAGATCAGATAGATGTTCTGGTAAGTGATCTTTTCACCTCGACTCTGGATGATCTGGGAGAATTCACGATTAATCTGAGTGATGAAGAGAGTAGTGTCCTGAGTGATATTGTTAAAAGGAATGACGACAGGAATCTGGCTCTGGAAAGTGAAGTGCCCAGTGTTCTGATTAATATTGATAAGAAACGCATGAATCAGGTGGTTGGAAATATTATAATCAACTCTTATAAATATGCCGGAACCGGGATATCAGTAAACTATAGAATCATAGATAAATATCTGGAAATGGATATTCGTGATTACGGTGAAGGCGTTTCTGAAAAGGAAACGGAGCTTATAACAAACAAATTCTATCGTGGCGAGAATGCCGCTGCCTCAAACTGTGAAGGCAGCGGTCTGGGATTATATATAGCGAGGATTCTTATGGAAAAACAAGGTGGAGAGCTTAGGTGTGAGAATAAGGCTCCGGGATTTAGTGTGGTGCTGCTTATTCCGCTAAGCTAGTACGTTAATTCTTAAATAACCAGATCGAATTATCTAATAACCTGATGGTGCCTGTGGTTTGTCTGTAGCATTTTCCAGAGCGGTAATAGCGAGCCTCAGTGCGCCAAGTATTCCCTGATCATCTTTAAGGCTTGGAGGGGTGATATAGCTGTCCATATCCTCCAGCTCGTGTGACCGGATATAACCATTTAGCTTTTCTTTTACTTTGGTTCTGATAAGGGGGAAGAGTGCATCAACATGCATGACTCCGCCGCCCAGAATGATTCTTTGTGGGGATAGTGTCATGATAAAGCTGACTAATGCGTCAGAAATATAGTCGGCCTCCAGTTCCCAGACCTCGTCTCTGTCCAGCAGTTTATCTGCGGTCAGTCCCCATCTTTTTTCTATGGATGGTCCTGAAGCCAGTCCTTCAAGACAGTTTGTGTGGTATGGGCAGATACATTTTCCGGGATCAGCAGATCTTGGGGTGACCGGAATATGTCCTGCTTCAGGATGCATCATACCGTGGATCATATTTCCTCCGGAGATTATTCCGGCTCCTATTCCTGTACCGATAGTGATATATATAACATCGGTCAGTCCTTTGCTGTCCCCATAGGTTACCTCTCCCAGACAGGAGCCGTTTACATCAGTATCTATAAGCATTGGGATGTGGAGGCTGTTTTGGAAGGTGGATAGAAGAGGGTAGTTAACCCACTTCGTTTTTGGAGTCATAAGAATATTGCCATAGGTGCTGCTGTTTTTATTAAGATCAACCGGTCCGAAGGTTGCGATACCCAGAGCTGATATATCATAGCTTTTATAATAACTGATCATTTCCGGAAGCGTTTCATCTGGTGATTTAGTGGGAATTATCTTTCTGCTTATTATATTTCCATCCGTATCACATATTGCCATAACCATTTTGGTTCCGCCGGCTTCCAATGCACCCAGGAATTCAGGGCTCTTCTTCATATTCTGTACCTCCCGTTTTATATTCTTCTGTTTCATAAGGTTTTAAGTTATAGATAAATCTTGCCATATATTACTTATTTCTGCAACTGCCAAAACCGAAACAAAAAGGTGTCTGGTTTTGAATAAAAAAATCTTTTTTAACAAATAAAAGTGTTGAAATATATATCAAAGTTTAGTATAAATATAAATATAGTTTTTTAAGTAAAAAATCCAAGAAGTTAAGTAAAAAATCTTGTGGGGTATAATTATGGATTTTGGTATATATTATGATGATGCTAAGAAGATGTTCCAGTTACAACTGGAGTCCTCATCTTATGTTATGGGACTTGCAGGTGGCTATCTGGGGCATATTTTTTATGGAAAAAAACTGGAGGATTTTCCTACAGACAGCGTATTCAGACTTGGGGACTATACCTATATGTCGGGGGAGGCAAAGGATAAGTGTACCTTTATGGATGGCTTTCCTTTTGAATATCCTACCAGCGGTATAGGAGACTTCAGAGTCAGTGCTCTTGATATAAAGAATGGCGATGGCTTTGGTGGAGCAGAGCTGAAGTATGTCAGTCATGAGATATATAAAGGAAAGAAAAGTCTTGCCGGGCTGCCTTCGACCTTTGAGGGAAATGATGATGCGGTATCTCTGGAAATTGTCTTAAGGGATGTGGCAGGACTGATTCAGGTGGTTCTTATATATACTATTTTTAGAGGAATAGACGCAGTTGTAAAAAGTGTCAGGGTAAGAAATATATCAGGTGAAGATATGTCATGTAAGCAGAGTCTTCATATAACTAAGATTCTGAGTTCATCGGTGGAGCTGCCCTTCAGAGGTCATGATATCGTGACGCTTCATGGCTCCTGGGCAAGAGAGAGGATACCTGACAGAAGAGAGATAGGACATGGAAGAGTATCTGTATCCTCTTCAAGAGGAATATCCAGCCATCAGGAGCATCCTTTTATGGCGCTGGTTACACCTGATACTACAGAGAATACAGGAGAGGTTCTGGCAGAAGCATTTATGTATTCCGGTAATTTTGTAGCTGAGACGGAGAGAACACAGCATGATGCTCTCAGAATGGTCATGGGTATAAATCCATATGATTTTAACTGGAAGCTGGAACCGGGAGAAGAGTTCACAGCTCCGGAGACATTTCTGGTTTATTCTGATAAGGGACTTGGAGGAATGACCAGGAATTTCCATGAGCTTATAAGGAGGCATGTTATAAGAAGCAGGTATCTTCATAAGATGCGTCCTATACTTATAAATAACTGGGAGGCAACCTACTTCGATTTTGATATGGATAAGCTTCTGGAGATTGCCAGACAGGCAAGGGAATGCGGCATAGAGATGCTGGTAATGGATGACGGCTGGTTTGGTCATAGAGATAGTGACAACTCATCTCTGGGAGACTGGAAGCCTTATCTGAAGAAGCTCCCGGAGGGAGTTAAGGGATTATGCGAAAAGGTAAATGAAATCGGTCTGGATATGGGTATCTGGTTCGAGCCTGAAATGGTATCTCCGGATTCTGAACTATACAGAGAGCATCCTGACTGGGCGATTGCCATTCCGGGAAGGGCGGCATCAGAGTGCAGAAGTCAGTTTGTGCTTGATCTTACAAGACCGGAAGTAAGGGACTATGTATATGAAGCTGTAGCCTCGGTTCTCAGAGAGTGCAACATTAAGTATGTAAAATGGGATATGAACCGTCCGCTTACAGATGTGGGAAGTGTAAGTTCCAGGGCGGGAGAGCTTCATCACAGATATATGCTTGGAGTATATGAACTGATGGAAAGACTTGTTACGGAGTTTCCGGAGCTGCTTCTGGAAAACTGTTCCAGTGGAGGAGCCAGGTTTGATGCAGGTATGCTGTATTACAGTCCTCAGATTTGGTGTTCTGATGATACGGATGCTATGGAGAGACTTGGAATACAGGAAGGAACAGCCCTTATCTATCCTCCGAGTGCTATAGGCGCACATGTCAGCATCTGCCCTAATCATATAGTGGGCAGGACAGTGGATATGGCTACCAGAGGATATGTGGCACTTGCCGGTACATTTGGCTACGAGCTGGATATTACAAGGCTTAGTGACGAGGATAAGGCAAGTATTAAAAAGCAGGTGGCGGATTATAAGAAATATAATGATCTGGTCAGAGAGGGAGACTATTACAGGATTACATCTATGAGCAGTCTGGAACAGATTAACCGATACAGCAGTTCCGTGTCCTGGATGTTCGTTTCAAAGGATAAGCACGAGGCTCTGTTCACATATGTTCAGAAGCTTGGTGGTGCTAATCTCAGGACTGAGAGGGTAAGGCTTTCTGGGCTTGTACCAGACAGAAGATATATACTGGATGGAGGAGACGGAAAACAGTTTACAGGTGAGGAGCTTATGAATATAGGCTTTGTAGTGGATAAGCTGTATGGCGACTGTGTTGGAAGGCTGTATCATTTTATAGCTGTTTAAGAGTGTTATGGCTGGGAGGAGCATTATAATGGATTACAGGATAGAAAAAGGGAGTAATAAGCTCAGGTTTGGAGGACGGATAATCTACAGGGATGAAGAGGCTGTTCTGGGATATAACGGCAGCTTTATGGAATTCCTTATGGAAGGAACTGATGCGGCTCTTAGAATAAGAACTGGCGACAATGCTATCGTAAATGAGCCCGGACTGAGAATCTATGTTGATAATAAGCCATATAAGGATATGGTCATAAGTAAAATGGACGGACGGTACAGTGTGGTAAGCGGGCTGGAAGCAGGAAAGCATCTGGTAAGGATAGTCAAGATTACAGAAGCGGCTATGTCCTTTGTGGCATTCAGCCTGCTTGAGATAGAAAATGCTGCAGGGAAACCGGGAACACTTCTGGATATAGATACCCTGTACATTAAGGATACTCGTAAGAAGGCACTCTTTATTGGTGATTCCATAACCTGCGGTTTTGGAGTGCTGGGGGAACCGGTATCAGAATATACTATCAGAGATGAAGATTCGGAGCTGAGCTATGCGGGGGTGCTTACTCAAAAAGAGAATCTAAACAGTGAGTGGGTTTCGGTTTCCGGATATGGAGTATTTGTGGAATATACCGGAGATCCGGAGAATATACTTCCTAAGGTTTTTCCATATACGAACTATTTTTATGATAAGGAGCTGCGGGAGGATTATTCCAGATTTCAGCCGGATATAGTGATAGTGAATCTGGGTACAAATGATAGCGGTCCTCTCATGGCGGATAAAAATGTACTCTATGGCTTTAAGAGCAGATATGAAAGCTTTTTATATACTCTCAGGATGGCATATAAGGAGGCTGCGATAGTCTGTGTGCTGGGGACACTGGCACCGGGGGTTTATAAATATGTGCAGGAGGTTATAGATAAGGTTCAGGCTCAGGGCTTTGAGAAAATCTATGGGCTGGAGCTTCCTGAACATGATGTAAAAAATGATGGTATGGCAGCGGAGCATCCATCGAAGATTACTCATGAAAAGGATGCAGACAGAATAGCAGCATTTCTAAAAAAAGAAGGTCTTTTGTAATATATTGACCGCATTATATTAATCAGTAACGGGTATGTATAGTTTTGGATTAATAATGGAAACAATAGCTTTAAATATAGAGAAGTTAAATATAGAAAAGTTATATATAGAGAAGTTAAATATAGAAAAATTAAATATAGAAAAGTTTTCAGGATCAGAAAGGCAGGTTCTTATACAATGAATAGTAGAAAAAACAAGAATAATATTATAGCAAGACTGGGGGATGCGCCTCTTGCTTCTAAGCTTGGCAGCATGAAAAGTGAAATAACGGAGGAATTTGAGAAGCATATGATTCCCTTCTGGGAGCATATGATCGACAGGGAGTATGCCGGATACTACGGACTTCTGGATCAGTCTCTCAAACTGGATAAAAAGGCTGATAAGGGCTGCATACTGAACAGCCGCATACTCTGGTTTTTCTCAAATGCTGCAGTAAGGCTTGGTGATACAGGATATATGACCTTTGCAGATGAGGCGTACAGCTTCCTGCAAAAAGCATTTATCGATAAAGAATACGGAGGAGTGTACTGGTCGGTTTCCTATGATGGTATTCCTGCTGACGAAACAAAGCATACCTACAATCAGTCCTTTGCTGTTTATGCGCTTGCTTCTTACTATGAAGCATCCGGAGTAAAGGCTTCTCTGGAAACTGCATATAAGCTTTTTGATATCATTGAGACCAGATGTAGAGACAGTGAGGGCTATCTGGAAGCATTTAACCGTTTCTTTGAAAAAGTTTCAAATGAGAAGCTTTCGGAAAATGGAGTAGAGGCCGGAAGGACTATGAATACCCTGCTTCATCTGATGGAGGCATATACGGAGCTTTACAGAGTTGATACCGAAGATGTGTATGGAAGACGTGACGAGGTTAAGGCGAAAGTTCTGGAGATGCTGGACATTTTCAGGAACAAGGTCTTTAATCCGGAGAAGGAGAGACTGGAGGTCTTCTTTGATACAGATTATAACACGCTGATCGATCTTCACAGCTATGGTCATGATATAGAAGCAGCCTGGCTTATAGATAGAACAGTGGATGTACTTAATGAATTCTCAGAGGATACTGTCTATGATATGAGCGATATAACAAAGATTCTTACTGAGAAGATATATAATGTTGCTTATACAGATAAGGGAATGCCTGCTGAGTGTGAAGAAGGCAGAGTGCTCGAAAACAGAGTATGGTGGGTACAGTGCGAGGCTATAATCGGTTTCCTGAACGGTATTGCATATGATACAGATGAGAGTGAAGTAAGTGGCAAAACAGAGGAATATCTTGAAGCTGCTGCCGGTATCTGGAAATACACGAAGAATCATATAGTTGATACAAGACCCGGCTCTGAGTGGTATTCGGAAATGGATATGAATGATAAACCGATTGCGGATAAGGCGATAGTGGATCCGTGGAAATGTCCTTATCATAACGGACGTATGTATATGGAGGTTCTTGAGAGACTGTAATATGTGACAAGGTGCCTGTCCCC
>DGRT01000164.1:0-12929 GCA_002391105.1 Lachnospiraceae bacterium UBA4381 | reverse complement strand
CAAGGTGCCTGTCCCCTTGTCACACCTATAAAGGAGGTGCTGGATGAAGCTTGCGGCAATTTTTAGTGAAAATATGGTGCTTCAGAGAGATAAAGAGGTTAGTGTCTTTGGAGAAAGTACTGATAGAGAAGAGATATCAGTATGTATAGATGATATATCTGTTAAGGAGGTAGTGGATGCCGGGAAGTGGTGTATAAAGCTTTCGCCTCATCCTGCCGGTGGTCCATATACATTTAAAGCCTTCAGCAGAAAGCTGGACAAAGCGGGAAATGTATCTGACCGGATAGGTGATGCATTGGAGCTGGAAAATGTACTCTACGGCGAGGTATGGCTGAATAATGGTCAGTCCAATATTGAGTTTGAGATTCAAAATGCGATAGGCGGGGAAGCTGAGATAGCCGCAGGTAACTATCCTGAGATCCGATATTATAAAGCGATCAAAGCACCGGTAGTGAATGCGGAGCTTCTGGAGGCGGAAAAAAGTCTTAAGTGGAAGCCTTTTACCGATGGTGATTTCAGAGATGTTTCAGCCATAGGCTATTATTATGCTGTTCGTCTGTATAAGCAGTTCGGAGTTCCTGTGGGTGTGGTTGACTGCTATCTGGGAGGTACCTCGGTTACCTGCTGGATAGATAAGGAAAGCCTTTCGGAGATGCCTGAGGGAAGGGATTATATAGACAGGTTTGAGGATGCGGTTAAGGACCAGACTGAAGAGAATTACCAGCGGGAGCTTAAAGAGTATAATGCTCTTGTAGAGGAATATGTAAGAAAAGAGCAGGCTGCGAAAAAACAGAATCCGAATCTGAATCCGGAGCAGCTTGAGGCAATAACCGGAGCCTATCCATGGCCGCCGCCTGTAGGCATTGATTCTGCTTACAGACCGGCAGGACTTATAGAATCCATGTTCAAAAGAGTTGCTCCATATACCGTTAAGGGAATAGTCTATTATCAGGGCGAAGAGGATGCTCAGTATAACTTTAAGTGGCTGAAGAAAAAGGTGGCTGATGATACAGCTCTGACTGATACAGTGGATGGAAAGCATTTTAAGGATGAAGCAGTAAATGATATGTATATGAAGCTTCTGAACAGGATGATAGAGAATTACAGAAAGCTCTACTCTGATACAGAGCTTCCCGTCATACTTGTACAGCTTCCTATGTTTATAGACAGAAAGATTGAGGAATTAAGAGACTGGGGATATCTGAGAGAGGCGCAGTGGAAGGTTCAGAACCCTGCAGATAATATATTCTTAGTTCCTCTTATAGATCTCGGAGACTATGATGATATTCATCCCAAAGAGAAAAAAACTCCCGGAAACCGGGTGGCAGATGCAATGCTCGAATATGTCTATAAGGATTTTGGTGAATATCTTTTTGCAAGACCCGGAGCTGTTAAAACCTGTATCGAAGATGGCTGCTGCAAGGTTATGATTGAGGCTGAAGGATCCTTTGGAGGACTGAAGCTTATGGATAATAAGCTTCTGGATATAAGAAAAGAAGAAGAATATTCTGGCGAAGGCCCGACAGCCGGAAGGGTATATGGATTTGAAGTGCTTGTTATGAAGAATAAGGAGGGAGGCTATATAGCTGCAGCTGATGCAGATGAAGCCGGTCAGACTTATGCTGCTGAGTGGGTGCTTCCGGAGAAAACGTTTATATCACAGGATACAGAGACGCCGGAGATTATTATAGAGGACAGCAGATATATAGCTGCACTCAGGTATGGCTTTTTCTGCTATGGAAAGATGAATCTTTATAACGAAAAGGATATGCCGATGATCCCGTTCAGGACATGCGTAAAGACTAAATAAGGGGAAATGTGTTAAATGGAAATACTTAAAATGGCTCCAGTATTCAAAGAAACAATCTGGGGAGGAACACGACTTAGAACACAGTTTGGATATGATATACCCGGTGATCATGTTGGTGAATGCTGGGCGGTAAGTGCTCATCCTGATGGAGAGGGTGTGATTGCCGAAGGAAAGTATAAGGGCGTCAGATTATCCGATCTCTGGAAGGAGCATAGAGAGCTGTTTGGTAATATGGAGGGGGACAGATTCCCTCTGCTTACCAAGATCATAGACGCAAATGATGATCTCAGCATTCAGGTGCATCCCGATGATGCATATGCTGCTGTTCATGAAAATGGCTCTCTTGGTAAAATGGAATGCTGGTATGTGCTGGACTGTGAGGAGGGTGCCACTATAATAGTCGGACATAATGCCAGAAGCAGGGAAGAGCTTGAAGATATGATTCATCAGGGAAGATGGAAGGAACTGATAAGAGAGGTTCCTATTCATAAAGGAGACTTCTTTCAGATTAATCCCGGTACGGTTCATGCGATTAAGGCGGGTACTCTTATACTTGAATCACAGCAGAGCAGTGATGTGACTTACAGATTATATGATTATGACCGCCTTCAGAATGGAAGTCCCCGTCCTCTTCATATTAAACAGAGTCTGGATGTGATAGAGGTTCCTTTTGTTCCTGCTGTGATAGCTGCAGGAGATAAAAATAGCGGTACAGCCGAGGACGGCTGGATGGAAATGCTCTATTCATGTAAATATTATACTGTATGGAAGGCGGAGCTGAGTGGAGAGGAAATACTGGAGGAGGATGTTCCATTTATGATTGGATCTCTTCTCGAAGGAGAGATAGATATAACAGGTGACAGTATAAGTGATACTCATCTTGTAAAGGGAGAGCACTTTATTATACCATCGGTAGCTGGCAGGCTGCATTTCAGAGGAGCCGGCATGCTTATATTCTCTGCACCGGGAAGATGAACCGGTTTATAAACTTTGTTTTTTTACAGCATATTCATTTTGGTTTGACAGTTATATCTGCAGGAGTTGAATGTTTACGAAATATGCACAAAACCCTAAGCGATATTTCTGGCATAATATATAGTAGATAATGATATTATTTTCGGGTAAAATTTTAGTAATGATCATAAGAATAAGATCCTTATGACGGGATGATATATATTGGATGGGCACGTATAGTATTTGCGAGGTGCCGGATATGAAGAAACGAAAGACTATAGGATTTCTGGTTTCGGGAATCATGGACAACTTTACAGAATATATGTGTAAGGGCATCATGTCTGCTGCGGCTGCAGATGATGATGTCAATATTGTGGTGGTTCCGGTAAAGTATATCGACAGAGATCTGACGGGACTTCCTGATAAATTCGAGTATCAGTATAAAACAAATGCATATAATCTTTGCAGGGAAAATGTTGATGCTCTTATAGTGGCGACAGACTGTATAGGCTGCCTTACCTCCAGAGAAAATATGATTGACTTCATGAATTCTCTGGATGATATTCCGACAGTTCTTATCGCTGCCAGGATGGAAGGCTATCCCGGAGTTACCTTTGACAATAAGTCCGGAATCATAGAGGGTATGGAGTATCTGATAAATGAGATGGGCGTGAAGAACTTCTGTATGATGGGAGCTCCGAAGGATTACTCCGATGCCGAGGAACGAAGAGTGGTATTTAGAGATGTCCTTGATAAATACGGTCTTCGGTTCGAGGAAAAACAGTATATAGAAACCAATCTCACCAATATGTGTCTTGAGGAAGCAAGAACCCTGCTGGATGCCAACCCTGATGTGGAAGCGATTTTCTGCATAAATGATCTGGTGGCGATGGGTCTCTACGAAGTGATGAAGGAAAGAGGACTCATGCCGGGACAGGATATCAAGGTACTGGGATTCGATAATGATCTTACAGGCTCCATGGTTAGTCCATCTCTTTCAACTGTAGATGCTGATGCAGTTGAGCTTGGAAGACATGCATATGATATGACTATGAGAATGCTTAGAGGCGAGGACGTCAAAGAAGAGAAGCTTCCAACCAGATTTGTGCTAAGAGATTCCTTCGGTGGGATGGACAGTACAGGTAAGACCAGCAAGGAAAGACTTCTGGATAAGAGACTCTTGGATGAGTATTTTGAAAAAATATTTTACCGATATAGAAATGCGGATGCAGAAACCGGCTTGAAGCTTAAAAAGAGCTTTGTAAGAATGATGGAGCATGTTCTTGATTTTGCCATGGCTGATCAGGTTTCTCCGAATGATTTTAAGCTGGTACAGTATGAGGTGGACGAATTAATCAACGAGGGGGCTCTTATATATACAGATAATGATATTCTTATTCCGTATATGGATGAGCTTCAGGCGGCAATTCTGGCAGTTCATGATGACCTGGAGAGAAAGAGTATTACATACAGACATTATTCCTTTATACTCAAGAAGCTCATCAAGGAAATGAGCAATACTACCATCAGATACGAGGAGAAGCTTGATGGGATTCTCTATTCCATGAAGACTATGGTAAAGGATACGCTGAACTTTACCTATGGAAATGATCACAGCTATTCAACGATTGTTTCCAATCTGGATGGAATGGGAATAAAGAATGCTTATGTATATATTTATGATAAGCCGATAGTTCATCTGGAAAAAGAAGAATTTGACAATCCGGGTTATATGAGACTCAAGGCTGCGCTTACTGACGGAGGAATAAATGATATACCGTACAGTAAGCAGAAGGTAAAGCTGAAGAATCTTTTTGACAATCAGTTTATAACAGATAAGAAGTATAACATGGTTCTTATGCCTCTCTATTTTGGTGATACCATATATGGAAGCATACTTTTTGATTTGGTGGATATTGTATTTCATAATGGCGAATTTATGACAAATCAGTTTTCCACTGCAGCAAGGGTTATAGAGATACTTAAGCAGAATAATGATATTCAGAAGCAGCTTGAGGAAAACCTTGCAGTCATGGCTGAGAATAATATCAAGCTTGACCGCCTTTCCAGAAATGATGTGCTCACGGGAATACTTAACAGGCGTGGTTTCTATGATATTGCACAGGATGTTATAAAGAGTAATAAGCAAAAAGGAAAAGATACTATAGTTTCATATGTTGATATGAACAATCTGAAGATTATCAATGACAGATTTGGACATGATGATGGAGACTATTCTCTTAAGGTTGTAAGCTCTGTACTTGCTGACGTGATTGACAAAAAGGGCGTTGTGGGCAGAATAGGCGGAGATGAGTATGCCTTTATATATTATGGCGATATATCAGAAGAAGGTCTGAATGTTGAGATAAGAAAACACTTCGAGGAGTTTAACAGTAGAAGTGATAAGCCCTACAATGTTTCAGTTTCCTGCGGCTTCTACAGGATAAAAAGTGACTCCGGAATAAGTCTGGAGGATGCTATGGCAAGTGCCGATCAGGATCTCTATATAGCCAAGCAGTATAAGGATAACAGGATACTTAAAGACTTGACATGAAAAAATATATGTCTTATAGTGACTAATGTTTAAAAAACATATTTTAAAGGTATTTATAGTTTGCCGGAATGTTCTTCCGGCAACTATATTTTAGGGAAGTATTATTTAAGAAGGATTAGAGGAAGAATTATGTCTGAAACAGAAAGAAAAAAGGTACTACTGAGCGGGATACAGCCAACAGGAGTATTTACTCTTGGTAACTATATTGGAGCAGTAAGAAACTGGGGAAAAATGCAGGAAGAGTATAACTGTGCATATTTTATAGCTGATCTGCACAGTCTTACCGTAAGACAGGAGCCTGCAGAGCTTAGAAAGAGAACCAGAGACGCTTATGCGCTGCTTCTTGCCTGCGGTATAGATCCGGAGAAGAGTCTGGTTTTTATTCAGAGTCATGTTCCTGCGCATGCTGAGCTGGGCTGGATATTATCCTGCTATACTCAGTTTGGGGAGCTTTCCCGAATGACTCAGTTTAAGGATAAATCGCAGCAGCATAAGGACAATATCAATGCAGGGCTTTTTGATTATCCGGCACTTATGGCAGCCGATATCCTGTTATATCAGCCTGACTTCGTACCTGTTGGGGCCGATCAGAAGCAGCATGTTGAGCTTACACGTAATCTGGTTACAAGGTTCAACAGCTTATATGGAGAGGTATTCCGTATGCCTGAGCCATATATTCCTAAAAATGGTGCCAAGATCATGTCTCTTCAGAATCCGACCAAGAAGATGTCCAAGTCTGATGAGAACCCGAATGCTACTGTTTCTATTCTTGATAAGCCGGATGTTATCATGGCAAGATTCAAGAGAGCCGTTACAGACAGCGAAACAGAGATCGTGTTCAGAGAAGGTAAGGATGGTATCAATAACCTGATGACCATATTCTCTGTTCTTACGGGCGAAAGCTTCGAGCAGATTGAAAAGACCTACAGTGGTAAGGGCTATGGAGATTTCAAGAAGGATGTAGGCGGTGTTGTTGTTGACGCTCTTGCACCTATCAGAGAAGAATTCGAGAGACTCTCTAATGATAAGGCATATATCGAGGAGTGCTATAGAAAGGGAGCAGAGACTGCATCCAAGGTTGCCTATAGAACTCTGTCAAAGGTAAAAAAGAAGGTTGGACTTGTTCAGCCATAATCAGATATGTTGGGGGATGGCTTCAGAGATGATGCCATCCTCTCGTTTTCGTGGCGATTATTCTGATTGTTAGTTTATCTAAGCATATAGGAGTGCGGTGTTAAAGGAGTTATAGTTTTGTTAGTAATTGATTTTTTATTTACCAATCTGCTGCTTGGGATTGGACTTGCAATGGATGCTTTTTCTGTTTCTGTTGCAAACGGGTTGCATGAATCGGATATGAAACTCCGAAGAAGTCTTATGATTGCCGGGGTTTTTGGTGGGTTTCAGATGCTGATGCCCCTTATAGGATGGGGGATGGTTAATGTAGTTCTGGAGATATTTGGAAGGGTTCAGATATTTCTGCCCTGGATATCCTTCATTATTCTTTCTATAATAGGAACTAAGATGCTGATTGAAGGAATACATGCCCAGGGTTCAGAAGAGGAGGATATTGTACCGCTCAGAAAGAGGGAGCTGCTGGTGCAGGGAATTGCCACTTCTATAGATGCTCTTTCTGCCGGCTTTGCCATATCAGGATATGGTGCTGTATCGGCAGTTTCGGGTTCGTTTATTATAGGAGCTGTTACATTTGTCATATGCCTGGCGGGCTTAAAGATAGGCAGGGCTATAGGAGGTAAAATATCAGGAAAGGCTTCGGTTTTTGGCGGACTTATACTTATACTTATTGGCGTAAAGCTGTTGGTGGAGGTATTTATTTAGTGTCGATTGGCAGAATGATTAAAATATACAGATTAAAATATACAGAAATATATTATTCTGGAGATAAATATGAAGGTTACTAATTACAGTAAGGATGAAAATGAAATAAGACTCATAAGGTATCGTAAGAAAGGGATACTGAGACTGATATTCAGCCGTCTGGTCGGGATATTGCTGCTGGTTATATTTCAGGTTCTGATCATTCTTACTTTTTTTGAGCTTCTGGGAGAGCTGTTTAAGTATTATACAGCATTTAAGGCTGTATTTACTGTTGTTATGGTTTTCTATCTTTTTAATAATGAGATGGATTCTTCGGCAAAGCTTACGTGGCTTTTTATTATTTCGCTATGGCCCTTCCCGGGTACTATCTTTCTTCTTTTTACCAAAATCGATATAGGTCATGTATTTCAAAAGAAGAAGATACAGAGGATAATAGCTGAAACGAAGGAGGTTCAGCCTGTTGATGAAGATATAATGAAGGAACTGTCTGACAGGAACTGTGGTATGGCAGATATATGCAGATATGTTAATCGTACCGGTAATTTTCCGGTATATAAGAATACAGAGGTGAAATATTATCCTTCCGGTGAAGAAATGTATGAACAGCTCATGGAGGAGCTGGACAAGGCTGAGAAGTTTATATTTCTGGAATACTTTATAATTGATGAAGGTTATATGTGGGGCAGGATTCTTAAGAAGCTGGTGGATAAGGTAAATCAGGGAGTTGAGGTCAGGGTGCTCTATGACGGTATGTGCGAGATGCAGCTGCTTCCGCAGAATTACGACCAAAGACTCAGGAGCTTTGGGATAGCGGCGAAAGCATTTTCTCCTATAAAGCCTTTTGTTTCCACATATTACAATTATCGTGATCATCGTAAGGTGCTGGTCATAGATGGCAGGGTTGCTTTTAATGGCGGTGTCAATCTGGCAGATGAATATATCAACAAAGTAGAAAGGTTCGGCTACTGGAAGGATGCGGCTGTTATGGTAAGGGGAGATGCTGTGAAGGCATATACACTTATGTTTCTTCAGATGTGGTATGCAGATACAGGGATGATCGAACTGGGAAGCTATATGGATGCACCGGGAGAATATACAGATCTTTGCCCCAGTGGTTATGTTATGCCATATAGTGATATTCCGCTGGATGATGATAAGGTGGGAGAGAGCGTATATATTGATATACTGAACAGAGCCAGGTCATATGTTCATATAATGACTCCTTATCTCATTCTCGATGGAGAGCTGGAGCATGCGATTACATTTGCTGCCGAGCGTGGTGTGGAGGTAAGTATAATGCTTCCCGGAATACCTGATAAAAAGATGGTTTATGCTCTTGCCAAATCGCATTATATGAGACTTCTGAAAAGTGGAGTGCACATATATGAATATGAACCGGGATTTGTTCACTCCAAGTGCTTTGTTTCTGATGATGAGAGAGCGGTGGTAGGTTCTATCAACCTTGACTATCGGAGTCTGTATCATCATTTTGAATGTGCCACATATATGTATGAATCAGACGCAGTTATGGATGTGGAGCGGGATTTTGAGACATCCGTTTCCAGATGCCGAGAGGTGACCTACGAATCTGTTTATCATGAGAAGCTTTTCTATAAATGTATGGGAAGACTTGCAAAGCTTATAGCACCGCTGGTTTAGTACACCGCGTATTACGAAACAGTTTATCGGTGCTGGTTACGATATTTTTTCAAAACTTAGGTTTCACTTAATATTATTAAGTTTTAGATATAATGCTATTGCATTTTTTGAAGGTCTGGCTTAAGATATGTTACCGTATTTACAAAACAAGGAGAAAAATTATGAGTATTACTAATATTCCTGAGATCTTTGGTTCAAATGTATTTGATGACAGGGTTATGAGAGCGAGACTCTCTGATGATGTTTACAATTCTCTTAAACGTACTATTGATGAGAATGTAAAGCTGGATGAAAATGTTGCTGATGCTGTGGCTGAAGAGATGAAGAACTGGGCTATGGAACACGGGGCAACGCATTTTACACACTGGTTCCAGCCTCTCACAGGTGTAACTGCAGAGAAGCATGACAGCTTTATTACTCCTTCCAAGGATGGAGGGATACTGATGGAATTCTCCGGCAAAGAGCTTATCAAGGGAGAACCTGATGCTTCATCTTTTCCGTCGGGAGGACTGAGAGCCACATTTGAGGCAAGAGGATATACGGCATGGGACCCTACATCTTATGCCTTTATAAAGGATCATACACTTTGTATTCCTACAGCCTTTTGCTCTTTTTCCGGTGAGGCACTGGATAAGAAGACTCCTCTTCTCAGATCCATGCAGGCTATCAATCGTCAGGCGATGAGAATACTTAAGATTTTCGGAACAGATGCTAAGTATGTAAAGACCAGCGTTGGGGCAGAGCAGGAATATTTTCTGATTGATAAAGAGGTATTCTCTAAAAGACCGGATCTCAAATATACCGGCAGAACTCTGTTTGGCGCTATGCCTCCGAAGGGTCAGGAGATGGATGACCATTACTTTGGTGTTATCAAGCCTCGTGTCGCTGCATTTATGGAGGATCTGAATGAAGAGCTCTGGAGACTTGGAATACTCGCAAAGACAGAGCATAATGAGGTGGCTCCTGCACAGCATGAGCTGGCTCCGATTTATTCAACTACTAATATAGCTACAGATGGTAATCAGCTTACTATGGAGATCATGAAGAAAGTGGCAGACAGACATGGTATGGTTTGTCTTCTCCATGAGAAGCCTTTTGCTGGTGTTAATGGATCCGGCAAGCACAATAACTGGTCGATAGGAACAGATACGGGAATCAATCTTCTGTCTCCGGGTGAGACACCTTCAGAGAATGCCCAGTTCCTGCTTTTCCTTTCTGCAGTGATCCAGGCGGTAGATGATTATCAGGATCTTCTGAGACTGTCTGTTGCAACAGCAGGAAATGATCACAGACTTGGTGCAAATGAAGCTCCTCCTGCTATTATCTCTGTCTTTCTTGGAGATGAGCTGACAGGGATACTTGAGGCTATTAAAAATGATACTCCTTATCAGGGCAGGGAGGAAGTAAAGATCAAGCTGGGAGTGCATGCGCTTCCAAGATTCAGCAGAGATACTACTGACAGAAACAGAACATCACCATTTGCCTTTACAGGTAATAAATTCGAGTTCAGATCACTGGGTTCCTCCAACAGTATCGCCTGCTGCAATATCATGCTCAATGCGGCTGTTGCTGAAAGCCTTCGCCAGTATGCTGACATTCTGGAGAAGTCAGAGGATTTTGAGAACGATCTGCATGATCTCATTAAGGATGTGATTACAAAACATGAGCGAATTCTCTTTGATGGAAATGGCTATGGAGAGGAATGGGTTAAGGAGGCTACAGAGGTAAGAGGACTCTCAAACCTTAAAACGACTGCTGATGCCATGCCGCATCTTCTGGATGAGAAAAATGCTGAAATGCTTAAGAGACACAAGATATTTACAGATGCGGAGATACACAGCCGCTGTGAGATAATGCTGGAGAACTATGTCAAGACTGTAAATATAGAGGGACTTACTATGGTGGATATGGTTCGTAAGAATTATCTGCCTGCAATGGAGAGATATCTTTACAGACTTTCACAGACTACAGTTCTGATGAGACAGGTAAGTCCGAATGTAAAATGCAATTACGAAGTATCAACCATGGAGAGACTTGCGGATCTTACGGATTATATACTCGATGCTGTTGTTCAGCTTGAAGACGCTCTGGCTACCTTCAAGACCTTTAATAATGTATTCGAGTCATCAGAGTTTGTTCGTGATGTAATGCTTCCGAGAATGGACACTCTTCGTAAGTATGTGGATGAAGCGGAAATGCTTACTTCGCAGAGAGACTGGCCGTTCCCAAGCTACGGACAGCTTCTCTTCAGTGTGAACTAGTTTTTAATTAGCTTTAAATTACCTTTTTGTAAGTAAAACGGGTTTGGCGAATGCATGACCTGAATAATTACCGGAGAATAATATATGAATATACATGGTTTGCAGAAAATGACCCTGCTGGACTTTCCCGGCAAGGTTGCCTGTACAGTTTTTCTGGGAGGCTGCGATATGAGGTGTCCTTTTTGTCATAACTGGGAGCTGGTGGATGGATCGGCTCCGGTAGTTATGGATGATACAGAGCTTCTTGGATTTCTCGAAGGAAGAAAGGGACTTCTGGACGGGGTGGCATTTACAGGCGGTGAGCCGCTCCTCAGAAATGACCTGGAGGGGCTTATCAGAAGCATCAGGGATATGGGCTTTGCCATAAAGCTAGATACTAACGGGAATCATCCGGATCGTCTTAAGGATCTGGTTGGAAAGGGTCTTATAGATTACGTCGCTATGGACGTGAAGAATTCTCCGGAAAGATATGGGGAAACTATCGGTATAGAGGATTTTGATACTGATAAGATAGATGAGAGTATCAGGTTCCTGCTTTCTGATCAGGTGGACTATGAATTTCGTACTACGGTAGTTAAACAATTTCACGATGAACTGTCCTTCCAGTCTATAGCCAGATGGATAGCAGGTGCTAAAAGGTACTTTCTGCAGGGCTTTGTGGATCGAGAGAGCGTCAGATACAGCGGACTGGAGGGTTACAGCCATGAAGAGCTGGAAGCCCTGAAAAGCCTCGTAGAGCCCTTTGTCAAGCGGGCTGAGGTCCGTGGATAAAAAACTTTTAGATACAATATCTAGTATTTATTAAAAAAAATGAATACTAGATATTGCTTTTTTTTTGTTTTCGTGTTATCTTCATACATACCACCTTATGGGGGCGATAAATTAGATAATTTTTTAGGAGGAATGGTTTAATGTATCAGGTAGTCAAACGTGATGGCGTCAAAGTCGATTTTGATGTAAGCAAGATCAGTGCAGCCATAGAGAAGGCATTTGTGGGTAGTAATAAGCAATATCATCCGACAGTTATTGATATGCTTGCACTTCGTGTAACAAGTGATTTTGAGGATAAGATCAAGGATGGTTTTATCACTGTGGAGGATATCCAGGACAGCGTAGAGAAGATTCTTTCCGAGGCCGGATATTCTGATGTGGCTAAGGCTTATATCCTTTACAGAAAGCAGCGTGAGAAGGTTCGTAATGTTAAGAATACCATGCTTAACTATAAGGATCTGGTTTCTAATTATCTTAAGGTTAATGACTGGAGAGTTAAGGAGAACTCAACTGTTACCTACAGTGTAGGTGGTCTTATCTTATCTAACTCAGGTGCTATTACAGCCAATTACTGGCTTACTGAGATTTATGATAATGAGATAGCTGAAGCGCACAGAAATACAGATATCCATATTCATGACCTTAGTATGCTTACAGGTTACTGTGCAGGATGGTCACTTAAGCAGCTTATTCAGGAAGGACTTGGCGGTATTCCGGGAAAGATTACATCTGCTCCTGCAGGACATCTATCAACTCTGTGTAATCAGATGGTTAACTTCCTTGGTATTATGCAGAATGAATGGGCCGGTGCACAGGCATTTTCCTCCTTTGATACATACCTTGCTCCTTTTGTAAGAATAGATAACCTTACACAGAAGGAAGTAAAACAATGCATACAGTCCTTTATCTTTGGTGTTAATACACCTTCAAGATGGGGTACTCAGTCACCATTTACCAATATCACTCTTGACTGGACAGTTCCAAGAGATATGAGAGATGAGAACTGCTGGGTTGGCGGAAAGCAGGTTGACTTTACATATGGTGACTGCCAGAAGGAAATGGATATGGTCAACAAGGCATTTAT
>DGRT01000028.1 GCA_002391105.1 Lachnospiraceae bacterium UBA4381 | reverse complement strand
ATCCTGCTCCATGCCCTTAGCCCAGTATCTTTCTCTGCATCTTCTTACATACCAGTTGCTAAGATCATCTACGAAGGTTGTAAGTGCCGCAGCAGCTTCAGGAATCTTGTAGGCTCCCAGATTCTCATCAAATACCTTTACGGTAGTATTCAGCTTTGACAGAAGCCACTTATCCATTACAGAAAGTGAAGCCTTATCAAGTGAATACCTGGTAGGATCAAACTGGTCTATCTCTGCATATAAGGTGTAAAATGCATATGTATTCCAGAGTGTTCCCATGAACTTTCTCTGGCCTTCTGTAACTGCTGTCTCACTGAACTTGTTAGGAAGCCACGGCTGTGAGTTGGTATAGAAATACCATCTTATAGCATCAGCTCCAAACTTGCCAAGAGCCTCCATAGGATCCACTGCATTGCCCTTGGACTTACTCATCTTCTCACCATTCTCATCCAGAACATGCCCCAGAACTATAACATTCTTATAAGGAGCCTTGTCAAAGAGAAGTGTAGATATTGCCATCAGTGAATAGAACCATCCACGGGTCTGATCAACAGCCTCTGATATGAAGTCTGCAGGGAAGTTGTCATTAAATATATCTTCATTCTCAAATGGATAATGCCACTGTGCAAATGGCATGGCACCTGAGTCGAACCAGCAGTCTATAACCTCAGGAACTCTGTGCATAGGGAGTCCACTTTCAGGGTCATCTATAATAATCTCATCTACATATGGACGATGAAGCTCAATATCTTCAGGAACCGGCTGTTTCTCACCATCCTTAAGGATATATCCCTTTTCACGAAGCTCTGCTATAGAGCCGATGGCTATCTTATTGCCATTTTCCTCGCACTCCCAGACATTAAGCGGTGTACCCCAGTAACGGTCACGGCTGAGTCCCCAGTCCTGAACATTCTTCAGCCATTCACCAAAACGTCCCTTACCAATACCCTCAGGAATCCAGTTTACAGTATTGTTGTTAGCAACCATACGGTCACTTACTTCAGTCATCTTTATAAACCAGGACTCTCTTGCATAGTAGATAAGCGGTGTATCGCATCTCCAGCAGAAAGGATAATCATGTTCAAACTTTGGTGCTGAAAAGAGAAGGCTACGGCTGTCCAGATCCACAAGAACCTTTGGATCCGCATCCTTTACAAAGAGACCGGCAAATGGTGTCTCCTGGGTCATATTACCCTCTGCATCTACAAACTGTACAAAAGGAAGATCATACTTACGGCCAACACGTCCATCATCCTCACCAAATGCTGGAGCGATATGAACTATACCGGTACCATCTGACATAGTTACATAGTCATCTGCTACTATATAATGTCCCTTCTTCCTCTGCTTTGCTGCAGCCTCACCTGCTGCTGCATAAAGAGGCTCATATTCTCTGTGCTCAAGCTCCTTACCAACATATCTCTCAAGAATCTCATATGCCTTACCGTCAGCAAGAGGCTGGAACTTAGCATTCCCTTCTCCATCCTTTGCCTCGAGAAGTCCACCGATAACCTTTTCAACCAAAGCTTCTGCCATGATATAGGTATATCCATCACAAGCCTTTATCTTTACATAGCTCTCCTCCGGATTAACACAAAGAGCCACATTGGAAGGAAGAGTCCATGGTGTAGTTGTCCAGGCCAGGAAGTAGTACTGTTCTTCTCCTTCTGCCACCTTTGCCTTGAAACGCACTACTGCAGATCTTTCTTTGACTGACTTATATCCCTGGGCCACCTCATGTGATGAAAGAGGAGTACCACAACGAGGACAATAAGGTACAACCTTAAAGCCCTTATAAAGAAGTCCCATATCCCAGATCTTCTTAAGTGCCCACCACTCTGATTCAATATAATTATTGTGATAAGTTACATAAGGATCGTCCATATCAGCCCAGAAGCCGACCTTGCCGGAGAATTCCTCCCACATACCCTTATATTTCCAGACTGATTCTTTACACTTTTTGATAAAAGGATCAATACCGTACTCTTCGATCTGTTCCTTTCCATCTATTCCGATTTCCTTCTCAACCTCCAGCTCTACCGGAAGTCCATGAGTATCCCATCCGGCTTTACGGATGATCTTATGCCCCTTCATAGTCTGATAACGTGGAATCATATCTTTGATGACTCTGGTCAGCACATGGCCAATATGGGGTTTACCATTTGCTGTTGGAGGGCCATCATAGAAAGTATAGGTAGGAAGCTCCTGCTTCTCGTCTATACTTTTCTCAAACACATTTTCTTCTTTCCAGAACTTCAGGACTTTTTCTTCATTTTCCACAAAGTTCAGTTTGTTTGAAACCTTGTCGTACATAATTTATTCCTCTCATTTTGATATGATTATATTGCTATATTTGAGGACAGCTCTTACTCGCCCTCCTGCTTTGGCTCAAGTGTCTGTGTCAGATAATCATTTACCACCTTCGCCACATCATCGACATAGAGCCCGTGTACCTCACATGCCTGTTCGAGGCTCTCGAACTGAGATATACCACAGGTAATACAATGCATGCCGCACTTCATAAGGACAAGTGCTGTATCAGGATACCAGCTTATGATATCGCCAATTATCATATCCTTTGTAACATATTCCTTTATTCCATCCTCATCAGGTACAAGTGTCGAAGGATCCGGTTTCTCCCTTTTCCCTCCATAAACAGCGCCTGCGTCCTTTTCTGTATAAGCTGTAAATCCAGCTTCCTGGCCTTGGGGTTCCTGGCCCATCTCAGTAGTTGTGATATTATTCATATCTGCATTTCCTGCATTAAAAACTTCCTCTGTCACTTTGTTTCCTCTTTCTATTATACAAATCCACTCATCTGCAAAGACTATATAAGTCTTACAAACTGATATCTATAAGCTCTTCCCCCTGTTATATCTCACGCTTCACTCATGGTCCTTGATTGCTTCGCAACCGAGGTCTATTATATCACACCTGTCAAATGTTTATCGCCTCATTTACAGGATATCTATAAGCATACCGACTATCTTAAACTTTTCTTTTAATTTGTCAAGCTCTGTTCCTACGTCATGCCTTTTAGTAAGAACTTCCTCATAGGTATGTGTTTCTGTAGTGAAGTAAATATATACTCTGTTATCATGGAAGCACATTCTGATAAACTTGCCAAGTTGAAGACTTGCTATCTGTCTAAGCTTATATATCATATTTTCTGTCAGAAAATTGTTAGCTTCATTTTCATCAAAGGCATATACCTTAAACATACGATTGATGACATCATTCTTGGTATTGATCTGATGAACTCTTGTATTCTGACACTCCAGCGGCGGAGCAGATGCTGTAACAAATACAACCGGATTGATGCAGTCATTTGTAATATTGAATTCAAAAAATCTTCCATGCATATGAATATTGTTCTCTTCGCAATCTTCAAATACATCCGAATTGGAAAACGACACCCCTTTATGCTCGCCCTTCAGCTCGTTACAGGAAGAATATTTATACTGCCCTATATCTGAAAACATATTGGTACTTACTATCTCCCTTTCAGTGAGGCTTCCATTCTTGGAAAAGCTTCCGCAAATAAAATATGCCTCCGCATAAGGCTTAACAATATAATTTCTGTAATCCAGCTTCATATTCTCAAGCCGAACCTGAAGCCTGATCCTGTAGGACAGAAACAGAGCAAGTACAATCATGGAAACCGCAGCTACTATAACACCATAGGACAGCCATAGGCCTGTATGGTTCAGATAGATAGCAAAGGCACCACCCATTATCAGGAAGACAAAAAGCAGATTAATGGTCTTGATCTGTGTCTTGATCTTTTTGATTCCAATATTCTTTTCCAGTTTTTTTATAAAACGTCTATTTTCCATGACTTAGTTTCATTCACTCCCAAACCCAAGTATTTATAGTTTATCATTTATAGTAGTAAATTACAAACAAAAATAGTCTATATTGATAACCTTTAACGTAAGTTTTTAGTCAAACTTTACAAATATTTTTGTAATATAAAAATGCCGGAGCGCTTATCCGCGCCCCGACACCAACATGATATACAAATCACTACAGAATCGAGATAGTCTCATTTTCTGATTCACGTCTTTCAAGCTTCTTTGGAATCTGAAGTGTAAGAATACCATTGGAATACTTAGCCTTGATGTCCTCCTTGGTTATCTCCTTACCAACATAGAAGCTTCTCTCTGTCTTTCCGTGGAATCTCTCTCTGCAGATATACTTGATAGGTTCAGTTTTCTCTACAGAAGCAGCCTCTGTTCCTTCTTCCGTTCCTGCTTCAGCCTCAGAACCCTCCTGCTTCTTTGGCTCCTCCTTGGTTTCAGCATGCTCTGCGCTGACTACAAGATAACCCTTTCTAAGCTCTGCTTTGATTTCTTCCTTCTCGAATCCAGGGAACTCCATATCGAATTCATATCTGTCCTCGAATTCCTTGATATCCGTTGTGCATCTCCTGGTATCTACCAGATCATTTCTGATCTTCTTGCCGTAATCAACCGGAAGTCCGAACAACTCATTGATAAAACTATTTGCAAAATCTTCATTAAAAATACTTGGATAATACATAACATTCACTCCTTTTCTATTAACCTCATTATACCTTTTCTAATACTTTTACTATGTTTCCAACTATCCAGCGTTTACATTCTCCAAACCGCCTGCTCTTGTTCCAGGAGGGCTGCAGCCGGAGCCTGTAAACTACTTTATGTTTGTTATGTATATGTTATATCACATTTATTAGCACTCGTCAATAGTGAGTGCTAATATTTTTTTAATATCCGCTTAAGTCACACAGATATGACTATCATATCGCCGGGAAAGCCTGCTTTAAAATAAAAAGGACATACTCCGTAAAGCATGTCCTCCGATTTATAATCAGTCTTATGAGAAACCGGCTCCTCTCATAATCCGCCGAACCTGTTAACTTATCAGCTCAAATATTATTCTCTTATTTTTTCCGGAACACCCGATAAAAGGATATCCACCATTTCCTCCTTGGAAAAGTCCGTTTTCCCGGATAGCCACAGAAGCATTACATTTACCACTCCACCAACATAGAGCTTTATCAACATTCTGATATCACGAGGTAAAGTATCCACGCCTTTATGTGTCTTACACTCCTCCTCCATACATTCACACAAAAACTTTGAAGTATTGGACACATAAGAATCCTCGCCATAGGTATTCTTGGATGCGTTCATAACATATCTCGCATTCTGGGCATAATCGTCAATAAAAAGCTCGATAAATTCTTTCCAGGTTATCTCATCATTATGACGCAAGTCAAAAAGCTTCTGTATTCTGTCCTCGTATGCTCCCACAACCAGAGCATATTTGTCTGAAAAATGATTATAAAATGTTTGCGTTGTAACACCTGCAAGCTCAGATATCTGCTTTACAGTAATTTTATCCACCGGACAGGTCTTTGCTATCTCTCTAACCGCATCTATTATTTTTTGTCTTGTATCTTTTTCCGTTTGATTCACCTTCAATCTGTCCCCTATTTAATAATTCTGCCATAGCTCTTCAGGTCATCCGTTAATCACTACATATCAAGTATATGTGATGCAAACTGAAAATATATCATAAGCGAAATAGCATCCACTATAGTAGTAATAAACGGACTCGCCATGACTGCCGGATCAAATCCGATCCTTTTGGCAAGAATCGGCAGCGTACATCCAACCAGCTTTGCCACTGTAACAGTAAGCACAAGTGTGCAGCACACAACCAGTGCAATCACCATACTTACCTTATCAAAGAGCAGAAGCTTTACAAAGTTTGCAACCGCAAGGGTAACACCGCAAAGAAGCGCCACCAGAAACTCTTTTCCCTGTATTCTGAATATATCCCCAAATTCAATCTCATCCAGAGATATACCACGTATTATCGAAACGGAAGCCTGCGACCCCGCATTTCCTCCGGTATCCATAAGCATCGGAATATATGCCGTAAGTATAACATATTTTCCCAGCGCACTTTCGTATCTTGTAATAATTGCACCTGTGAATGTCGCAGATATCATAAGCAGCAGAAGCCAGGGGATTCTTTTTTTGTAGGTTTCAAAAAAACTCGTATTGATATAAGGCTTATCTGTAGGAGTGATAGCTGCCATCATTTCGATATCCTCGGTATTCTCTTCCTGGAGGACATCGATAGCATCATCGACTGTTACTATACCAACCAGACGATTCTCCTGATCGACAACAGGAATGGCAGTCAGATTATACTTAGCCATATCCTTAACGACCTTTTCCTGATCATCCAGAGTCCTGGCAGATATAACATGAGTCTCCATCAGATCACCGATTTCTGTATCCTTGGGAACCAGAAACATGTCCTTAAGACTTACCGTACCCTTTAGCTGTCTGAAGGGATCTATAACGTAGCAGGTATAGATATCCTCCTTTTCATCAGCCGTACGGCGAATCCTTTCAAATGCATCCGATACGGTCATATCACTCTTGAGACTCATATACTCCGTAGTCATTACAGAGCCTGCACTGTCTTCCGGATACTTAAGGAGTTCATTTATCTCCTTTCTTGTTTCCGGATCAGCATGCCGAAGTATCTTATTAACTACCACCGCAGGCATCTCTTCCACAAGATCAACCGCATCATCAATATTCATTTCTTCTATTACTTCTCTGATCTCCCGATCACTGAAGCTTCGTATAAGAGTCTCCTGTTCCTCCGGATCCATCTCCGAAAAAATATCCGCAGCCTCGCCCTTCGGAAGCATTCTGTAAAACAGCAGCAGCTTATCCTCCGGAACCTCGCCCATAAGCGCCGCTATATCTACAGGATTTGCCTCACTCAGCAAATGTCTCAGCTCAGCAAACTTTCTACCGGTCAGAAGCTCTTTCACCAGTTCTATGTCTATCTTCTTCTCATCCATTTCAGAACCTCCTATCATATTTAGACAGAAAGCTCCGGCGGCACTACATTTCTGTTAATGCCAGGTCACATATGCACGCAAATGGAACACCAGATATTCTGTCTATTATTTTATTCAAATGACACAAGTGATAATCTATACCCTGTTGCGCGTCATATTCCATTTACGTCACCACCTTTTTATATCAATCTCTTTTATCTAAATCCGGCTTTTCCTTTTACCAGATCTGATCAATCTCTTTTATTAAACCTAATATTTTCCTTTACCAGACCTGATTGATTTCTTTTATTCTAATCTGACACATCTCTTACCATACCTGATCAATTTCTTCTACTTTGATAAGATTAGTATCGCCACTTTCACCATTGGTTCCTCCGCCGGTGATAACTACATTATCACCCTTCTGAAGTCCAAGTGCCGCAGCAGCTTCCCTCTCAGAATTACGGAACATCTCCTCCAGACTGTCATACATACCACACATAACAGGAGTAAGTCCCCAGGAAAGATTCAGCTTTCTCCAGACCTTCGCAGATGTAGTCATTCCTATTATATCTACAGGACATCTGAAACGGCTTACCATTCTGGCAGTTCTTCCGCTCAGCGAATTAACTATGATACACTTGGCATCTACATCAATAGCCATAGTACAGGTTGTATGAGATATAGCATCAAGTGTGCTTCTTACTTCAAAATCAGCCTCTCTGAATCTCTTCTTATAATTGATCTTGGACTCCGTGAACTCTATAGTCTGAACCATAGTCTGAAGAGCCTGAACAGGATACTTGCCCGAAGCTGTCTCGCCGGAAAGCATTACCGCAGAAGTACCGTCATAAACAGCATTTGCCACATCGGATATCTCAGCTCTTGTAGGTCTGGGGTTCTTGATCATGGATTCCAGCATTTCTGTAGCAGTTATAACTCTTACACCCAGCATACGGCACTTGGATATAAGATACTTCTGAACCGGAGGAACCTCCACTCCGGGTATCTCAACTCCCAGATCACCTCTGGCAATCATTATACCATCAGACAGTTCACAGATTTCCTCTACATGATCAACACCTGAACGGTTCTCTATCTTGGCAATGATTTCGACCTCCTTGCCGCCGTTTGCATCCAGAAAGTCTCTCATTTCCTGAACATCCTTCTTCGTAGAAACAAACGAAGCAGCTACATAGTCAGCACCATTCTGTATTCCGAACAGAAGATCCTTCTTATCCTGTTCACTAAGAAATGGCTGATCCAGAACCTTATTAGGAAAATTCATGGACTTTCTGTCCGAAAGCACCCCACCCGCAAGACATTCGCAGATAGCGTTACTTCCTTCCAATTTCTTGACTTCAAATATTACAAGTCCGTTATTAACAAGTATTCTGTCCCCGATTTCCAGATTATCAATAAGTCCCTTGTAGCTGACAGATACTCTTTCCTGATTTCCAACCACTTCATCAGTAGTAAAGGTAAATACATCACCTTCTTTTAAGGTTATCGAGCCATTTTCAAAGGTCTTTATCCTGTACTCAGGTCCCTTTGTATCAAGCATGATGGCTATAGGCTGTCTGAGGTCTGAACGAACCTTTTTGATAAGATCAAATTTCTTCTTAT
>DGRT01000156.1 GCA_002391105.1 Lachnospiraceae bacterium UBA4381 | reverse complement strand
CCAAGAGAACCACTGTCATCGAATCCGGGAGTATCGGTAATGAGAACCGGTCCCAGAGGAAGCAGTTCCATAGCTTTATTTACCGGATCTGTTGTAGTTCCTAGAGTATCGGACACAACTGATACCTGTTGGTTTGTGATGGCATTTACCAGACTGGATTTGCCGCTGTTTCTTTTACCGAAGAAGCTGATGCGAAGACGCTCTCCGGATGGTGTATCATTAAGGCTCATGTTATACCTCCTATTTATGCTGCGAGTCTTTATGAATTAAGCTGTTAGTCCTCTGGGGCATAAACTGTCTTTGTTGTAACTCCCTCTATGCGTCCGATTCGTCCGGCAAGGGAGTTGATTTTGTCCTGAGGGGCATCTATAGCGATGCTGATGATATTTACATTTTTCTTATGATATGGGATGCCCATTCTTCCAATAATATATTCTCTGTATTCGTGAAGCAACTGGTTGATATTCTCGGCTGATTCAGTGCTCTTTACTATGATTGCGATAATTGCTGTTCTTGTATCCATTTTATTTTCACACTTTCTAACTCTTTTTAAGTGACAAGGTGCCTGTCCCCCTGTCACAATATGTGACAAGGTGCCTGTCCCCTTGTCACAAAATTATGGCATATTAGAATGATGGTGTCAAAATATCTTTTGAAGTTTAAGCTTCGTTTAAGGTTTCTATGTTACTTTGGGTTTAGTCAGTTGAGTGGACATAATTAATGAGAATGATCGTAAATATTAAGTGACAAGGTGCCTGTCCCCCTGTCACAATATGTGACAAGGTGCCTGTCCCCTTGTCACAAAATTATGGCATATTAGAATGATGGTGTCAAAATATCTTTTGAAGTTTAAGCTTCGTTTAAGGTTTCTATGTTACTTTGGGTTTAGTCAGTTGAGTGGACATAATTAATGAGAATGATCGTAAATATAATATAAGCTGAGAGGAGGACGGGGAGAGTGAAAATTGTAGATTTAGGAAGTAGTAAGTCCATAGATATAAATGTGAGACTTGCAGTATTTATGATAGTAAGTATGCTTATACTCAGCATGCTGAGTCCGGTGAAAGCAAGAGCCGCAGGATATGAAACTATAACATTTTCAGATGACAAAATAGTCGCCGGAGAAAGCGGAGAGGGTTACAAGATAAGTGGAACGACGCTTACTATCAAGGAAGCTGGAACCTATAGGATCACAGGCTCCTGCAGCGAGGGAAATATTGAGGTAGCAAAGGAACTGACCGGAGTAACGCTGATATTTGATGGGTTGTCTCTTGGTTCCTCAACCACAGCTCCGGTTGTTATCAAGAAGGCATCTGATGTGACTATACAGCTTTCCGGCACAAACAGTCTTTACAGTAAGGAGGATCCTGCAACTGAGGAGACTAATGAAGACTTTGAAGGCGCCGGAATCAAGGTGAAGAGTGGTTCGACACTTACCATAAATGGAACCGGGACACTGAATATTGATGCTTCAGGATGTAAGAATGGTATCAAGGGTGCGTCTATGGCAGTGATCAACCTGAATAGTGGAACTATAAATGTTAATGCACTCAATACGGCTATAGCCAGTGACGGAAATCTGATAATAAATGGTGGTACTTATGATATCAAAGCAGAAAATGAGGGTATCAAGTCAGAACCTGATGAGGATGATACAGAGTCTCAGGGAATAGTTGAAATAAATGGTGGTACCTTTAACATTAATGCGGCAGATGATGCCATAAATGCAGAGAATGCAGTTACTATCACAGGTGGAAGCTTCACTATAAATGCAGGTGATGATGCGATTCATTCTGAATATGTTACTACTATCGGTGCGAATGGAAGCGAGACAGGTCCATCTATTGATATCCAGAGCTGCGAAGAAGGAATAGAGGGAGCCACTGTTAATCTCTATTCGGGAAATGCTACAGTTAATTCAAATGATGATGGAATCAATGCGGCAAATGGTGATCTTGTGGATTATTCTTACTGCATAAATATATCCGGTGGTAACTGGTACGTCAATTCCGGCGGCGATGGAATAGACTCCAATAAGGATATATATATTACAGGAGGTAAGACTGAGGTTTTCGGATCAGTCGATGGCGGCAATGCATCTCTTGACTATGATGGGAGCTGTACGCTTACAGGTGGTACGCTTCTTACTGTTGGTAGCTCAGGTATGGGGCAGACTGTTTCAAGTGGAAAATCCGTTGTATTCAGTAATGTTTCGATAAGTAATGGAACCGGAATACATATATGGGACAGTACCGGAAATGAAGTTTATGAGTCAGCGGGTGTCAAAAGCGCAAATCAGGTAATATTTGCCGCTGCCGATTTATCTGATGACCTTACATATTCACTTTATTATTCAGATGACTCCTATACCCCTGCCGCATCAACAACTACAGCCGAAGCAACTAAAAGCGCATCAGGCGGTGGTCCCGGTGGAATGGGAAGAGGCTCTGGAATGCCCGGCGAAGGCGGAGGTAATAGAGGCTTCTTCGGACCTGGAACCTGGAAACAGGACAGTACAGGCTGGTGGTATGAGTATGAAAATGGAAGCTATGCTAACTCAACCTGGGTAATGATAGATAATGAGTGGTACTATTTTGATGCATCCGGATATATGGAGTATAGCTGTTATCGCGACGGTTACTGGCTGGGAGCAAGCGGTGCTATGGATGCTCAGTATAGTGGAGGCTGGAAGAGCGACAGTACAGGTTGGTGGTATGAGGACAGCACAGGCTGGTATCCTTCACAGTGCTGGTTGTATATAGATGGTAACTGGTATTATTTCTACGAAAATGGCTATCTTGCAACTGATACAGTTATAGATGGTTACAGTGTAGATGCCAGTGGAGCATGGAGCAGATAAGACAAACCCTTTGTCCCCTTGGAAGCAGGATATAGTGTTCTTAAAGAGCATTATACCCTGCTTTCTTTTCTAAATGTTCCTTTGCTAAATCAGCGTAATGCTTGATTCAAGCGTAAGATAATAGAAGCACCCGCTCGCGCGAGTGCTTTAATTCTTTTGTTGACATTCGCCCCTAAAAAATTATGACATTTATCGCATATATCTTGCAAAAATGACAGAAAATTAGTAAAATTACGCCATATGCTTTGGGAAAGGGATGACGGGATACTGGTTCATCCGGATAAGGAATATCTAAACCATGCGCTTGCTCTTATGAAGGAGAAACTATCGGAACTTAAGCTTGATACAGGGGACATTTAAGACACGGGCATACTTGTAAGCTTCGAAAGAAGGTGATGGGCTCCTTTGTACTGACCCATGAACCGAAAAAGGATAGTGAGAATGAGTAAATGCAGAAAGGATGGAAGAACGAAATGAGAGAAATGAAGAGGAACCGCCATAAGGGTAAGGGAGGCGGGATCGGCAAAGGCATTTTGTCGTTTGCTTTGGCACTTGCCATGGTTTCCGGCACGCTTCCCGGGACACCGTTTGTGATGACGGCAAGGGCGGAGAGTGCGGCATCGGAAAAGACCATTACCGGTCTTGGCACGGGAGCCATCACAAATCCGGTTCAGCCGGCTAATACAACAGATGGATGGAAAGGAAGCTATGTATATTATGGAAAATACGACGGCACGAATCCTACGAAATACCGGGTGCTGGATAAGGCTTCGAATAAGTTTGGGGTAACCGGAGGGAGCCTGTTTCTTGACTGTGACAACGTGCTTTATGATGCTGCGTTTGATAATGATGAATATGCGAATTCAGGCGCATCGAAATCGAATGAATGGGCATACAGTGATGTGAAGGCAGGTCTTAACGGAGAAAGCTTTCTTACAAAGGAAGGCAATTTCACCCCAGCAGAGAAAAGTGCCATAGCAGGAAGTACAGTGGCAGCCCATAAACTTGTGATAGGAAGCGAAGCCGGACAGGTGGCAGAATTTACAAAGGGTGCTTTTGTCAATTATACGCCGCTTACCGGAGAGCAGATTTTCCTGCTGGATGCAGAGGATGCGTCAAATATAGCTTATGGATACAGTACAACAGATAAAGTGGTCGGGAATAGGAAGAAGACTGGAAGTGCTTCGCGTTGGTGGCTGCGGTCGCCCAGTTCCTACGATGATAGTTTCGCCGGCAATGTGACCACCAGCGGCGAAGTGTTTCGCACCAGTGTGAAAAGCAGCCTTGGTGTGAGTCCCGCTTTTAATGTCAATCTGTCATCTGTCATCTTCTCATCTTTAATCTCATCTGAATCAGGAATCGCTGCCGGGAGTCCGGGAGCGGAGTATAAGCTGACGCTGAAGGATGGCGGTTTGTCAATAGCCGCCGGTGCGGTGACAAAGGACGCCGATAATAAAGTCAGCATCCCCTATACCATTACGGACAACAGTACCAGCGCGAATCCCACGCAGATTTCCGTGGTGGTGACGGACGGCACATGGACGGAGAGCGGCTGGAGTGGCAGAGCAAGGCTCCTTCAATATGAAAAGCTTACTGTAGAAAGCTTTGGAACATCCGGCACCGGTACATTTACCCTGGACAGCAGCATAAGCGGAACCTGGGGAACAGATTACCATGTCTATATCCTTGCGGAGGATGTGAACGGTGAGAAGGAGACGGACTATGCAAGCAATCCTGTGGAAATTAAAGCGGTAACAGCTTCTGCAACCGATTATGAAGGCACCTATGACGGGCAGGCACACGGGATTGCGGTAACAATTACCGATCCGACAAGCGGTGCAATTGTCAAGTATGGAGAGTCTGCTGACAGCTGCACGTCAGAAACCTGTCCGACCATTACAAATGTAAACGATAGCCCGAAAATCGTGTATTATCAGATTGAAGCAGAGGGGTATCTGACTGCCAAAGGCTCTGCTGTTGTAACAATAAACAGAGCGGAACCGACAGTTACTCCTCCTACAGCAAAGAACCTTAATTACACCGGCTCTGCGCAGAAGCTTGTGACCACCGGAACAGCGACAGGCGGCGAGATGCAGTACGCCCTCGGCGATGCAAACGGAGCGACACAACCTTATTCCACATCCATCCCTACAGCAACCGATATCGGAACCTATTATGTCTGGTATATGGTTAAAGGGGATTCCGATCATAACAATACATCTGCAGCGTGTGTAACTGTTGAGATAAAAGAGGTTGAAAAGAAAGCAGCAGAGGAAGAGGCTGCTAAGAAGAAGGAAGAGACAGATACAGCCGCAGCAAGGAAGGCGGAAGAAACCATTAATGCCCTTCCATCAAGCACCAAGGTGGCAACTACAGATAAGGAAGCAATCGAGGCAGCAAGAAAAGCATACGATGCACTTACCGATGATCAGAAAGCAAAGGTTCCTGCTGAAACATTAAAGAAACTTGAAGCTGCAGAAAAGGCACTTGCAGCTGCTGAGAAGAAGGAAACAGATGAAACCGACAAGAAGGCATCAGATGATACTGATAAGAAGGCATCTGATGAAACCGACAAGAAAGCATCTGATGATTCAGATAAGAAGGATGAAAAGCCTGATTATGAGAATGAATGGGTAGATGGTCAGTGGTATGGAACTGACGGAAATACCGATTACACAGGAATTGGAGCATGGAAATCCAACGAAACAGGCTGGTGGTATGAAGACTCTGATGGCTGGTATCCGGTATCACAGTGGCTGAAGATAGACGGTAAGTGGTACTACTTCACAGCAGACGGATACATGGACTACTCAGAATATCGTGATGGCTGCTGGCTGGGAAGTGACGGAGCGTGGGATGAAACCTACAGTGGCGGTCACTGGATGACGAATGGAACCGGCTGGTGGTACGAGGATGATGCAGACTGGTATCCGGTAAATCAGTGGCTCTGGATAGATGGAAGCTGCTACTATTTCTACGACACAGGCTACATGGCAACCAATACCTATGTGGGAGGCAACTGGGTAAATGCTAGTGGAGCATGGGAATAATTCTCTAAAACAAGCTTAATAACAAAATAACAGTACTGAATGGCACATAGTGTTTCAGTAAAGTAATAGTATAAAAAGCAACTGTTAATCATATGGTATGCTACCAATATGTGATGGCAGTTGCTTTTTTGTTTTTCTATGGCGGCATATAAAGATATTTGCTATACTATGTAATCAACAAGGGGGCTTAACTGCAATGAGGAACAGAACTACGTTCCTTAGAACAGAGGTTAGAGCAGTAAATAATGTTAAACCAATGTAAAAGGGAAGAAGGTGCGGATAGTGAAAAAGATTGGTATAGGATATGAGAATTATAAAAAATTCATAGATGAAGACATGTATTACATTGATAAGACAATGCTTATTAATGATATTGTTGAAAGAGGTGGCGAAGTGACACTTTTTACCAGACCACGACGTTTCGGTAAGACTCTTGCACTTTCTATGCTTCGCACATTCTTTGAACTTGAGTATGATTATAATGGTAATGTTATAGACAAGAAAAGATACTTTGAAGGAAAGAAGATTATGGGAGCATCTGATAAGATTCTTTCCATGATGGGAAAATATCCTGTTATCAAGCTTTCACTTAAATCGGCAAAACAACCTGATTTTTATAATGCATTTATAAAGCTCAGAGAGGAGATAATGTCCGAGTTTGAAAGACATGCATATCTTGAAAAATCAGATTTACTAAGTGAAGAAAAAAGGGAAGTATTCAGTAAACTATATAAAAATTCTTTTGAACGGATTGATAGAAAGTTTGAAAGTAAAGAAGAAGAAAAAAAAGAATTTTTAAAAGAGGTAGGACATTATTCTACGGCGTTAAAAACGCTTTCTGAATGTCTTCAGATGCACCACAATGAAAATGTAATCATCCTTCTCGATGAGTATGATGTACCTCTTGAAAATGCCTACTATAATGGATTCTATGACGAGATGGTTGGATTTATACGTTCACTCTTTGAGTCTGCGCTTAAGACCAATGATGCCTTACAGTTTGGCGTGGTTACAGGCTGCCTCAGGATAAGTAAGGAGAGTATATTTACCGGGCTTAATCATCTGCAGATAAGCTCAATATACAATAACGGATATGAAGAAGCTTTTGGTTTTACTCAGAGCGAAACAGAACAGATGCTTATAGATTACGGTCTGGAAGACAGGATACCTGAGGCAAAAGAGTGGTATGACGGATATCTTTTTGGAGAAACTGAGATATATAATCCATGGAGTATCATTAAGTATGTATCAAGTATAGCGATTAATCATATGAAGTTCCCTGAGGCCTATTGGGCAAACACATCATCAAACCAGATAATCAAGGATATG
>DGRT01000166.1 GCA_002391105.1 Lachnospiraceae bacterium UBA4381 | reverse complement strand
AGTATGGAATGATCCTTATGATGCAGATGGAAATGGTTATGGTGGTGGAAACAATGATCTTGCGACTGCTGTTGAAATGGGTAAACTTGCATCAGATGCAGGACTTAAGGTACTTATAGATTTCCATTATTCTGATTTCTGGGCTGATCCCGGAAAGCAGAAGGCACCAAAGGCATGGTCAGATTATTCTATAACTGATAAAGAGAATGCTGTTTATGATTTTACCTACAATTCTCTTAAAACACTCCTTGATGCCCGAGTAGATGTTGGAATGGTTCAGGTTGGTAATGAAACCAATGGAAAGGTTTGTGGAGAATCCACAACAGAGAATATATGCAAGATATTTAATGCAGGCAGTTCAGCGATAAGAAAAATATCGGATGAAAATACAACAAATATTAAAGTTGCAGTTCATTTTACGAATCCTGAAACGTCCGGACTTCTTGCCGGATATGCTAAAAATCTGGATGATTACTCAGTTGATTATGATGTATTTGCAAGTTCTTACTATCCATATTGGCATGGTTCACTCAGTAACCTGAATAGAGTTCTGAAAAATGTTGCAGATACATATAACAAGGAAGTTATGGTGGCTGAGACCTCTTATGCCTGGACGCTTGATGATGGAGACGGCTGGGAAAATACAGTAAGAAAAGGAACCAACGATACAGGCGATGATCTGCTTTATCCATTTACAATAAATGGTCAGGCTAAATGGGTAAGAGACGTAGTAGATACAGTAAACAGCATCAATAACGGCGCTTCCAACTGTGGTGTAGGAGTATTCTACTGGGAAGCAGCATGGATTCCGGTTGGAAATATAAATAATGGAGCAACACTTGAAGAAAACAAAGCTCTTTGGGAGGAAAATGGTTCAGGATGGGCCAGCAGCTTTGCAGCAGGATATGATCCTGATGATGCAGGCAAATGGTACGGTGGATCAGCTATAGATAATCAGGCTTTCTTTGATTTTGATGGTAAGGCGCTACCTTCGCTTAAGGTTTACAGTTACCTCAATACTGGTGCCGTTGCTAAAGAAGTAACAGTAGATAAAATAGAAGATTCGAGTGTGACTGTTATATATAACGCTGATCTCTCAGGTAGTGTAGAGGCAGCTCTGCCAACAAAAGTTCAGGCAATTCTTACCGATGCAACAAAGGAAGAACTTGAAGTAACATGGAATGAGGATGATGTCACTGCTGTTACAGATATTGGTGAATATGTAATAAATGGAAAAGCAGTCAGAGATGGTATTAGTTATGATACAGTTTGTAATCTGACAGTTAAGCCGGAGAATCTATTAACAGATTTTAATTTCAGTTTTGAAAATGGTACAGAGCCCTGGACTATAGAAAGCGGAAAAGGTGCAGCGGTAGAAACTGACAATCCTCACGATGGTGCGAGTAGTGTACATTTTTACAGTACTACAGCCGAGAGCTTCACTGTAGAACAGACTATAACTCTTGATCCCGGTACATATAATTTCAGTGGATGGTTCCAGGGAGATGCCAAAGGTGAGACAGGAAGTAAAATATATCTGAAAGCTGGTGATGATGAATATACCAAGGATATTGAGTTTACCGGCTGGGGTGGAAATGGAAACTGGAAGAATCCGGAAATAGAAAATGTTGAATTGACAGATAAAACTGATGTTACGATAGGATTTATCATAAACTATGGAGCAGAAGGCTGGGGAACAGCAGATGACTTCTACCTTTATGCAGTAAATGATGGTGGCATCCATACCTTGGAAAAGGTTGAGGCGGTAAGTGCTACATGTGGTAAGGATGGCAGTATCGAATATTATACCTGCCCTGTATGTGGAAAGCTCTATAGCGATGAGGCTGGTGAAAATGAAATCACAGAAGCGGATATTGTTGCTAAGGCAACCGGAAATCATTCCTGGAATGAGGGAGTTGTAACCAAGGAGCCAACTACTTCTGCAGAAGGTGTAAAGACTTATACCTGTACAGTATGTAATGAAACCAAAACTGAGCCTATCGATAAGCTTCCGGCTGAGAATACCAATCCAAAGGATAATGATACAGATTCTCAGGATAATAAGGATGACAGTAATACAGACAACAAGGGCACAGACAGCAAGTCAGACGATAAGAATACTGACAGTAAGACAGACGAGAAGAACACAGACAGTAAGTCAGACGATAAGAATACAGACAGTAAGACAGACGATAAGAACACAGACAGTAAGACAGACAACAAGAACACAGACAGTAAGACAGACGACAAGGGCACAGACAGTAAGTCAGACGATAAGAATACAGACAGTAAGACAGACGATAAGAACACAGACAGCAAGACAGATACTAATACCGGTAAGGAATCAGGAGGTTCTTCAGATAAAACATCTGGTAGTGATACCAATAATACAAATGGTTCTTCTGAAGATAAGAATAACACTATCAAGGCCGGCTGGTTCCAGAATGATGCCGGAGTATGGTATTACAGACATGAGGATGGAACTCTTGCTCAGAATGAGTGGATAGAAGGCTACTGGATTGGTGCAGATGGAAGCTGGACATATCAGCCAAAGGGCTACTGGATGCAGAATGAAACAGGTATATGGTGGGAAGATACATCAGGCTATTATCCTGTAAATGAATGGGTCAAGGTTGATGATTACTGGCATTACTTTAATGAAAAAGGTTATAAGGAAGTAACTTCTTATAGAGATGGTTACTGGCTGGATATGAACGGTGCCTGGGATCATGTGAACTATCCTTACACTGGTTCATGGGAGATGGATACTTATGGCTGGTACTTTATAGATGGTTCCGGCTGGTATCCTGCAAATGAGTGGATGAAGATAAACGGAAGATGGTTCTACTTCTACGCATCAGGCTATATGGCTCATGACATTTCGATTGATGGATGTTATCTTGGCTCTGATGGAGCATGGGCGAAATAATGATGCTTAAGCAGACACCCGTATAATTAATAAGTTATCCCCTTTTATGGAATTATCCATTAAAGGGGATAATTTTTATGCTTTATGCGATTTTGGAGGATGAGACAGTTTATCCTGAAAGTAGCGAGGTATCAATCGGAGCGATTCCTTATATAGCATTTATTGAAAAATATAAAGCAATATTTGAAAAGATTGCTTGCATGGTCTATGTTATTATAATAACGTAATAAAGTAGTTTTTGATCATTAGTGAAGATCAAAGGTATTTATAGAGGTGTTCCGGTTGGGGAGCCGGGGCACCTCGGAAATGCGGAGTGAAAGACAATGCTTGATAAAAAATTTAAAGAATTAGCAGAGAAAATGGTCGCTGAAATGGATTTAGAGGAAGCTGCCAGTCAGATCAGGTTTGATAGTCCTGCCATTCCAAGAATGGATATTCCGGCTTATAACTGGTGGAATGAAGGATTGCATGGTCTTGCAAGAGCGGGCACTGCAACAGTATTTCCTCAGGCTATTGCCATGGCGGCCATGTTTGATGTTGAGGCGCTTCAGGAGATAGGTGACGTTATAGCTACTGAAGCCAGAGCAAAGTATAATGAGTCCAGAAAAAGGGGCGACAGGGATCTCTATAAGGGAATAACTATATGGTCTCCTAATATCAATATCTTCCGTGATGGAAGATGGGGCAGAGGTCAGGAAACCTATGGTGAGGATCCTTATCTTACATCAAAGCTTGGAGTTGCTTTTATCAAGGGACTTCAGGGAGATGGCAAGTATCTGAAGACAGCCGCCTGTGCGAAGCATTTTGCTGTTCATTCCGGACCTGAAGCCTTAAGACATGGATTTGATGCTATTGTATCAGCCAAGGATATAGAAGAGACTTATATACCTCAGTTTCAGGCTGCGGTTGAGGATGGAAATGTAGCTGGTGTTATGGGTGCTTATAACAGAGTTAATGGAGAACCTGCCTGCGCCAGTGATTTCCTGATGAGTAAGCTTGAAGAGTGGGGCTTTGATGGATATTTTGTATCTGATTTCATGGCACTGAATGATATACATGAGAATCACAAGGTTACAAAGAATGCAGTAGAGACTGCTGCACTTGCTCTTAAGGCCGGATGCGACGTCAATGCTGGCTATACATATTTGTCTATTATGAAAGCCTATGAAGAAGGGCTTGTTACTGAAGAGGAAATCAGAAAAGCAGCGGTTCATGCGTATGCTGTAAGAGCTGCACTTGGAATGTTCTCTGATGATGTTGAATACGACAGGCTTGGAATAGATGATCTGGATACAGATGAATCAGCCGCACTTTCTTATAAAGCGAGCGTTAATAGTACGGTACTGCTTAAGAATGATGGCATACTTCCGCTTAATGTTAATAAAATATCAAAGATTGCGGTTATAGGTCCTACAGCAACATCGGTTGATGTGCTTTATGGTAATTATAATGGACTGTCCTCAAGATGCGTTACTAATCTGCAGGGCATCAGAAATGCGGCAGGTAAGTATCCTGATATCAGGATTCTCTATTCTGAAGGATCTCATCTTTTTGAAGACAGAGTTCAGAATCTTGCTACGCCGGATGACAGAATAAGTGAAGCACTTACCGTGGCTGAGGCGAGTGATGTGGTTGTACTGTGTGTCGGACTTGATTCTACTATTGAAGGAGAGCAGGGAGATACCGGAAATGCTTTTGCGGCAGGAGATAAGACTACCATGTTCCTTCCGGATGCGCAGAGAAAGCTTGTAGAGGCAGTCGCAGAAACCGGCAAACCGGTAATTCTGGTACTTAATACCGGAAGTGCGATGGATCTCAGCTTCGAGGATGAGCATTTCTCAGCTATTATTCAGAGCTGGTACAGTGGCCAGGCAGGCGGACAGGCGGTGGCTGATATCATATTTGGAAATGCAGTTCCCGGCGGTAAGCTTCCGGTTACATTCTATAAAGAAGGACAGCAGTCGGATATGACTGACTATTCCATGAAGGGAAGAACCTATAGGTATCTTGAACAGAAGCCTCTTTATCCATTTGGATATGGACTTTCATATACGAAGTTTGAATATAGTGATATGGAAATCGAAGAGAAGAAGGATGGAGGCGTAACGGCCACATTTACAGTTTCCAATGTTGGTGAATGTACTGCAGATGAAATATGCGAGCTCTATATTTGTTCAGAGGCAGAGAAAAAGCTTGAAAATGGACTTAATACTAATATAGAAGATATAAACTCACTGCTGGATCCTGACAATCAGCCTAAATGGAGCCTTGCCGGTTTCAAGAGGGTGAATGTTGAGAAGGAATCTTCTGTAAAGGTGTCTATAGATGTAGATGAAAAATGCTTTACAACTGTTCTTGAGAATGGAGAGAGAGTAAAGCTTCGTGGAAGCTATATGGTATATGTAGGCGGTCAGCAGCCTGATGAAAGATCCGAAGAACTGACCGGTGGAAAGTGTCTTAGTAAAGAAATTACCAGATAGAAGCAATAAGCTTAAATATGCGCTGATAAATATGTTGAATTATTCATGTTTAATATCAGAGCTACATAGTATAAGATTAATATGTTATCTAAAAATGAAGAGTTAAAGTATATTTAAAAGGAGTAGAAAATGAAATTTTTTATTGATACAGCAAATGTAGATGATATCAGAAAAGCTAATGATATGGGGGTTATCTGTGGGGTAACCACCAATCCTTCACTTATTGCAAAGGAAGGAAGAGATTTCAAGGAGGTTATAACTGAGATTACATCTATAGTTGACGGACCTATCAGTGGTGAGGTTAAGGCTACTACGGTAGATGCTGAAGGTATGATAGCTGAAGGAAGAGAGATCGCTAAGATACATCCCAATATGGTAGTAAAGATTCCTATGACAGTTGAAGGACTTAAGGCAGTAAAGGTTCTTTCAGCAGAGGGAATCAAGACAAATGTAACACTTATCTTTTCTGCTAATCAGGCGCTTCTTGCTGCAAGAGCTGGTGCTACTTATGTTTCACCTTTCCTTGGAAGACTTGATGATATAAGTATGTCGGGAATTGATCTTATCGAGGATGTCGTAACTATCTTTAATAATTACGGAATAGATACAGAGATAATTGCCGCAAGTGTAAGAAATACAGTTCACGTTACTCAGTGTGCGCTTGCAGGTGCTGATATAGCAACAGTTCCTTATAAGGTTATAGAGCAGATGACCAAGCATCCGCTTACCGATCAGGGAATAGAGAAGTTCCAGAAGGATTACAAGGCTGTATTTGGTGAATAAAGAATAAGCATTTAGTGTGAAACATAATGAGACGTTTATATAGAGCATTTATAAAGGAGGTACATTATCATGAAGAATATGCCAGAGGTTAAGCTTGGTATAATTGCTGTCAGCAGAGACTGTTTTCCGATGAGTCTTTCCGCCAGCAGAAGACAGAAGGTTGTTGAGGAATACAAGAAGACATATGGAGATATCTTCGAGTGTGAAACAACTGTTGAAAATGAAATCGATATGAGAAAGGCTCTTGCAGAGGTTAATGAGGCAGGTGTGAATGCGCTTGTAGTATTCCTCGGAAACTTTGGTCCTGAGTCTAGTGAGATACTCCTGGTTAAAGAATTCCAGGGACCATCAATGGTAGTTGCTGCTGCAGAGGAAGCCGGAGATAAGCTCTTAGATGACAGAGGCGATGCCTACTGTGGTATGCTCAATGCCAGCTATAATCTCTATCTAAGAAATCTCAGAGCATATATTCCTGAGTATCCGGTTGGAACAGCCGATGAGATAGCGGATATGATTAATGATTTCAAGACTGTTGCGAAGGTTCGTATAGCTCTTTCAAATCTTAAGATAATAAGCTTTGGACCTCGTCCTCAGGATTTCCTTGCATGTAATGCACCTATCAAGCAGCTTTACAATCTTGGAATCGAAATAGAAGAGAACTCAGAGCTTGATCTTTTTGAAGCCTTCAATAAGCATGCAGGTGATCCTAGAATAGAAGAGGTTGCTGCTGATATGGCTGAGGAGCTTGGAAGTGGTAATAAGAAGCCTGAGGTTTTAAATAAGCTTGCACAGTATGAGATTACACTTCTTGACTGGATTGAAGGACATAAGGGCAGCAGACCTTATACCATTATCGCAGGAAAGTGCTGGCCGGCATTCCAGACACAGTTTGGCTTTGTTCCATGCTATGTAAACAGCCGTCTTGCTAAGATTGGTATTCCTGTATCCTGTGAAGTTGATATCTATGGTGCTCTTTCAGAATACATCGGTCAGCTTGTAAGTGACGATGCAGTTACACTTCTGGATATCAATAACTCAGTTCCAAAGGATATGTATGAAGAAGAAATCAAGGGCAAGTTTGACTATGATTATGATATCAAGGATACCTTCATGGGCTTCCACTGTGGTAATACCTGTACTACAAAGCTTGCCTTCCATGAGATGAAGAATCAGAAGATCATGGCTCGTACACTTCCTGAAGAAGTAACAAATGGAACTCTTGAGGGTGATCTGATCCCCGGACATGCAACAATCTACAGACTTCAGAGTACATCTGATGCAAAGCTTCGTGCATATGTTGCTGAGGGAGAGATACTTCCTGTAAGAACAAGATCCTTTGGTTCTATTGGTATATTTGCAGTACCTGAGATGGGGCGTTTCTACAGACATGTTCTTATTGAGAAGAATTATCCACATCATGCTGCAATTACTTTCCATCATAATGGCAGACTTCTCTATGATGTATTTAAGTATCTTGGCGTAGCTCTTGATGAGATTGATTACAATCATCCGGCAGGAGTCAGATATCCATCAGAGAATCCATTTTCTAAGTAATTAAACTGCACCTGGTGTTAATATGATAGATTTAGGGAAAAGGGGTTCTGCCCCTTTTCTCATTTTAGGGAGGTATTTATATGTTTATCGGAGTAGATCTTGGTACATCAGCAGTTAAGCTTCTGGCTATGACTTCGGATGGCACTATACTTAAAACTCATTCTGTAGAGTATCCTATCAGCTTTCCTAAAAGCGGATGGTCAGAACAGAATCCTGAGGACTGGTATGAGGGAACAATAAGAGGCCTAAGGGAGCTTCTTGACGAGGTATGTGGCTCCTCGGATATTCCAAGAATGATAGAGGGGCTGGGAATAGGCGGACAGATGCATGGATTAGTTATCCTGGATGATCAGGATGCTGTTATCCGTCCTGCTATTCTCTGGAATGATGGTCGTACTACAAAGGAAACTGCTTATCTGAATGAAGTGATCGGAAAGGATAAGCTTTCTGAATATACCGGAAATATAGCATTTGCCGGTTTTACTGCACCAAAGATATTATGGGTGCGTGATAATGAACCGGAGAACTTTGCTAAGATAAATAAGCTGATGCTGCCAAAGGATTATATCGTATATAGACTTACGGGGGCTTATACATCTGACTATTCGGATGCATCCGGTATGCTGCTTATGGATGTAAAGAATAAATGCTGGTCTAAGGAAATGCTTGAAATCTGTGGAATATCAGATGTGGAAATGCCTGTGCTTCACGACAGCTTTGATACAGTTGGCGTGGTTAAGCAGGACGTTATGGGAAGTCTTGGATTAGCAAAAGACGCACCGATCCGGGTGGTCGCCGGTGCGGGAGATAATGCTGCGGCTGCTGTTGGTACGGGTACTGTTGGAGCAGGTGGATGTAACCTTTCTCTTGGAACCTCAGGAACGTTGTTTATATCTAATGACAGCTTTACTGTAGATGACAGGAATTCACTTCACAGCTTTGCTCATGCTGATGGTGGTTATCATCTTATGGGATGTATGCTTTCTGCGGCATCCTGTAATAAGTGGTTCATGGACGAGATTCTGGAATCAAAGGATTATGCGGCAGCTCAGCAGGATATAGTAGAGCATGCAGATGAAAAACTGGGTGAGAATCCTGTATTCTTCATGCCATATCTTATGGGAGAGAGATCACCTCATAACAATCCTCTTGTTAGAGCAGGATTTCTCGGAATGAGCATGGACACATCAAGAGAAGATATGATACAGGCGGTTTTGGAGGGGGTTGCATTTGGCTTTCGTGATTCTCTTGAGGTGGCACGTAGTCAGGGTATCGTTATAAATACTTCAAATATCTGCGGTGGAGGTGCAAAGAGTCCGCTCTGGAGACGCATTATTGCAAATGTAATGAATGTAAGTCTCACTATTCAGGAAAATGATGAGGGACCGGCTCTCGGAGGTGCAATCCTCGCGGCAGTAGGCTGCGGAGTCTTCGGAAGTGTTCAGGAAGCGGCTGACAAGCTTGTAAAGGTTATAGATACAGTAGAACCTGAAGCTGAACTTGTATCCAAATATGAAGAAAAGTATCAGCGGTTCAGAAAGTTGTATCCTATGTTGAAGGATTTCTATAACTAAAAAAGATTTTTCTTGAATATATTCAGGAATATGTTTAAATATACTTCGTGTTTTTAAGTGAGTATAAAACCCGGAAATCTGTTTGTATATAATTAGGAAAGGAGACAGGTATGAATAAGGAAACGTTTGGAGTAACCGCCGGTGGTGCAGCGGTAAGTGCATATACTATCAGTAATTCTAAAGGGATGTCAGCGACTATAATTGATTATGGTGCTACAGTAACCAAGCTGATAGTTCCTGACAGAACAGGTATAATGAGAGATGTAATGCTGGGATATGATGATCTGGCATCCTATGAAAATGCTACTACATATTTTGGAGCTATAATAGGAAGAAACTGCAATCGTATAGATCAGGGCAGGGTTACTCTTGATGGTGTTACCTACCAGATGGATCAGAATGATAATGAGAACAATCTTCATGGTGGAAATAATGGTATAGACAGAAAGGTATGGACAGCTCTGGATAACAGCGCAGATAATGCTTCGATTACATTTATCTGTAAGTCAAATGATATGGAGCAGAAGCTTCCCGGAAATGCAACTATTACAGTTACATATTCCATAACAGAAGATAACAAATTCATTATCAACTATGATGCAGTATCGGATAAGAAGACTATTATCAATCTTACCAGTCATATGTATTTTAACCTGAATGGACATTATAAAGGAGATATCGGGGATCATCTGGTATTCCTTAATGCTGACAAATATAATCCGGTAATTGATTCAAAGTCAATTCCTACAGGAGAAAATGCGGATGTTACCGGTACAGTATTTGACTTCAGAACTCCGAAGAAGGTTAAACAGGATATCGAGGCAGATGTGGATCAGCTTCACTTTGTAGGAGGCTATGATCATAACTTCGTTGTAAATGGTAAAACAGGAACAGAGAGGCATTTTGCTACAGTAACCTCTGAGGATAGCGGAATCAGAATGAGCGTATATTCTGATCAGACAGGAACTCAGCTTTACACAGGTAACTTCATAGGCGAACAGGTAGGAAAGGGCGGATTCAATTATCATGACAGATCCGGACTTTGCTTAGAGCCACAGTTCATTCCTAATATAATGAATGTACTTCCCGAAACTGATGTTGACTGTCCTGTATTTGACAAGGATGAGTATTACAAATCACGTACCGTTTACGAATTCACAACATTTTAGTGACAAGGGGACAGGCACTTTGTCACATCTTCACATTGTTACTTGAGGAAAGTCCTCTGGTTCTTCGACGAACCAGGGGATTTTTTTTGTGACAAGGGGACAGGCACCGTGTCACACTTTTTAATTTGATCTGTGTCTGTTCAGTTATTGTATGAAATATTTTGTAAAACAGTTCTAACTACAGAGTACCATGTTCGGTTTCGATAGAGTCTCTTCTTAGCTTTTTATAATCACTGGGTGAATAGTTGGTATATTTTTTAAATGCTCTACAGAAGGATGGAAGAGAGCTGAAGCCGGATTCAAATGCAATTTCTGTAATAGGTTTATTAGTCAGAAGCATAAACTGTGCCATATGAATACGCTTGAGCGTAAGGTAATCATGGAAGGTGTATCCGGTCTGTAGCTTGAAAAGCCTCATAAAATGAAACTTTGAGAAGCCGGTGAACTCTGCGGCCTGCTTGGTTGACATTTCCTCTGAGTAATTAATATCCATATATCTCAGCAGTGAGTTGATCCGTTCCATGGACTGGGAGGAATTCGAGGTTTCATCCTTCAGGTTGTTCTCGGAATGCTTTGCTACCTCTATAAAAACCTGATAAAGCTTGGAATAAACTGTTGTCTCCCAAAAGTTGGAATGTGTAAAGTAACAACTGTTGATATCCATAAATAGATTATAAACATTTTTGTATATGTCCGGACAGGTTTCTTCGTTAATGAGCATTCCGTTAAAGAATAGTGGCTCAATGGTGCTGTAATCATGTGAATCAAAGAAGTAACTCATCTCAACAAGATATATAAAACGTATTCCGTATTTATCATTCACATATTCATGGGGCATGTTAGGGGGGATGATAAGTATGTCTCCCTCCTTCAGCTTATATACAGTGTTATTGACATGAATCTCATAGTTGTTCTGAATGCAGATAAATGCTTCCATTGCGTCGTGAGAGTGCAGCTCATAGCCCTCGGTCTGATTGTTGTACCATATTCTGACATGGGAGGATGAGCTGTAGGTTACAAATTCCTTGTAGTTACGAACTATTCGTCCTTTGTATTCAGTTGTGGGCTGTCTGTATTTATCGGGTATATTGTCTTCAGACAATGTTGTTCTTTCTTCTACCATAGCACTAACCTCACTGAAAATCATATTTAAAGTTATTTCTACGATTGAAAACTGGGGGTACATGGTTATTCCTTCGATTAATACTTAATACATCTCGCTTCGCTCGATGCATTACCCCTACTTCGTAGGGGCGGATGCTTCGCATCCGGTATTAATCTTCGGTAACTTATCGTCCAAAAGTAAGGTCTCGCTACGCTCGACTTTCCTTTTGTTCCGATAAGTTACATTATAGTCATTTTCTTAAAAATGTCTAGTTGCGCTTAGTGGAGAAAATCTGTATAATAGTTAATTGTTTGTTATAAATGTATTATCGTTTTTAGAGGAGAATGCTAGTGATTAATGAGGCTATGAAGGCAGTTGATTCTGCTGAAAAAGAAGCTTTTTCCAAGATTGCAGCGGCGAGGGAAACAGCGGAAAAGCTGAGAAAGAATTCTCTTCAGCAATGTGAAGAGATGGGTAAGAACGCTGAGGATCTTGCAAAGAAGCAGGAAGAGGAGGCTATGAAGGCACTTGCTGCTGAAAGAGATACTAAGTGTGAGCAGGCGAGAGCGGATGCCGGTAAGAAGGCTGACGAGCTTCGGGCTGCTTCTCTTGCAAAGGAAGATATTGCAATAAGTGCAGTTCTTGCCAGTTTAACAGAAAGGTAGGGAGAGTAGTTTGGCAATTGTAGAGATGCGAAAGCTTGGGATATATGCTACGAAGAACCATCGTAAAGCTGTCCTGGAGTTTTTGCAGAAGATTGGAGCTGTGGAGATCCAGTCTCCGGATACTTCTGATTCTTCCGATACAATTTTCAAATCTGTTGATACCTCAGGTGAAAGAATAAGATTTCAGAAAATAGCAGATGATTTTGATCATGCTATAGAGCTTCTGACAGGCTATGATTATGACAGAAGAAAGGCTATTCTGAATCTGGAGAATACTCTTATCACCGAAGATGAATACAGAGAGATCGAGAAGAATAAGAGGCAGTACTACTCAGATCTGCTGGAAGTACTTGCCTTGGAGAAAAGTATTCAGGAAAGCAAAGCAGTTATAACTCGTAAAGAGAACAAGATAGCTACTTTATCTCCGTGGAAGAAACTGGATATTCCGCTTAACAGCGAGAAGACAAAAAGTACCAGAATAATGATTGGTACATTTCCTCTGACACTTACGGAGGAAAGACTCTATGAGATAGCAACAGATGGAATAGAGGAGCCTATACCTGTAACGGCTGAGATTCTTTATGATGAGAATCAGATAACAAATGTATGCGTTATCGCCACTAACAGAGTTGCAGATAAGGTTGAGGAGAATATGAGAGCTGCCGGTTACAGTAAGCTTCCGTTTCTGTCACATCGTATTCCGATTGCTGCCATAGAGAAAAGACAAAATGATATAAAAGAAGAGCAGGCAAAGATAAAGAAGGCTGAAGAGGAGCTTGCCTCTAAGATTTCCTGGATTCCGAAGTTTAAGATTGCGGCGGATTATTACAGAACCAGATCTGAGAAGTACAGAGTGCTGGGAACATTGCCTCAGTCAAAGAAGGTATTCTTTATTGAGGGCTGGGCAGAGGCATCGAAGGTTGATGCTATAGCAAAGCAGCTTGAAGAAAAGTATGATGCTGTAGTTGAGATAGAAAAGGATGACGAACATGCTCCTATAAAGCTGAAAAATAACCGCTTTTCTGAAAGCTCTGAAGTAGTGCTTGAGTCTTATGGCCTTCCGACACATGGAAGAGTGGATCCGACATTTGTAATGTCGATATTCTATGTATTCTTCTTCGGTATGATGCTTTCAGATGCAGGTTATGGAATCATAATGGCTATCGTCTGCTTTATAGTATTGAAGAAATATCCGAGAATGGCAAGTGGTACTCAGAAGATGCTCAGACTATTCTTCTGGTGCGGACTATCTACCACTTTCTGGGGCTTCATGTTTGGAGGCTTCTTCGGAGATGCAATAGATGTTGTTGCACATACCTTCTTTGGGGTTCCGCAGGATGTGGCTGTGCTTAAACCGTTATGGTTTGCTCCGCTGGAGAATCCTATGAGGCTGCTGATATGGTGTCTGTTATTCGGAATGATACACCTGTATGCAGGTCTTGGAATGAAGGGATATGAATATCTGAAGAATAAAGATATCATAGGCTTTGTATCGGATGTGGTAGCCTGGTATATGTTCCTTACAGGACTTATACTTATGCTTTTACCAACACAGATATTTGCATCTATAGCTCAGATGGAATTTGTTTTTCCTGACTGGCTCAGTACCTTATCAAAGGTTATTACTATAGCCGGTATGGCTATTATCATATTAATGTCAGGCAGAGCTAACAAGAACTGGGGACTCAGGATTGCTCTGGGTGCCTACGATATATATGGTGTTACAAGCTGGCTCTCAGATGTACTTTCATATTCCAGACTTCTTGCACTTGGACTTGCCACCGGAGTTATAGCAAGTGTTATCAACTCCATGGCTTCCATGAAGGGAAGCGGAGTAGTGGGAGTAATCATCTTTATTATAGTATTTGTTGCAGGACATACACTCAATATAGCAATAAATCTTTTGGGAGCTTATGTTCATACCAATCGTCTGCAGTATGTAGAGTTCTTTGGTAAGTTCTATGATGCGGGAGGAGAACCCTTCCGTCCGTTTAAAACAATTAGTAAGTATGTTGAAATTAAGGAGGATTAAAATTATGTCACTTGGATTTACACTTGCACTTACAGGTGCAGCACTTGCAACTATTCTGGCAGGTATCGGTTCTGCCTGGGGTGTTGGAAAGGGCGGTCAGGCAGCGGCAGGAGTTGTAAGCGAGGATCCTGCTCAGTTTGCTAAGGTTCTTATCCTTCAGCTTCTTCCGGGTACACAGGGTATCTATGGACTGCTGGTTACATTTATTACACTTTCAAAGATAGGTCTTCTGTCAGGTTCACCTGCAAATCTTGATACACAGCAGGGACTTGCGATTCTGGCAGCATGTCTTCCTATCGCAATAGTAGGTCTTATCTCTGCATATCATCAGGGTAAAACATCTGTTGCTTCTATAGGTATCGTAGCTAAGAAGCCGGATCAGTTCGGTAAGGCTATGCTTTTCCCTGCAATGGTTGAAACATATGCTATTCTGGCACTTCTTGTTTCTATACTTGCTATAAGTAATATAAATGTATAAGAAGAGGTAATATTGATGGCAGGAATCGAGAAGATTACAAACGAAATACTTGCAGATGGCGAGAAGGAAGCTGCTCGTATCATATCTGATGCTGAAAAGGCGGCTGAGAAAGCCAGGTCTGATAAAGAAAAGGACTGCAAGGTATTCTCAGATACTGCAAATGAAAGACTGGAGAGAAAACTGTCTGCCGAAAGAAAGAAGATACAGTCTCAGTGTGAGCAGATTGAAAAGCTTACTATTCTTAAGGCAAAACAGGAAATCATAGAAGGCGTTCTGGAAAAGTCCAAAGAGAGACTTATAAATGAGGATGCAGAGGGATACTTTGCAGCTCTTATCAAGCTGCTGGAGGGACAGCTTCGTCCTGAGGCAGGTGTGCTGTTTATGAATGCCAGAGATAATGCCAGAGTAACAAATACCTTCAAAAATGAAGCTATGGGACTTGCAGGTGCAGCAGGAGGAACGATCAGCTTTAGTGACAGTCCTATAAATATTGACGGTGGATTTGTTCTTAAGTACGGGAATATCGAGATTAATTCTTCGTTAGATGCAGTATTTGATGAAAGAAAGGATGAACTGACAGATATTGTTAACAAAACACTTTTTGTGTAATATCCTGTGCGGTTCATTTATGGAGAATACGGAATGAAAAAAGCGGATTACATCTATGCTGTAGCCAGTATCCGTGTTAAAGAAAAGTCACTCCTTACAGACGCTGATGTTCAGACCTTATGTGGTATGAAGTCTGACCGTGAAGTGCTTAGCTTTCTGACTGAAAGAGGCTGGGGTGACGGTGGAAATGACAAGGATATGGAAACAGTACTATCCGAGGAGGAGGCAGCCCAGATGCGACTGCTTAGATCTCTCGGTGTAGATGATGAAATAATAGAAGTTCTTCAGATGCAGGAATTATATCATAATCTTAAGACCGCTATTAAGGCTGTTTATGCAAGTCGTGATGACGAGGAAGCATTTTATCCGCATGAAAAATATGGGAAAAATGAGATGCTTCGTATAGTCAGAGATAAGGACTTTAATAAGCTGCCCGGTCATATGGAAAAGATTGCTTCGGAGGCATTTGATCTTATGCTTACTACCGGAGACGGTCAGAGACTTGATATGATGCTTGACAGAGCATGTCTGGATGCCATAGAAGGGATAGCTGCTTCCACTAAGGATGAGTTTCTGGCTAAGTATGCTGAGCTGAAGGTTGCAACAACATGTATAAAGATTGCTGTCAGAGCTGCGATAACAAAGAGGTCCAGGTCCCAGATCGAGGCTGCACTTCCGGTTAACAGGACTATTGATGTAAAAAGACTTGCAGCGGCTGTAGCGATTGGAATAGATGCAGTATATGAACTCCTGGAGAAAATCGGATTCAGGGATGCTGTAGAAGCACTGAAGGATTCTTACTCCATGTTTGAGAAATGGTGTGATGATACTGTGATGGACATGATTCGTTCGCAGAAGTACAACATAGAATCCAGTGGTCCTATAGTTGCTTATTATCTTGCAAAACAGTGTGAGATAAGAACAGCCAGGATTATCATGACTGCAAAGCTTAATGGCTTTGGAGATGATGTCATTTCGGAAAGGATAAGGAAGATGTATGGATGATAAGGGCGTTGCTGTAATAGGAGATTACGATAGTATATATGGCTTTGCTGCTCTAGGACTTGGTACATTTCCAGTAACAGATCCGGTTGAAGCGGCTAAAACGATTAAGAATCTTGCAGGCAGTGGATATGGAGTTATCTATATTACTGAAGAGCTTGCAGCCAGTATAAGAGATGTTATAGATAAGTATGCTGGAGTGATGACTCCTGCTATTATTCAGATACCCGGAGTTAAGGGTAATACGGGCGATGGTGTAATGTCAGTCAGACGTTCGGTAGAGCAGGCGGTTGGCTCAGATATACTCTTTGGTGAGTAGTCTTTGCAGGAGATTATTAACAGAAAGGAAACTTAAGTTCCATGGGTGTTATTGGTAAGATAAAAAAGGTGGCTGGTCCTCTGGTTATAGCCACAGGCATGAGAGATGCCGATATGTTCGATGTTGTCAGAGTTAGTAACGAAAGACTTATCGGTGAGATTATAGAGATGCACGGTGATGAGGCATCTATTCAGGTATATGAGGAAACTTCAGGGCTTGGACCTGGAGAACCTGTTGAATCTACAGAGGTTCCTCTTTCGGTTGAGCTTGGTCCCGGACTTATGGGATCCATATATGACGGTATTCAGAGACCGCTTACAAAGATTATGGAGGTTACCGGAGGTAATCTTTTGGAAAGAGGTGTAGAGGTTCCTTCGCTTGACAGAGAAAAGGTATGGGACTTTGTGGCTACAGCAAATGTAGGCGACAGGGTTGAAGCGGGAGATATCATCGGTACTGTACAGGAAACTGAGGTTGTTACTCAGAAGATCATGGTTCCTTATGGAATAGAAGGTACTATAAAGAGTATCAGCAGTGGTTCCTACACAGTTGAGGATACAGTTGCTGTTGTTGAAACAGCAGACGGTGAGAAGTCTCTTACAATGATGCAGAAATGGCCGGTTCGTAAAGGACGTCCATATAAGAAGAAGCTTCCGCCACGTCAGCCACTTATAACAGGACAGAGAGTTGTTGATACATTTTTCCCTATTGCAAAGGGTGGTGTTGCGGCTGTTCCCGGTCCTTTCGGTTCCGGTAAAACCGTTATACAGCATCAGCTTGCCAAGTGGGCAGATGCGGAAATAGTTGTCTATATAGGTTGTGGAGAACGTGGAAATGAGA
>DGRT01000039.1 GCA_002391105.1 Lachnospiraceae bacterium UBA4381 | reverse complement strand
GCTAAGGCTTATCTCGTAAATACAGGCTGGAACGGAACAGGAAAGCGTATCTCTATTCCTGATACCCGTGGTATCATCGATGCTATCCTTAATGGTGATATCAAGAACGCTCCTACAAAGAAGATTCCTTTCTTTGATTTTGAGGTTCCTACAGAGCTTCCTGGAGTTTCAACAGAGATTCTTGATCCTCGTGATACTTATGCAGATGTTGCTGAGTGGGAGGAGAAGGCTAAGGATCTTGCTGCCAGATTCATCAAGAACTTCAAGAAGTATGAGACAAATGAAGCTGGTAAGGCACTGGTTGCTGCAGGTCCTCAGTTATAATAAATGTCACAGGTAATGAGTATCTAAGGAGGCGGGATATAGAAGCCTGCCGGAGCAGGATACTAACTTGATATAAGGTGATAAGAGATCCCTCTGGTATATAACCGGGGGATCTTTTTTGTTGCGCTTTTGAGTGTAAGAATGATTGTTGGTTTTGGCGCGCATATAAATGAATGTACTGTTTTAAGTCGAAATATCTTGACGATATCCAGTAAAATGATATAATAATGATACATAAATGAAACATAAATGATATAGAGATAAAGTGAGATGTACTAGTCGAATGCGTAGCTTGGTGGTGTTAAAGTGAAAATGGTGGAATTTTGATAAAGGGGGCGCGAATTATATGTACACATTGGAAGAAATGAGAAAAATGCGTGATGCGTTCATTATTACTTACAGCGAGATAGCTAAAGCATCCGGAGTTTCTATCAGCTCTGTTCAGAAAATATTTGGTTCTGATGATGCAAAACCAAGACATAGCACGATGGCTAAGCTTAGTCAGGCGTTTGATACTCTTCTGGAACTTCCGGAACCTGAGAACCATAAGAAGGGCATATATTATAATAAGATTAATAATAAGAATAATAATAGGGAAGAGAATAATCTGGTCGCTGATAAGAATCCCGGCTATAATCTTTATGGAGCTGGAAAGATAGTTGCGGGTGGAGATGTTCCGCTGTTTTCAAGAACGGGATATACTTATGAGGATTATCTGACGCTGGAGCTTCCGGAGGGAAAGCGTATCGAAATTATTGACGGAGTTATATACGATATGACTACTCCTAGCCCGACGCATCAGGCTATTTTGATGTATCTTTCTAATTATATTACAAACGAGTTAAGGAAAAGGCAGAGAAAGTGCCTGGTTTTTATGTCGCCTTTTGATGTAAGACTTGATTTTAGTGATGGACCAACTACTGTAGTTCAGCCTGATATTCTTATAAAATGTTCCAAGGATAACAGGGTAGATAAGGATGGTAATGAACAGCCCTGGGTACCCAGGTTTGTTGTGGAGATTCTCTCGCCATCAACCAGAAGCAAGGATACCTTGATAAAAACACGTAAATATAAGGAGTCCGGTGTTGTGGAATACTGGATAATAGATGACCATCATAAACAGGTTACAAAGTATAACTTTGACAAAGATTCCATAAGTATGTTTAACTATGAGGATAAGATTGGTTTAGATATATTTGATGGAGATATAGTTGTTGATATGAAAGAACTGCAGGCACATTTGGACTACTTTGCAGATATAATCGGGGAGTGAAGATATGAACAGAGAGAAGCAGATAGTAAGAACAAGTATCGTTGGAATAATTGCAAATGCATTTCTGGCAGCATTTAAAGCGTTCATAGGTCTTGTGTCCCATTCCATAGCTATAACTATGGATGCAGTTAATAATTTAAGTGATGCCCTTTCCTCCATTATTACGATTATAGGAGCGAAGCTTGCTGCAAAGGCGCCGGACAAGAAGCATCCTCTGGGGCATGGCAGGATAGAATATCTGAGCGCTATGGTAATCGCGGTCATCATTCTCTATGCCGGTGTTACATCGCTTATTGAATCAGTAAAGAAGATCATACATCCGGAGGTTCCGGAATATAAAACGGTTTCACTTATAATCATCGCAGTAGCGGTTGCCGTGAAGATAGTTCTTGGAACCTATGTAAAAAAGGTTGGAAATATGGTGAGCTCTGATGCACTTGTTGCCTCCGGAACGGATGCGCTTTTTGACTCGGTTATTTCTGCGGCAACACTTGTGGCAGCTATTATCTATATAGCCTCTGGTCTGAGCCTGGAAAGCTGGCTGGGTGCCATCATTTCTATAATTATTATCAAATCAGGCTTTGAAATGCTTCGTGATACGATCAGTGATATCCTTGGAAAAAGAATAGATCCGGAGCTGTCAAAGGCTATAAAGGCATCCATCAATTCCTTTGAAGGAATAAGGGGAACCTATGATCTTGTTGTGCACAGCTATGGTCCGGAAATGATGATCGGTTCAGCACATATAGAAGTTCCTGATACTATGGATATAAAGGAACTGGATATGCTGGAGCGTAGGATTACAGAAAAAGTATATGCAGATACCGGTGTAACCATAGTCGGGCTGTCTGTTTATTCCTATAATACTCAGAATGAAGAGGCTGATAAGCTTCTTTCTGAAATCAGAAAGAAGGTTCTTGGCTACGACCATGTTATTCAGCTTCATGGCTTCTATCTGGAAGAAAAAACCAAGACTATAAGATTTGATATGATTGTTGATTTTGAGGCAAACGATAGAATAGGTGTCTATAATAAAGTTATGGAGGATCTGAAGGAAACATATCCTGAATATAAGTTTTCCGTAATACTGGATCAGGATATTTCTGACTGATAATAAACAATTACAGACGCTTCATGTTATAACCATTTACAGAAACTTCATGTTATAGCCATTTACAGACGCTTCATGTCTCTAAACATTTTTACATCCATTTCGGTAGTTGAACCGGTGGTTGTAAGCATGTTTCCGGTTATAGTTGAGTTCGCGCCGCCCGTAAAGAGCTTTCTTCCGTTATCGCAGAGAAGCTTTCTTCCGGCGGCTATTCTTATGTCAGGCTCAGGATTGATCATTCTGAATATTCCGACGGCTCTTATTATCTCTTCTTCTGTAAGAGGTCTGAGATTTGCAAGAGGCGTATTAGGAATAGGAATAAGCGCATTTATAGGTATTGACTTTACACCAAGTTCAGATAGATCCAGTGCCATTTCTATACGCTGTTCTACTGTTTCACCCATACCGATAATTCCACCTGAACATACCTCAAGCCCTGCTTTCTGGGCTCTTTTTATATTACGTAGCTTGTCGTCAAATGTGTGGGTCGTGCATATTTCAGGGAAATAACTTCTTGAGGTTTCAATATTGTTATGGTATCTTCTGACTCCAGCCTTAAAAAGTCTCTCGAACTGCTCGTCAGTTAAAAAACCAAGTGAAGCGCATAAAGATATATTCAGTTCCTCGCTGAGTTTTTCGTATATAGAAATCAGTTTCTCGAATTCGTCCGTGCTGGGACAGCGTCCGGAATTAACTATGGCAAATCTGTGAACGCCATCATTTTGATGTCTGAGTGCGGCCTTATATATAGTGTCGTAGTCTAGTAGCTCAAAGGTTTCACAGCCCGTAGGATTGTGACTGGACTGTGCGCAGAAACGGCAGTTTTCCGGACAGCGTCCACCCTTTCCGGCGATTATGGCGCATAGATTAGCTGCATTTCCGGAAAAATGCTCTCTCAGTCTGTCGGCTTCCCTGGAAAGCTCGTCGAGATTACAGTCTATCAGGAAGCTAAGGTCGTCCTCTCTCGTGAGACGCCTTCCGTCTATTATTTCATTTGTAAGCTTATTCAGATCCATGCTGTCTCCTTACCTCATATAAAGGGTGATCAATATGATTACTGATTAGAAAAGTTTTTAGTTATAAAGGTCATTATAAATTAAATGGTGTGTATGCAATAAAAACCATTTTTGAAAAGATATTATTATTATGAAACAAGAGCAAATCTATCATATAGCCCGGGAAATGTCAACCCATGAAACTTAGTTGGGTGACACTTAGAAAACTTGGCTGGGTGGCGTTCAATAAACGTGGCTGGGTGGCGCTCAATAAACGTGGCTGGGTGGTGCTCAATAAACGTGGCTGGGTGACAAATCATGGGGCATAGCCGGATGATGTTACAGGTCTTATTAAATTTACTATGCTATTGCTGGGTATGGATTTGTGTGTACCTTATAAAATTAGCCTGACAGGTAAATGTTTTTGTCTGGTAATTGAGCTATATTAGAGTGGTAAAGCTGGCAGATAGAGATTTTGTTCCTTGTTTGAAGGTAACAGGGAATTTGGGATTATGGATGCTTGTTAGAGGTGTATGCTCTATCAGGCAGGAGGAAAGGAATCATTATGAAGAGTAGATATTTTGAGATTAATGAGGCATCAAATAATCTGGATAACTTTGCATCTCGCAGTAATGCTATATCAAGTGGGTCACTATATGATGAGGAGGATCTGGGACTTCTTATTGATGGAGAAGAGGAAGAACAGGTGGAAACCTATGATTCATCTGCTCATGCGGATACAGACCTGAAGTGTTCTCTGGAGGATGCTCTTACATATTCGGTCAATAATCTTGGACGTGTGGATATATATTACATGGCAGGTATTGCAGGGGTTACAGAGGATGAGATACTTAGCTTCCATGCAGGTAAAACTATCTATCAGAAGCCGGAGTCCTATGCGGCGCGTCGTAAAGAGTATGAAGACTGGGTTCTTGAGGTGGAGTACCTTAAGGGCAATCTTCGTGATCTTCTCAGGCTTGCTGAGACTTACAATGAGTCCTTTGGTGGCAGATTTGACGCTAATATCAGACTCATTAAGAGCAGGATGCCGGAGACTCCTTCTTTTTATGATATTCATACCAGACTTGGAGCATCCTGGATACTGGGCAAGTATATCGGTGAGTTTATAGCATGGCTTTTTAAACTGCCTATTAAACCTGAGGTGACCAGAGCTGATGGAAGATGGAAGGTCAGATATATCTATGAGCCTTTGGAGGTCAATAACAGATATAAGTACGGAACTTACAGGATGAGTGCTATGAAGATCATAGATCATACTCTGAATGCAAGCTCTATCAAGGTACGTGACGAAATAGAGGATTATACTGCTTCATCAGGTATCAGGCGTGTGGTCAACAGAGAAGAGACACTTGCGGCTCTTAATAAACAGCAGCTCATTCTCGATGAGTTTCAGGAATGGATGAATAAGAATCCTAAGGTTATGGAGGAGCTTATTAAAGCCTACAGTGAGATTTATAGCTATGCTGTTCCTCATTATGACGGTTCCATGCTCCGACTGGAGGATCTGAATTCCGGGGTTACGCTTTACAAGCATCAGAGAGACGCTGTTATGAGGATACTCCTGTCCAGAAATACTGTCCTTTGCCATGATGTCGGCTCCGGAAAGACCTACTGTTATATAGTTGCTGTACATGAGATGCATAGAACCGGAGTATCTGCGCGTAATATGATAGTAGTCCCCAATTCTACATTTGCAGGTACTGTGGCTCTTCACAGAAAGCTTTATCCGGACGATAAGATACTCGAAATATCTCCTGCTGCATTTAAGCCAGGAGAGCGGGTCGAGACTATCAGACGAATACGTGAAGAGGATTATGTAGCTATATATATTGCGGCAAGTAAGTTTGATATGCTTACCATGACTCGTTCTTATGCGCTGAATGCTCTTCGTAATGAGAGCAAGGCTGCGGATACGGCTGCACGCAGTACAACAAATGGCTGGGTAAGAGGTTACTACGAGTCAAAGGCTGAGAGACTGGATAAGAAATATAGAAAAATGTATGAAAACTATTATCCGGACGAGAGAGGCTGCTTTGATACTCTGGGGATTACAACGCTTGTTGTGGATGAATGTCAGAACTATAAGAATATAAGTGTTGAAACTAATCTTGATAATGTAATAGGTATGCGAGTTAGTGGAAGCAAGAAGTCGGATCTTATGCTGGATAAGGTAAGACAGGTGCAAAACAGTGGTGGAAGGATAGTATTTGCAACAGGAACGCTGCTTACCAATTCCATTTCGGACCTTTATGTGTTTCAGTATTATCTGCAGCCGGAGACCTTAAATGGCTGTTCTCTTTCTACCTTTGGAGAGTGGGCAAATACATTTGGCAGTATTACTACCAACTTTGAGGTGGACGTAAATTCGCAGGATTACAGATATGTGAGCCGTATCAGTCATTATCACAATCTGCCTGAGCTTATGGCGGTATTCACTGAGGTTTGTGATTTTTATCATATTGGTGAGGAGGATATGGAGCTTCCTTACTTTGCGGGCTTTAAGGATGTGGTAGTTAAGCCTACTATGTATCATCGTGAGTTCAACAAGCTTATAGCCGAGCGTACTGATAAAGTGCGTAAGGGGAAGGTGAAAGTGCGTGAGGATAATATCCTTCGTATCGTAACAGATGGACGTAAGGCGGCTTTGGATATCCGGCTTGTGAATCCTGCCGCGGTAGTAACTGATAATGAGTGCAAGGCTGGTGCATGCGCAAGGGAGGTGGCTTCTATCTACAGGGATTATCCCGGTACGTCTCAGATTATATTCTGCGATTATTCTACACCAAAGGCGGGCTTCAACATCTATGACGAAGTGAAGCGTATCCTTATTGCAAATGGAGTGGAAGAGAAGGAGATTGCATTTATACATGACGGTACAACAGAAGCTAAGAAGAACAAGCTGCTTCGTGACCTTGATGCAGGCAAGATACGTGTTATGATCGGTTCTACCGAGAAGCTGGGGGTAGGTGTCAATGTTCAGAGGCATCTTATAGCTCTCCATCATATTGATGCTCCCTGGAGACCTTCGGATCTCACCCAGAGAGAGGGCAGGCTTATCCGACAGGGCAACCTTAACAGAGAAGTATTTGAGTATAGATATATAACTGAGAATTCCTTTGATGCCTATGTATGGCAGATACTTGAGAACAAGCAGCATTTTATAGGCAGCTTCCTGTCAGGCTCTATGTCAGAGTTCCATCGTACAGAAAGTGAGATAGATGCCATCATGCTGGATCTTGCTGAGGTAAAGGCTCTTGCAGTTGGCAATCCTCTTATTCGTGAAAGGATTATTACAGCCAATTCGCTGGAGAGGGCTCGTATTTCCCAGCGCGCCAGATATAAGCAGCTCTATGAACTTCGTGAGAAGTATGAGGAGTATCCGGTAAAGCTCAGAGAGCAGGCAAAGAAGATCAGCCTGGTAAAGGGCGATATATCTCGTTACAACTCTGAGAAGAAGACCATGAGTCGTGGGGAGAGAGTTCGTTATGGTGAGAAGCTTCTGAAGGAAATTGAAGGATATGCTTATAAGGATCATGAGAGGCTGTATGGCTCCTATAACGGATTTGGCGTTTATATTCCTGCTGAGATGAACGAGGATACCCCTTTCATTATTCTTAAAAGAGGTGGAGGCTCCGCCTACTATGTAGATATGAAGGATAAGACTGCGGAAAATGTTACTCAGTCCATGGATGGTGTCATGATAGGCTTTAGTAAGAGGCTTCAGAAGCTTCAGAAGGGTTATGACAAGCTTTTGGAGGAGAGAGATGAGACCAGAAAAGAGCTGAGCTCCGGAAATGAATATGATGATGAGGTTGAGGCTCTGAAGGAGAAGCTTGTATGGCTGGATGAACAGCTTGAGGCAGACTAGAACATCGTTTCCTGATTAACTGATACCTTCGCTTGTATAAACTTCCAGACCATACGCGACTTAAAGCCCGCTGTAGCCCGCTACAGCTACGTTTTAAGTCGGCATGCGTAATAGTTTGTTCTGCGCGAATGTACCGGTTACTTGGTTTACGATGTGATGGTAGATATGTTAGGAGGAGAAAGATGGCTAATATAAATACACCCGAAGTATCAACAGGCAAGCTGGTTGAAAATGTAACCAGATATTTTATAAGGATGAGGGAGGCGGACATTTCCTGTGAGGATATCAGACCTATCATGTTTTTTGGCCCTACTGGTGTTGGTAAGTCAGCCGCAGTAAGTCAGATAGCGGCCAAGATGGAAGATGAAACCGGAAAACGTATTAAGGTGGTGGATATAAGACTTACCAGTTGCACCATTACAGACCTGATAGGTATCCCTTCGCCTGATAAGGATAAGGTCAGAACTATCTGGCTTCGTCCGGAGATTTATGAAGAACAGGAAGGCTATGATGAATATATATTCTTCTTTGATGAGCTTGATAAGGCAAGTCCTTCGGTTCAGGCTGCTGCACTCCAGCTTATACTTGACAGGAAGGCGTGGACGCATCATTTTCCGGAGAATACATATGTTATTGCAGCGGCAAATCCGGCAAGAGGTACCAGAAAGTATGAGACCAGAATGGCTCCCGAACTGATGAACCGTTTTAAGCACTTTAATGTTCAGCCGGACTTTAACAGCTTCAGAGAGTGGGGAATCAAGGAGAAGCTTCATCCCTTTGTTCTGGGTTATCTTTCCTATGATCAGTCGAAGCTCTATGCCGCAAGCGAAAGTGATGATATAGCATTTCCGACTCCAAGATCCTGGAAGAGTGTCAGTGATACCCTTACCGCTTTTGAGGGCGAGTATAGCGACATTGAGGAGCTTCGTTATGATATAGCCGGAGAGATAGGAACAGGCGTGGGACTTGAGTTTGAGGCATGGTGCAATGTATTTGCCTATATGCCAAACACCGACAATATTTTCAGGGGAATGGAGAAGAATTACCCCAAAACCCCGGATGTTATGCATGCTCTTGTGGCATCCATGACGACCTATGTGGCTTCAAGAGGAAGAACCATAGAGATATCAGAGCTTAGAAATGCATCAGCTTATGTATCCAAGTTCCCCGTTGATTTTGCAACCCTCTATTACAGGAATATTAGAGAAATAGAAGGCGTAAAGCTTCGTCTTATGAAAGTCCCCGAATATATAGACTGGTCAAACAAAAACAAAATGTGACAAGTTGCCTGGTGACAAGGGGACAGGCACCTTG
>DGRT01000003.1 GCA_002391105.1 Lachnospiraceae bacterium UBA4381 | reverse complement strand
TGTGTTGGTAAGATCAACAATTCTGATGAGCTTATAGCTGATGTTTTTAAAAATGGCGGTTCTCATTTCCAGATGATGAGTACAGGTGAAGTCAATAAGACAGAGCTTACTGCTGCGCTTATTAATCAGAAGGACAATATTATAGAGGGTATCCAGTCTGCTCAGGATAAGATAGAAGGATCTATGACCATTCTGGTACTTACACAGGATGCGGTTTATCTTGCAAGAGATAAATTCGGAAGAACACCTGTGGTTGTTGGATACAAGGAAGGAGAAGGGTACTGTGCTGCATTTGAATCCTTCTCATATCTGAATCTTGGTTATAAGGATTATAAAGAGCTTGGACCCGGTGAAATAGATGTAATGACTCCGGAGGCTGTTACCGTTATGGCGAAGCCGGGAGAAAAGATGCGTATATGCACATTTCTCTGGGTTTACTACGGTTATCCTTCAGCCAGATATGAAGGGGTTTCGGTAGAACAGATGAGATATGGCTGTGGTGAGGCTCTTGCCGCAAGAGACGGTTTTACCAAAGAGGATATTGATTCGGTAGCCGGTGTTCCTGATTCCGGAACAGCTCATGCCATGGGTTATGCCAATAGGTCAGGCGTTCCATTTTCCAGACCTTTTGTGAAATATACACCAACCTGGCCACGTTCATTTATGCCAACCCATCAGGATAAGAGAAATCTTATAGCAAAGATGAAGCTGATTCCTGTTCATGAACTGATTGACGGAAAGAAGCTTCTGCTCATAGATGATTCTATAGTCAGAGGTACACAGCTTAGAGAAACAACAGAGTTTCTGTATGAGAGTGGAGCAAAGGAAGTACATATACGACCTGCATGTCCACCACTGCTTTTTGGCTGTAAATATATTAATTTCTCCAGATCCAACTCAGACATGGAGCTTATAGCAAGACAGGTAATCTGTGAAGAAGAGGGTGAACAGGTAGATAGAACCATTCTGGAGGACTATGCCAATCCTGACTCGGACAGATATCATCAGATGCTGGAGAGGATTAGACAGAAACTGAACTTTACATCGCTTAAGTTCAACCGTCTGGATGATATGATTGCAGCAACAGGTATTGACAGAGAAAAGCTTTGTACTTATTGCTGGGACGGTAGAGAATAGAAGAGAATAAAAGAGAATAGAAGAGAATAAAAGAGAATAAATAGAATTAAGATATAATAAAAAGGGTATTAGAAGTGATTTCTGATACCCTTTTGTTATGTGGTTTATTAGAAGCTGTCAGGCTTCGTAAAATATATTATATATTTAGACAGTCGACAGACAATACGCATTATGTAAACCGCTTCGGTGCTTCGGTATTATTTATGATACGGCTCATGTTTTATTATACGAAATGATCTATAGATCTGCTCCAGAAGGATGACCCTCATAAGCTGGTGTGGGAAGGTCATTCTGGAGAAGCTTAGATGGAGCTTTGCTTTTTCTGTTATTCTTTTATCAAGTCCGAGAGAACCGCCTATAATAAATATAATATTACTGATACCGCTTACAGACAGATTATCTATGGCAGATGCCATTTCTTCGCTGGAGTATGACTTTCCGTTTATTTCGAGGGTTATGATATAATCCTGTGCTGAGTTATATTTTATCAGATGCTTCTCAATACCCTGGGCTTCCTTTGAAAGTATAAGATCCCGCTCGGTATCACTCAGACTCTCCGGGGTTTTTTCGTCATTTACTTCTGTGATACTCAGTCTGCAATATCTGGATAGTCTTTTGGAATATTCATCTATGGCATCTCTGTAGAACTTTTCTTTTATCTTACCGACACATATTATTTCTATATTCATAGTGACTCCTTAGTTTTAAATGTTATTATGCTTTTACGGTGTACTGCTAAGTATCATCACTTTACGCAGTATTTCACAACATTCCATCAGTTTTTCGCAATTAAAGTATTATCTGTAAAAACTTTGCTGATTATGTTATTATACCCATGTATGTCCTGGTTGTATATTTTCTGAAGGACATGCATATTTCTCTATATCAGAGGTTATAATAACATGAAAAAGTTGTTAGATAAAATAAAATCTGTAATCATGTATATGTCACTTAGAAAAAAGATATTCTGGGTGCTTGCTCTTATATGGATGATAATTATATTCTCCCTGTCAGGACAGAAGGGGGAGGAGTCTGCCGGACTCAGTCATGATATATGCAGGGTTATAGGCTTTGTAACCCAGTATGATTTTGACAAATGGACCGAAGATGCGCAGGAGAGATATATAGAGAAGCTTCAGTATCCTGTCAGGAAGGCGGCGCATTTTACCGAGTATATGATACTGGCAGGACTACTGACCGGTGCCTGGTATGATGAGAATAAAAAAAGATTATCCGGATTTGCTGTACCGGCTTTGATCGGAATAATCTATGCTGCAACAGATGAGTTTCATCAGACGTTTATCTCAGGACGCGGAGGAATGGTGAAGGATGTTATGATAGACAGTTGCGGAGTAATAGCAGGTGTTCTTATTATGTCCGGTATCCTGAGGCTGATTATAAAATATCTTAATGACTGATTTCACAGGTTTGGTTGAATATGAGCTTAAAAGTATTTGTCAGAGAAAAGTTTCCCAAGGATTATAAAGCTAAAGATATTCCCGGAGATATAATATCCGGTGTTATTGTTGCGCTCGTTTCCATACCTATTTCCATGGGCTACTCTCAGATAGCAGGGCTTCCTATGATATATGGACTTTATGGTTCGCTGCTGCCTATTCTGATATATGGAATAATCACAACATCATATGATTTTGTCTTTGGAGTTGATGCAGCTCCGGCAGCACTTACCGGTGCAGCTATAGCCTCACTTGGAATAGTACCCGGTTCAGAAGAAGCTGTCAGGGCGATACCTGTTCTTACTACACTGGTGGGACTCTGGCTGCTGCTTTTCTATTTTTTGAAAGCCGGAAGGATGGTCAAGTTTATATCTGTTCCTGTTATGGGTGGCTTTATAACCGGAATATGCCTGGAGATCATCTGTATGCAGATACCCAAGCTCTGGGGCGGTAGTCCGGGAACAGGGGAGCTGCCTGAGCTTATCCTGCATATGTTTAAGGAACTGAAGTTCTTTAATCTTATTTCATTTATTCTTAGTATCATCACGGTGGTTATCATTCTGAGTATGAAGAAGCTGCTGCCTAAGCTTCCGATGTCGGTTGTAATGCTGATTATCGGCGGTATCCTGCAAGTGATATTTGATCTCGGAAGTCATGGGGTTAAGCTGCTGCCTGAGTCACCCGGCGGGCTTCCGTTACCGAAGCTTTTACATATAGATGTATCTATTCTGCCGGAGCTTGGTTTCTCGGCTCTGACCATATCCCTCGTTATAATGTCAGAGACCATGCTGGCTTCCAGATCCAATGCGATAAATGATGGATATGATCTAAATGTCAACAGAGAGGTTCTGGCATATTCGCTTGCCAATTTTGCTGCAGGAATCTTTGGCTGTTGTCCTGTAAATGCCAGTGTATCCAGAACAACTATAGTAAGACAGTTTGGCGGACGTTCACAGATTATGAGTGTTTCAGCCTCTGTATCAATGGCATTTATACTTTTATTCTGTACGGATTATATATCTCTGCTTCCGGTACCTGTGCTTACTGCCATCATAGTTTCGGCACTGCTCAGTGCCTGTGAGTTTCATCTGGCAAAAAGACTGTTTGAGACAAGTAAAAGAGATCTGGTCATCTTCATATGCGCCGCCCTGGGCGTACTGTTCTTCGGTACTGTGTATGGAGTTATGATAGGTGTTATTCTATCCTTCTTCGTAGTTATCAGGGAGGCTGTCAATCCTCCCAAAACATTCGTAGGCGTAAGAGAGGGGCATGAGGGCTTCTTCTCACTTAAGGTTCATGAGGATGCAAGACCTGTTCAGGGAGTTATAATATACAGATTCAGCGGCAATCTGTTCTTTGCGAATATAGATACATTTGTAAATGATATAGAAGGTGCGATAGAAGACAGCACCAGAGTTGTTATTATAAATGCCAGTGGTATCAGCAATGTGGATATTACTGCCTGTGACAGACTGGTGGCACTTTCCAATAGTCTGCAGAAGAGAAGGATCAGGTTCTTCTTTGCGGAAAATGACGGAATAGTAAACGGAGAGCTGAAACGCTACGGCGCAGGTGAGCTCCTCGAAAGCGGTGTCGTACAGAAGGATATAGAAACAGTTATGGAGCTGATACCACTAAGCGCTCCATATACAACAAAAGATAGTAATCCCTACTATACCGAGTAACACCGGAATCACATGAAAATGTTACAAAAACTTTACAAAAATATTAAGATATAGTAAACTGTGACAAGGGGACAGGCACCTTGTCACCAAATGTGACAGGGGGACAGGCACCTTGTCACCAATGTGACGAGGGGACAGGCACTTTGTCACATCACAATAAATTTTGAGGTTTATATTACTGATATGGATAAAAGAAAAGGTTTAATATTATTTTTGAGAATACTTATGGTAGTTGTGCTGGTTGCTATAATTGCCATAATGGCCGGAATATTCGTGGGACTGATGTCCAAAAAGGAAAAGCTTGAAGAAGACC
>DGRT01000004.1 GCA_002391105.1 Lachnospiraceae bacterium UBA4381 | reverse complement strand
GTTGCAATAGGAACCATTCTGATACCACAGACCTTGGAAACAAGAGGAACTGTACGAGAAGCTCTTGGGTTTGCCTCAAGAACATATACTACACCATCCTCTATAGCATACTGCATGTTCATAAGTCCGACTACATGCATCTCCTCAGCTATCTTACGGGTATAATCCTTGATAGTTTCAAGATTTTCCTCTGATATATGCTTTGAAGGAATGATACAAGCAGAGTCTCCGGAATGGATTCCGGCAAGCTCGATATGCTCCATAACAGCAGGAACATAAGCATGTGTTCCATCAGATATAGCATCTGCCTCACACTCTGTAGCATGATGCAGGAAACGATCTATAAGAATAGGTCTGTCCGGTGTAACACCGACTGCAGCTTCCATATATCCGATCATGCTTTCATCATCATATACAACTTCCATTCCACGTCCACCAAGAACGTATGAAGGACGAACCATAACAGGATAACCTATCTGATTAGCTATCTCTATAGCCTCATCAACTGTAGTAGCCATACCGGATTCCGGCATCGGAATACCAAGCTTGTCCATCATAGCTCTGAACTGGTCTCTGTCTTCAGCAAGATCAATTACCTCAGGAGATGTACCAAGAATATTTACACCATTCTTCTGAAGATCACTTGCCAGGTTCAGAGGTGTCTGACCACCAAACTGTGCGATTACACCTACCGGCTTCTCCTTCTTATAAATAGAAAGAACATCTTCAAGTGTAAGTGGTTCAAAATAAAGCTTATCAGATGTATCGTAATCTGTTGAAACAGTCTCAGGATTACAGTTAACAATGATAGTCTCAAATCCAAGCTTCTTAAGAGACTTGGCAGCATGAACACAGCAGTAATCAAACTCGATACCCTGTCCGATTCTGTTAGGACCACCACCGAGAATCATGATCTTCTGCTTATCAGTCTTAACCTCATTCTTATCTACATCACAGTATGTTGAATAATAGTAGGCACTATCCTGAGTACCGCTTACATGAACGCCCTGCCATGCCTCAACAACACCGATCTCTTCTCTTCTGTTTCTGATATCATCCTCAGATACCTCAAGTATCTCACTAAGATACTTATCTGAGAAACCATCCTTCTTAGCCTTTGTAAGAGCTTCATCTGATGGAACGCTTCCCTTAAACTCATTTACAAGGCTTTCCTCCTCATCAACGAGCTCCTTCATCTGCTCGATAAAATATGTCTTAACAGAAGTGATCTTATGTATCTCTTCTACTGTAGCTCCCTTTCTAAGAGCCTCATACATCTGGAAATGTCTTTCACTGGAAGGAGTTATAAGAGCCTGAAGAAGCTGCTCCTTAGTCATCTCATTAAAGTTCTTTACATGACCAAGTCCATAACGTCCTTTCTCAAGAGAACGAATAGCCTTCTGGAAGGCTTCTTTATAATTCTTACCGATGGACATTACTTCACCAACGGCTCTCATCTGTGTACCAAGCTTATCTTCAACACCTTTAAACTTCTCAAATGCCCATCTTGCGAACTTGATAACTACATAGTCTCCACCCGGAACATATTTATCAAGAGTGCCATACTTACCGCAAGGTATCTCGCTAAGCGTAAGTCCTGATGCCAGCATAGCTGATACCAGTGCTATAGGGAATCCGGTTGCCTTAGAAGCAAGGGCTGATGAACGGGAGGTTCTTGGGTTGATCTCGATAACTACTATTCTGTCTGTTACAGGATCATGCGCAAACTGAACATTTGTACCACCAATTACCTGAATAGCATCAACTATGGCATATGCCTGCTTTTGAAGTCTCTGCTGTACTTCTTCTGAGATAGTAAGCATTGGTGCAGAACAGAAGGAATCACCTGTATGTACGCCCATAGGATCAATATTTTCTATAAAGCAGACGGTAATCATGTTACCATCCTTATCTCTAACAACTTCAAGCTCAAGCTCTTCCCATCCGCTGACACATTCTTCTACAAGAACCTGTCCTACGAGAGAAGCCTTAAGACCTCTGGCACATACAGTCTGCAGCTCATCTTTATTATAAACCAGTCCGCCACCGGCTCCGCCCATGGTATATGCAGGACGAAGAACTACAGGATAGCCAAGCTTATCAGCTATAGCAAGCGCTTCTTCAACTGAATAAGCAACCTCAGATCTGGCAACCTCTATACCAAGTGACTTCATGGTATTCTTAAACTCTATTCTGTCTTCTCCACGTTCTATGGCATCTACCTGAACACCTATAACCTTAACATTATATTTATCCAGAACACCTGCTTCAGCAAGCTCTGAGCAAAGGTTAAGTCCTGACTGTCCACCAAGGTTTGGAAGCAAAGCATCCGGACGTTCTTTATCAATGATTGCTTCAAGACGTTTAACATTTAATGGCTCTATATAAGTTACATCAGCCATTTCAGGGTCAGTCATGATTGTTGCAGGATTGGAATTGACAAGGACTATCTCATAACCAAGCTGTCTAAGTGCTTTACAAGCCTGAGTTCCTGAGTAGTCAAACTCACAAGCCTGTCCGATAATGATAGGACCTGAACCAATAATAAGAACCTTGTGAATGTCTGTTCTTTGTGCCATATACGTTTCCTCCATATTAAAATATATTTTTGCCCAATTGGTATTACTATATCATATATGATTTATTATTTCTGCATAAAATTTAATAAATTTTATAAAAATTTCTTGTCTCTATTTTTCCATATAAAATGCGCCACCCCTTAAAAGAGGTAACGCATTAAAAATTTACTGATCAAGTGCAGGAGTCCAGTATTCACTATTATATATATCAGTAAGAAGATAAGTTATCTTACTGCCGGCACCTACATCCTCATAGCTGCATACAAGGTCATCTGAATATGTTATCTGTTCTCCAAGATAGTAGCTGTCCTGATAGAAACCATCATAATCATAAAAATCACAGATAAAGTCTATAGCAGCGCCTTCTTCTATCTCGGTAACACCCTTGGCCACAGGCATATCCGAAACACTTTCTGCTCCAAAGTCATCCAGATCATCACTATAATCATATCTTGCACCTGCAATATATCCACTTGGATGAGCATTATCAAATATTATAATGAGATTGCATCTAACTCCATCAATGAATGCCGGAACTCTTGCCTGTACTATTGTATCACCATCCTCTGTTTCAGTTGTATCCTCATAGTAAAATGCAACAGGCTGTCCATCGATAGAGAACCAGGTATTATCAGTCTCGCCTATAAGCTTTCCATCCTCAGTAAAGTAATACAGATTATCAAGCCCCATATCTACATATCCTTCTCCATCATCTACAAACATATTAACCTGAAGATTCTGGATAAGCTGCCAGTCCTCCTTAGTAAGATCAAGTGTATGTGTACCATCGGAGTTTTCAGTCCAAACAAGCTTAGAAGCATCAAACTGATTTGCAGCAACATATTCAGCAGCCGAATCAGCATCATATACTTCTGAGTCATTCATAAACTGAACATCTTCACTATCCATACCTTCTATGCTTCTTCCTCCACCCAGAAAAGCATTCAGAAGTGTACCTATAGCATCACCACCTGAAGTTGCGCCGGAGCTGCTGCCTGTACCACCCATTCCAAGAAGTGAACCAAATGCTGAGCCCTGACCACCTGCTGCAGCCTGTCCGGTTGTTTCAAGACCGGCAAAAGCCTGCATACACTTTGTATATTCACTATCCACACCAATCTGATTATTTATGGCAGATACAGTCCCAACCTGCGAAGCCTTGCGAAGCGGGAAGTACATAGATACACCATAGGCATTTGTTATTGAATTAGATGTTCTGTTATACTTAACTGCATCCATTACAGTTTCAGAAAGAGCCTTTGCCTCATCTGTACCGATAGAATTAGCAAAGTTAACCAGGTCGATCTGATCAATCTTTGAAGATGTGGCAAACTCCCTTGAGCCTGCTCTTGCATCAGAAACAGTCTTATATTCAGAACTCTTTATGAGCTTAGTGGTTGTAGTAGAAAATGCATTCAGTTTAGCAGGAACAGTCTGTGAAAACTCAGCAAGATCTATTACAGAAAGTGTAGTCTTCTGACCTCCACATACTCTGTTACATTCTTCCACAAAGCTGTCAACTATAATCTTTCCAAGTTCAAGTGTTTCTATAGAGGTATTCTGCCCTACAGCATTTACCCATTTTGTATGATACCAGCCTACTCCGGGCTCAGTTTCCTCTGAAGCTATAAGATAATCAGCATAATTACTGCACATCTGAGCAGTCTCCAGAGTTGCCATAAGACATGCATCAAAGCCTATCCAGTCAAACTTCTGTCCGGCACTCTTAAGTGCGTTGTTTATCTCGGAAAGATCCATAGAGCCGGTGCTCTTATGCTTCTCATCATAACCATAGCCGGTAATGGAGCCGCCACCATGATCCCAGAATATAAGTGCCTGACGATTAGCACTGTAATTACTTGAACAATAATCTATAAAATGTACCAGAGTATCAGGATCAGTCATAGCCTTGTCTCCATCATCATCGACAAGGAGCTCCATCTTACCACTACGTACTCTGAATATCTGATTAGTTCTGTTGCTTATACCACTGGTTTTCCATCCCGAGCAGCCGCCGGTATAAACTATAAGATTTACATTTTCAGGAATATTCGCTGCAGCCATCTCTCCCAGATCACTGGAAGCCATTCCACTTCTGGACTCAAGGTCTGTACCACACATATAAACCATTATAGTCCATGTATCCTGACCATTTCCAATAATGCTGGTATATTTATCCCTTGCACTGGAAGACACCTCTTTGTTGAGCTTCCCGGTATTATTCAGTCCATTCTGCCACCCTGAGGTAGTTGATGCACCGGAGAAACCGCCAAACAAACTTGTAACATCTCCAAAGGAGGATAAACCGCCGGAAGCACCGGAACCAACACCACTTGTACTGGATGATGTCTGACCGGCAAGAGAACCATTTGTATCATAGGTAGTAGTTGAGCTGCCGCCCATTCCTCCACCACCGCCACGCATAAGCAGGAAAATGATTATTATAAAGATAATTACGCCACCGGATCCACCACCAATCTTTGCGGCACGGCTGCCACCTCCTGATGAACCGGTTCTTCTTCCCTGATAAGTATCCTGCCGTCCAACAGGTCCGGTACCAAGGCCTTCACCTCTTCTATGCACGCCCTTGGAATTACCTGTTGTAACCTTCTGTCTGTTACTGCTTCTTGGATCCATCCCGTTCTCCTCTCAACTAATATGTTTGTATCTGTTTAGTACATGCATCATACAACTAATAAATAACAGTATAAAATATTCATAAAAAAAGTGTCAACCATCTTATTTAAGAAGCTGACACTTTTAAGATTTATAATATTTGTCAAACCATCAGATTATTACGCTTATTCTTCAACGGCAGCCTTAGATCTGATAGCCTCAGTAAGAAGTGGAACTATCTTGTTAAGATCACCAACCACGCCATAGTCAGCAACATCAAAAATAGGTGCTGATTCATCTTTATTAATAGCGATGATTATCTCAGATTCTTCCATACCTGCTGTATGCTGTATAGCACCGGATATACCGATTGCAAAGTAAACCAGAGGGCGGACAGTCTTACCTGTCTGACCTACCTGATGATCCTTTGAAAGCCATCCATTATCAACAACAGCACGAGAGCAGGCTATCTCACCACCAAGTGCATCTGCAAGATCCTGAAGAAGCTTGAAGTTTTCAGCGGAACCGACACCTCTACCACCGGATACAAGTATCTTAGCCTTCTGAATATCAACAGCCTCATTAACGCCCTTAATAATATCAAGGATTTCTACATATTTTTCATTTGGTGTAAATCCGGGATTAAATTCTATAATCTCGCAAGTTCTTCCAACTTCCTTTGGAGAACGCTTCATAACACCGGGTCTTACTGTAGCCATCTGAGGTCTGAAATCAGGACATGCTATAGTAGCTATAGTATTACCACCAAATGCAGGTCTTGTCATAAGAAGCTGATTATGCTTCTGCTGATCTTCCTTGCCCGGAATTGCTACCAGAGGAAAGTCTCCTATCTCCAGTGATGTACAGTCAGCAGTAAGTCCAGTATGAACTCTGGCACAAACACGAGGAGCCAGATCACGACCTATTGCAGTTGCACCAATCAGAAATACATCCGGTTTAAATTTATTTATAACCTCTGAAAGCGCATGAGCGTAAGGTTCAGTCCTGTACTCTTTAAGTTCAGGATCGTCAATAAGTATAACCTTATCAGCACCATGCTCTTCAAGATGAAATACCTTATTCTTTATATCTGAGCCACAAAGAACTGCTACCACTTCTGTATCCAGATCCTTGGCAAGCTCTAAAGCCTTACCCATGAGTTCGTATGTTATCTCAGTGATATGATTATCAATCTGCTGAGCAAAGACATATACTCCCTTATATTCTTCTAAAGACATCATTAAGTCCTCCTGTTTCATTTAATAACATTAGATAACAAATTTCTCTGCAAGCTTGCTGATAATATAATCAGCCGCATCTGATGCAGTTTCAGGGACAACCTTCTCACCTGCACCCTTAGCAATCTTATCAGAAGCTTTTGCAATCTGTGTAGGAGAACCCTTTAGACCCATATTACTGTCATCAAGTGTGTCAAGAGCATCTCTGTCCCACACTGTTATCTCCTTATCAAATGCAT
>DGRT01000027.1 GCA_002391105.1 Lachnospiraceae bacterium UBA4381 | reverse complement strand
CCATCCTCCTCAGCAAGTCTCTTCAGAAGAGCCGCTCCATCTATTGCTATCTGCTTTATCTCATCCTTTGACTTTCTGAAGACCTGCTCACGCTGGGCAACACTCGTTGAATTATATACGTGCACGATAACATTTTTAGGATTAGCGCCGCGTACTGCTTCAAATGTCTTCTTGATGATATGCTCTCTCGCCTGAGTCAGCACCTGAATAGTAACATCATCAGGAATCAGATTATCCTCTATAAGACGTCTGCAGAACTCATACTCTGTTTCGCTTGCAGCAGGAAATCCTATCTCTATCTCCTTGAAGCCGACTCTTATAAGCTCTTTGTAGAACTCAAGCTTCTCGTCAAGACTCATAGGTACCACCAGCGCCTGATTACCATCTCTCAGGTCAACACTGCACCAAAGCGGAGCCTTGTCAATATATTCTTTTTTTACCCACTCTGTACTTTCTACAGGTGGCATAAAGTAACCTCTTCTGTAATGCTGATAATTCTTCATGTCCTTTACCTCCAAATTCTTATTCTACATTGTTTTGGGTGTTATTTCAAGGTTTAGTGCATCGGTCATCGGGCAGGACTGCCAGCGAGTGACAGATTTACGGCAAACAAAAACGCCTCCACAAACCTTACAGTTTGTAGAGACGTGAATTCACGCGGTACCACTCTACTTCATACAGCCTTCGCTATATGCACTCATCAGGTACTGGAATAAATAATTCTTATACCCTTCCACTTTTACGGTTGGAATCCGTACCGGACTACACGCCACACAGGTTTCACCCGGTCTGCTCAGGAGCGAGTTCGGTGTTATCTCATCTCTGCCTTGCAGCAACCGGCAGTTCTCTCACGATATAGACCAGCTATATCAGAATCCATCAGCACTTACTATTCTCCATCAATGCATTTAAATACCATATTAAGTTTCTATTCTTTGTAAGAATTGAAACTAACCTAACATACCACATCTATATTGTCAAGTAATTTCTTATGTGACAAGGGGACAGGCACCTTGTCACCAGCCCTTGTCACCTTGAGTGTGACATGGTGCCTGTCCCCTTGTCACCTTGAGAAAATCCTGTCTAACATTTCATTTGCGAAGTCATAATCATCCTGATCTATCTCTCTGCCAGAGAAACCGGCACGATCCAGAATATCCTTCATTCTATCGCGTCCTGCCTCATCCGTCACAATAAGGTAGTCCATCTGCTCAGAATAATTGACTCTTCTCTTAAGCTTTACATCTTTTCCGGATCTTTTGGCCAGAAGTCTGGAATACTTAAGTATCAGCTTATCTGAAAGACCTGCCTTACCATATTTCAGACGATAGGACACCTCGGGAACTATCCACCTTATAACCAGATATATCAGAATTGCAAGTACAAGAAGTATTAACACTACAATCGCTGCAACCTTCATAACAGCATCCGCCTGTGAAACGCTGAGATTATTGCCTCCGGTTTCTGCTCTCTCTCCTTCAACCTCTTCGCCATCTCCAAATATACTGTTAAAGGCTTCCCAGAAATTAGAATCATCCTCCTCCTCTTCTTCAAGTCCCGAAGAAGGGGTAACTTCCACGACTATCCATCCCTTAGCTTCGTCATATACTTCAACCCAGGCATGAGCATCTGCATCAGTTGCATTTACCCTTACTACTGCAGTTTCGCCAAGAGGATTGAAACCGTCATAATGATCTGCATAGTTTTCATTTTCAACGATTTCACCATCATCAATCACCTGAATATAAGATATGGCATAGCCCTCACAATATCTGGCAGGAATCCCCATCTCGCGAAGTATCAGCGTTGCAGCAGATGCAAAATGTGCACAGTACCCCTTACGATTCATGGTCAGGAAATAGTTAACAAAGTCCTGCCTCCAAGGTGTGGCGCCCGGTCTGATGGTGTAAGGTATATATTCCTGATAATAGTCACGTATCTGCCCGGCTACAGCCTCAGGACTTCCCTTGGTAAAGCCTGCCTCTTCTATGAAATCATCAATCGCTTCTTTATTGGCGTCAGGAACATCAAGATACATAGGATCAATCTCTTCCTTAATCTCTTTCCCCGATACCTCGTCAGTAAATCTCGGATAAAATGTATATGTATCCGACTGATTGGTAAAAAGAGGTTTGCTCTCACCCTCTGAATAATAGGGCTGATATGTAAGCGCGGGAGCCTCGACATTTATTACAGTCATATATCCCTTGGATGAATATTCGTTCTTACTTTTATATGCATCACTTAATGCATTTACCGTCTGCGGATAACTGTTCTTGAACTGCTGCGATACATATTTGCCATCATTATTCTGATTCCACAGAACCTCCCAGTTATTTTTATAAGGTATATATGCAGCTCCGGTGAAGTTCTTTATATACATTGTGTCCCTGGTGTAAGGTGTATATATAACTGTAATATCAGTTCTGTAATCCAGCCTTATAGAAGATACCCCACCCAGTTCACCGGTAGAAAGACCACCATTATTTGGATAATAATCTATGATACCAAAAAAACCGAGCATGATGAAGTTCTGGAACGTCTCTCTGGTAGCAACCTTCTCCTCACTTGGAAGTCTCTCCTGAACATAGTACGTCTTATCATAAAGAACCGAAACGGAGCCGACCACAACCGTTGCCAGAAGAATAGTGACCAGAAGTCCCTGCCATAAGGTCTTATAATCAAGAGCATAGCTGAGCCCCGTCTTCTTTCTTTCAAATACATGATCCCGCCTGCTCAGGAAGAAATGCCGTCCACTCTTCATAACAAAGGTCATCAGGATTCCGCTGAGAACCATTATGCTGTAAAGCGTGCCCGGTTCCCGTTCCATATAGAAGCAGATAACATTTAATGTAAGCGAAAGTCCGATGGCAACGATATATCTTGCACGACGAAGTATATAGTTGTTGAGCAGCACATTAAGTGCTATACCCAGAACAGATACCGCTATCGTTATCGCTACATATCTGTTGGAAATCCGCTCATTATAGTACTGAAAACCTTCTGTATCAAAGTAGATAGATGCCCTGTCCAGCGTATCATTTACGACCGCATAGAAACCTGAGTTGATATAGTCCCTGAATAATATGATAAATGCTGCATAAAACAGGAAGAATACCAGATAACCCAGATTCTCTGAACGCCAGCTATGATAGAGGGTTGCGCATAGTATAGCTGTAGCAAGAATGACCAAATGGAATATCAGTTGGTTGAAATCTATCTCCATCGCAGTCAGATAGGCACCTATTCCACCGGCTGTTATCAGATACACCACTATACCCTTGATGATAAGTGTAAAGTACCTGTTCTCGCTTATGTCATATACGCCCTCATCTATAGAGGCACCCTTGCAGAGCTCCACTGTACGGCGATCCTCATTCTGCCATTTGGACCATCTCTGACGTCTGTCTCTTCTTATGGCACGCCGTTTCTCGAAATATGTGGCATTATCCCAGTTTATTCTGTTGTTATTATCCTGATTAGCCATATAATCGCCTTATAACTCTTCTATCAACCACTGTACTAGTCCTGCTCAATGATTACTGCATCTGCCTCTCCATCCTTTGTGCATATACATACGTATGCCTTGAGCTCCGGATGAATGGACAGCATATAACCTCTTGTCCTGTCACCATCCGGATATATATTCTCATAGTAGATAGCGCCAAATGCATCCTTGAGGTTCTCCATATTCATTATCTGTCTTTCCTCGAAAGCATATCTTCCCTCGCTCCACCAGAGAAGTCTTACATAGGTCTGGGATTTGACCATCTCCGCTACAACCGCATAGGTAAGTGTCAGAATGTCATCCACCTCTCTATCATCACCGGAAAGCTCAGCAACTATTACAAGCTGCTGATCTGACATGGAAACCCTGTCCTTAACCATGAGAACATCCCGCTTTGCCGAAAGCTTCCAGTGGATACTCATAAGCTTGTCTCCGGGGATATATTCTCTTACATCGGAAACATCCGAGAAATCATGTCCCTTCTTGACGGTTTCCTCGCTTTCCGTCATACCCCTTGCCATATCTGTAAGATTAAGATTTGCGCCGCCTTCTCTCTCCGGATAAACATTTACCTCTGTTTCAACATCAACCTTTTTTCTCAGCGAAACAAAGCCCAGGATATCGCGCACAGTAATGGCATTAATACTGTATTTATATAGTCCATTCATTGTATATTTAAGCGGAATATACTTCTCATACGTACCTCGGATAGAACAAGGCAGTGACAGAACCACACCGCTTTTATCCTTGTAAAATACATTTTCCACATCCAGCTTTACGCAGGTATCCATTGAAAAAGCAAGCGACTTATTGATGAGGGTAAGCTTCAGAAAAGAAGTATTATAACGGCTCACATCTCTCTCAGGTATCTCTGCTTCTACGCTGACGCCTCTGTAAATGAGTATCAGACCGACTATATCCAGAACCAGAACTGCAGCAAGAAGCGCGAGCACTATCAGCATAAAATGATTTCTCAAAAAGTCATACACATATATCGCTATCATTACCTGAACTGCAAAAGCTATTATACGTGTCGGATGAACCACCGTTTTTAAAGGCTTACGTCTTATATCCTGCTCCTTCTCAAGCCTGCGCTGCTCTTTCTGAATCTCCCGCGGAGTAAGGGGACGTCCATATGAAGTTGTAGGAATCATTTCTGCCATATATTTTTATATCTTTCTTTTGTATAAACTATACCTATCTTTATAAACTATACCTATCTTTATAAACCATACCTACCTTTATAAGCTATTCCTACTTTTATAAGCCATTCCTTTCTTTATAAGCTATGCCTACTAAGAAATATCTCACATTCTGGGTGCCTTAACAGTCTGTATCAGTTCCCTTACCGCCTTTTCCATATTCATTCCCTGAGCCCGGGCTTTCTGTCCCAGCTTTACTCTGTGTCCAAGAGTATCCAGAACCACATCCTGAACATCCTCAGCAGTCACATAGTCTCTTCCCTCGATAACTGCAACCGCCTTCGCCATATTGAGAAGCGCTATGGTTCCACGCGGGCTGGCACCCATGGCAAATATTGCATTTCTTCTTGTTTCTTCCACAAGATCAACTACATATTCATATATTTCATCACGGACAAACATATCATTTGTCTCTTTTCTAAGCTCTCTCAGTTCCTCTATCCCTATCACGCTCGTCACCTTGGAGATGGGGTTATGCGCATTTCCCTTCAGTATCTCTACTGCATCTGCGTGCGCAGGATAGCCCATGGAAAGACAGACCATGAATCGGTCAAGCTGGGATTCCGGAAGCATCTGTGTACCTGATGAGCCATATGGATTCTCTGTCGCTATAACTACAAAAGGATCCGGAAGAGGTCTGGTTACACCATCCACCGTTGCCGTTCCTTCCTCCATAACCTCCAGAAGCGCAGACTGGGTTTTAGGTGAGGTACGGTTGATCTCATCAGCAAGGAACAGATTACAGAATACAGAACCGGGTCTGTACTCAAACTCCTTCGTTGCCGCATTGTACATGGAAAAGCCCAGAATATCACTGGGTAAAACATCCGGTGTAAACTGCACACGCTTATAGTCCATGGATAATGATCTGGCAAATGCTGTCGCAAGCGTGGTCTTTCCAACTCCGGGTATATCCTCCATCAGTATGTGCCCTCCGGCAATAACTGCCGCAAGCACCTTTCTGACCACATTGTCCTTTCCTTTGATAACTGTATTAACGCTGTCAATAACAGCCTGTGTCTTCTTTACGTCAATCACGTGGCAACCTCCCAAAAATATTTATCTCATCAAGTATTCTATTAAATTATAAACATTTATCCCATTGATTTATATAAACTTTAAGAAAAGTATATTAAAAAAATGCTACTATGCATCATATGCACTCATATATTATTCTATCTGCTTAGCTTTCCAAAAAGATATAGCAATGACTATTGTATCTTAATCTATTTTTATTTACAATTATACATTAGCATAAGGCTTCATATTTAATAATTCATTCACATTTCAGCATACATTTCAAAGCTTATTCAACATATGTAGCTATGCTCTGAAAATATAACCATCATACGAACACATATATGGAGGAACTGCGATATGCCACCTATTACAAATGACTGGGCTGATGCACTAAAGCCCGAATTCTCAAAAGAGTATTATAAAAAACTGGTTAAGTTTGTGGGACGGGAATATACCACCTTTACTGTTTATCCTCCCGGAGAAGATCTGCTTAATGCTTTTCATATGACGCCACTGGCAAAGGTCAAGGTCGTAATCATCGGTCAGGATCCTTATCACGAACCTGATCAGGCGCATGGACTGTCCTTTTCTGTAAGACCGGGGATTCAGATACCACCATCTCTAAAAAATATCTACAAGGAACTGCAAAGTGACTGCGGCTGCTACATCCCCAATAACGGATATCTGGCTAAATGGGCCAGAGAGGGTGTACTTCTGCTCAATTCTGTGCTAACTGTAAGGGCGCATCAGGCTGCATCCCACCGCGGCAAGGGCTGGGAGGAATTCACAGACGCCGCCATAAGGATACTGAATCAGCAGGATCGTCCGATAGTTTATATGCTATGGGGAAACTTTGCCAGAGCAAAGAAGGAAATGCTGGATAATCCTCACCAGCTCGTACTTGAAGCCGCTCATCCCTCACCCTTCTCCGCAGACAGAGGATTCTTCGGATGCAGACACTTCAGTAAGGCAAATGCATTTCTCACAGAAAACGGACTGGAGCCTATAGACTGGCAGATAGAGAATATATAATTATAGCCCCTGCACATGAACACCATGCTGCAGGGGCTATCTATATGTAACTTATCAAAAAGTCAAGCGTAGAGAGTTTTTCTTTGGAATCATTAATATAACTGTCCATCTTTAATATAGCGTATGCAAATAAATATCCCAAAACCTAGAATTATTACGAAAACTACAGCAATCACTATCTTATTCATGGAAACAGCTACATATGCCTTTTCCGGAAGAACCGGATCATAATATACCTTCAGCTTCTGTCCTTCATAAAATGCGCTTTCCTTTTCATTTTCTGAAAAATCCGCACTATAGGACATTCCCTTTACCTTATATTGAACAGTAACTCTTGTATAGTAATTTCCGGTTGTCAACGCTTGATTAGGAATCGAACTGTAGTAGCTTTCCACCTTGCTCACTGTACCTTCTACAGTTTCGTAGCGAAAGTACGCAACAAGCATTGATCCACCCCAGATAAGGGTTATAATCATTAATATTATGAGAAATACAAGTGTCAGCTTGGGATTTTTTCTCATCTACTGTTCCCTCTCTATCAGACGCTATAATTAAGATGCTATTTCTTCGGTTAACTCTTTATGTCTCATTTTATTAAATATATTACATTGCCTTTACTTCATCAAAGGTACTCTGAATCTTCTCATTTGGTGCAGGTGTTACAAGACTTACTACTATAATGAAGATAAGTGCAACAAGAAATGCAGGCGCAAGCTCATACAGATTCCATGCACCGCCCAATGGACGTACGGCATATTTCCATATGAATACCATGATTCCACCTGAAAGCATACCTGCTATACAGCCATATACATTTGTTCTCTTCCAGAAAAGTGACATGATCATAGCAGGGCCAAATACAGCTCCAAAGCCTGCCCATGCAAAGGATACGATATTAAATACTGAGCTTGATGGATCCCAAGCGATTACAACACCAAGGATACCAACCACCAGAAGAGTAACTCTTGCAGTAAGCATGGCTGCTGTGTCACTCATCTTGATCTTAAATACATCCTGAATAATATTTTCTGAAACAGCCGAAGATGCTGCTATAAGCTGTGAATCTGCTGTTGACATAGTCGATGCAAGTATTCCGGCTATGATGAGTCCGGCTATAAGCGCATATCCGAATCCATTCTGTGATATATGATCTGCAAGTACAACTATAAGTGTCTCTGCCTTGGATGCACTGGTAAGATCTGAGAGATCAAGAAGTGATGGAAGAGCGCCTGTCTCTGTCATAGCTCGTCCGACAACTCCAAGGAAGGTTGCAACGCCAAGAGATACAACCACCCAGACTGATGCTACTCTTCTGGAAAGAGTAAGCTTCTTAGGATCATTTATAGCCATAAATCTAAGAAGAATATGTGGCATACCAAAGTATCCAAGTCCCCAGCAGAACATAGTAATCTTATTGAAGATACCATAAGGATCTGCACCATTTGTCACATTATTATGAGTTGCACTCATGTTAAGGAAGCCCTGAAGATTCTGAGCATTTTCTATTACCGATCCCATACCGCCTGCATGATAAACACCATAGAACAGAACTATGACAAGTGCAATACTCATGACAATTGCCTGAATGAAGTCAGTTGTTGATGCTGCCAGGAAACCACCTGTTGTTGTATAGCCTACTATAATGATGGCTGACACTATCATTGCGAGCTGATAATTAACTCCAAAGAGCTGTGCGAAAAGCTTTCCACAAGCCGAAAAACCGGAAGCTGTGTAAGGAACAAAGAATACTATAATAGCTATCGCACCTATAAGAAGTGTGATATTGCTCTTATCCTTAAAACGCTTCTTGAAATACTCAGGAAGTGTGATAGCATCAATCTTCTCTGTGTAATTTCTAAGTCTCTTAGCTGTAAACAGCCAGTTAAGATATGTTCCAACAGCAAGTCCTATAGCGGTCCACCCTGCATCAGCAATACCTGAGAAGTATGCGAGTCCCGGAACACCCATAAGCAGATATGAGCTCATATCGGAAGCTTCAGCACTCATGGCAGTAACCAGAGGTCCCAGCTTTCTTCCTCCGAGATAGAAATCCCCTACATCATTTGTTTTTCTTGATGCCAGGAAACCAACCACCAGCATGCCTGCCAGGTAAACAACTATTGAAACAACGATACCAATCTGTGCAACGGACATTTTATTTTCCTCCACAAACAAATTTGCCGCTTTAATGCGCTAAACAAAAAAGCAAACTTTAGTTTAACATCATTCTTTATAGTTTACAAGTAAGAACATTATTTTATTTGCTTCATAGTAATGTGACAAGGTGCCTGTCCCCCTGTCACCTCCTGTGAACAAGACACATGCCTCCCTGTCACTTCTGGTGACAAGGTGCCTGTCCCCCTGTCACCTCACCAATGAAAAGGGGTCATACGATTTGTACGACCCCTCACATATCCTAATCGCCTTGGATTATCTCACGTAAACAGCTAAGTCACGCATTTAAATAATTAAGGTATTTTGCAATCAGCTACTGCCAGCTTCCATCCTCGCCTACCCAGTAACCATTTACATACTGATTAGTTAATACATAACCATTACTATCAAAGTAATAGCACTTATAATTAATCCACAGCCACTGATTTACCGGATACCAGCCTGTATTATCCTTGTACCACCAGCCATTTTCATCCAGATTCCAGTTTCCACCGTAATAGGTTTCATCCCAGGATCCGTCTGAACGTAACCAGAAACCATCTCGATATTCATTATAATCCATGTAGCCATCGGATTCGAAGTAGTACCACTTTCCGTCTATCTTCTGCCAGCATGATGTTGGATACCATCCGGATTCATCCTCATACCACCAGCCGATATCATTCTTCTTCCACTGACCCTTAGGAACATAGGTATCAGATCCATCAGCATAGTACCACTGACCATCAACCCATTCATTTGAATAATCATTATCTTCCTTCGCTGCAAGTGCTGATTCAACGTCCTCAAGCTTCTTTACTGTTTCATCAGTTATCAGCTTCTTCTGAACTTCTGTAAGCTCGTTATATGCTTTTCTTGCAGCTTCAATAGCATCCTTATCTTTCGTTGTAACATCTTCGCTTGCCGGAAGAGCATTAATCATTTCTGTTACCTTATTCGCTGCCGCCGCATCTTCAGCCGCCTTCTTTGCTGCTG
>DGRT01000144.1 GCA_002391105.1 Lachnospiraceae bacterium UBA4381 | reverse complement strand
GGGATCATAAGAAGAAGTCCCTGAGAAGCTGTGTAAGTAGAAGTCATAGCACCTGCAACAAGTGAACCGTGTACTGTACCGGCAGCACCTGCCTCAGATTCCATCTCTAAGATTTTAACTGTGTTGCCGAAGAGGTTCTTTCTTCCGGCGGTTGCCCATTCATCAGTATGTTCTGCCATAGGTGATGATGGAGTGATAGGATAGATAGCGGCGCAGTCTGTAAAGATATACGATGCATGAGCTGCAGCCTCGTTACCATCCATGGTCTTTTTGAATCTTGCCATTTCTCGATTCCTCCTAGTATTATTTCTTTCCGGTCTCCTATATGATATAGGATTCCCGAGCACGCCAAAATAGCGCAAAAAGCTAAGTAACATAATAGCATAATTTTAAATTATTGTGAACACAGAAAAGCCTTATTTTTGCTAATCTTTATAAGGTGTATCTTACTGTAATTAGACTTATATAATCAGGTGCATAATCATAATAACATGATTTGTTATGACGAAACTATACAGGTCAAAAAAATAAAAAGTGATGCCTCTGACATCAGCCAAAGGCATCACATTTTTATAATACTTTTACTTAGCTCTCTGATCGAGTCTTGAGAGCACTTCCAGGAGGACGGCTACTTCCTTCTCTTTAGCTATACGGAAGTAGTCTTTAAAACGTGAGGATTCTGATACATCCTCAGTTATAGAAATCTTTATCAGAAGATTACGAGCCGCCTGCATGTTCCTGACAACCTCTTTATAGGAAGTGATAAGATCTTCATCATAATTCAGATAACCATTTGCCATAAGATACTTGATTCTCTCCAGCATAAGTACCTTATGATCATACATAACATGAAGAGCTCTTATATCAAAGTCAGGCTCTTCTGCCTTAAGCTGTTTCGTAATCCTCTCAAGTACAGCATCATAAACCTCAACTCCGAAGACGGTATCATTAAATCTGTTTCTCATCATACGGAAATGATTCTTGGTATCCTGAGAGTTCAGATATTCACGAAGAGTATCCGCTATAAGAGTTGTATCAACATCATAGTAGCAGGTATCTGTATTCTTGAAGATTACATACAGACCTCTTGTTCCCTTGTAATCATCCTTGAACATGTGATCTTCTGATGCTGTGATTGCTTCATATCCCTTTCTGATATCTTCAAAGGATAGCTTGTTATGTGCATACTTATCCTTGAATGTGAAGTCTCCACAGTAGAAGCCCTCTCCTTCAAGGTCATAGCCATAAATGAAAAGCTCATGAGGGAACTTATAATCAACCTCAACATCACTGAGTATCTTTGCTTCGTCAAATACACCGTAAACATATCCGCCAAGATCGATAGTCTTGATAATAAAATCAACTATATCTCCGCAGTAGCTCTGAATCTGTTCCTTCGTCATAAGAGAAGTAATAAGATACGGACATTCCTTCAGAGAACTGCTTCCCGGCATGATGTCTGCGAGAAGCATCTCGTCACCTGTAAAGATTTCTTCTATATTATAGCATCTAAGCTGTATATAATTACTGTATATCCATTTCTTGGCATTGTCATCTTCTGAAAGAATTGAGAAGAGTGTTGCATGCCACTGCCATGAAGTAATAAGCGGATTCTTTGTAACCGGTAATCTCTTTTTAGCCATTTCTTAACTCCTCCTTAATCCTCTTTCTTGTCAACCTTGTCCTTAATAACCATTGCCAGATCTCCAAATGATTCATAATCATCAAGAGAAAGCTCATAATCATTAAAGCTTATTCCAAACTTAGCCTCAGCAGCAACTATTAATCTGATAATCGACACTGAATTAATACCATATTCCTGGCACATATTCTTATCCATATCGACATCGCCAAGCTCCGGAAATTCTTCTTCAATAAGAGACTTAAGACTGAGTCTTGCTTCATCTTTTTCCATATAAATGTAACCCCTTTCTAAAATGTCTTTTCCTGCAGCACGTCATACTTTATTCCCCATATAATTCAGTACCACATACTGCCTATATTCTATCATAAATGTGCAAATTATAAAAGAGTTACTTTTTACTAATAAGCTCATAAACATCATCTGCCTGGTCCGCTACGTCCTGGCTGTGAGTAACTATTATTACACACTTATTATCCTTATGAGCAAGGGATTTAAATATCTCCATTATCGCGTCCTGATTCTCCGGATCCAGATTACCTGTAGGTTCATCAACCAGAACAACCTTTTACCCTGTTATGATTACCCCTGAGTATGTAGTCCTACGTAAGTACCTCTCGCCATAACCTGGCCGTAGGCAGTTTCCATCTCGGTCGAACATTCAAGCATATTAATACGGACGCCTGAATAGAAATTGTCCGTTGTAATAACCTGTTCTCCTATGTTTGTTGTCATGGAATCAGGCGATTCATTATATGGCTCAGCAGTAAGTATCTCCTTCATGGCAGCCGAGAAATGCGGCATTGAATCCGGAAGTGATATATATTTCTGACTTATTACCTTACTCTGGAAACCATCCTTAAGTATGCACAGTCTCTTCTTTGCAGTTTTCTCCATAGCACTGTTTACAAAGGAAAGAGCTGCCGTCTTCATAACGCCTCTGCGGACCTCACTATCAAAGGAAACAAACATGGCATTCATATCCTGCATGCTTGGATGTCTGTCTGCAAATGCTACAGCTATAACCTTTTCATTTGGATATACACCCAGTCCGAGAAGAAAATTCTTATAGATATGCTCCATCTCAGCACTTACAGGAACTACCCTGTCTCCATTTATATCAGCCTCATGATTTACCATCATGTTTACGAGTCCGGAGCGGAACTGTTCTATCCTTTCATCAGTAACATAGTCTGAAGGAAGGAACTCATGTCTTCTCGCATCCGTAAGCGTAAAATCAACTACCTTACGTCCCATAAGAGCCAGATCCTCTACAGCATTTACAAGATCTGTGCTGAACTGTGAAAATGTATCACTGAGCTGCTCTGCCCGCTGGCGAAGCTGTCTTATGATATCTCCGAACACATCCTGATTATTAAGCTCAGCCATAAGCATATTTCTTTCCTGCGCAAGAGCACTCTTAATATATGCCTCGTAGTATCCTTTTTCAGTCTCTCTCTTTGCTGAAGGGAAAGTAAAGAATCTCTTCTTTACTATCTGAAGTATGGACTCTATGGTCATTTCAAAATCATTTGAAGGAGTAAATCTGGCAAGCATAGCCTCCAGGGATTTAGCCTCCTCCACCATGCCCTGATCCTTATCACAGCCGCCAATTCCTGCAGCTCCTATGATTTTCATAGTTATAAAAGGACCATAGGTCTTCATATATTTTTCTATACTGGAATCAAGAGTCTGTGACATCCTGATTCTCAGTGTCTTAACTATAACAGGAATATCCACCTTTACATTCTCGATAGCCTGAGGTATAGCAGTACGAAGCCTGTCAGTCTTCTTCTTGATGTCCTTATAAACAGGCTGGGTATATTGTCCTGTCTTAATCAGTCCATTTACAGAAAGATCTATCTCATCTCCGGAAGCCCCCTCCATAAATGCACGCATCTCACCGAAGGCTGCATGGATATCTGCTTCCATCTTCTCATCCTTTTCAGGCATTTTATTCATAAGTGAATAAGCCTTGTTGAATGCAGTATATTCAACTATATTCTCTATTTCCTTTATAGGAATCTTATAATCAGCTTCATTTACAACCTTGAAATACCCAAGACTGCTCTTCTCAAAGAAGGAATCTCTGAGAAGCTTACGTCTTCCATTTTCATCTGCATCATCTATATACTTATTATGAGCCAGCTTGTACAGGAAATATGCAACATCTGAATATATAACTCCGGACGGAATATAGCCCTGACTGTCTTTCTTGCCGGAAACAAGCATACAACTGTCAAATATATTTTCACACATACTCAGTCTGTGAGATGTGCTCTCAAATACATAATTCTTACCTTCATAAGCGGCCTGAATATATTCAGATACCTCCTTCATGGTAGCATAACCATTTGCAAGCAGCAGAGTTCTCAGCTCATCATCTTCATATATGGACCTTTCTGCAAAAAGAACATCCGGCATCAGAAGACAGCCACCGACTCTGAGATTTGACCATTTTCTGGACTTTGCGTAGGCTTTGATATTATATGTTACATCTGCGAGGATACCACTGCCTGTTCCTCCACAGGTACTTGATACTATGATAACATCCAGTTTTTTGGATACAGAATCGCTATAAAGATCCTCCAGCTTTTCAAACAGAAGTATTCTCATATCTTCATAGGCATTTGAAAACATAAGACGTCCTATCTGCCGGTTGCCCTGTGCACCCTCAGTACCAATACGTATCTTAGGAAAATCAGGATTCATCCACTTTGCGAGAGTATTCTGAACCGGCTGATTGTTATATCCCTTTTCAAGAATATCCTCAAGGTTAGGTCTGTATATACTAAGGACCTCCAGTGCATTAAGTCCGATACCGTCGCGACTTGCTTTGATAGTATCCTCCATGGCAGGAATATCCGAATCTATCATAAGATAGTGAATGTTGTCCTCTGAGGTTATCTCATTACTGAGCATTCCTTTCAGAATCGCAACAACACTGCCTCCAACTCCTCCAAGTCCTATGACCAGAAGATCGCCATTGATTCGTTCCCCCTTCTCATCATTGCCGAATATTCTGACATCCTTAAGTCTGCTAAATTCTTCCTTTTGTGTTTCAAGTAGAATCATTACTGTTCTCCCTAAACTAATTATTGACGCATATATCGCGTAACCTATAATCAATAGATTAGCATTTCAATGCATACCACTTTGCATTGTACCATGATTTCAACAAAAAAGACACATAATTTTGTTTAATATTTATAAAACAAAAAGATGCCGGAGGGAACCGACATCTTTTTTTACATTTATCACAGGATAATCACTATTATTTAAGCCTTGCCTGCTGAACCAAATACAGCAACTCTGTCCTTAACCTCATCTCTGATAGCCTGAGCACCAGGAGCAAGCAGCTTACGAGGATCATAGCCCTTACCTTCAAGGTCCTTACCCTCTTCGATATACTTACGTGTAGCTGCAGCAAATACAAGCTGACACTCAGTATTAACGTTAACCTTAGCAACACCCATAGATATAGCCTTCTTAATCTGCTCATCAGGAATTCCTGAACCACCATGAAGTACAAGAGGTGTATCTCCTGTTACAGCCTTGATAGCTTCAAGGACCTGGAACTGAAGACCTGCCCAGTTTTCAGGATACTTACCATGAATATTACCGATACCACAAGCGAGCATATCAACACCAAGATCATTGATCTGCTTGCACTCTTCAGGATCAGCACACTCACCTGTTGATACAACGCCGTCTTCTTCTCCGCCGATACCACCAACCTCGGCCTCAAGAGAGATACCCTTTTCCTTGCAGATTGCTACAAGTTCCTTAGTCTTTGCGATATTCTCTTCAAGTGGAAGTGATGAACCATCAAACATGATTGATGTAAATCCAGCTTCGATACAAGCCTTTGATCCTTCATATGTTCCATGATCAAGATGAAGAGCTACAGGTACTGTTATACCAAGTGACTCATCCATAGCCTTAACCATAGCTGCAACTGTCTTAAAGCCAGTCATATACTTTCCGGCGCCCTCAGATACACCAAGGATAACCGGAGTCTTAAGTTCCTCACACTCAAGCAGAACTGACTTTGTCCACTCAAGGTTGTTAATGTTGAACTGTGCAACTGCATATCCGCCTGCGGCTGCCTTATCAAGCATTTCTTTAGCTGATACTAACATTGTACTACCTCCGTATAATATAATATTGATCTGACCACGGTATGACAGGAGTCTTACTGTAGGCAGTTAATTTCAACAAATTTTATTATAACCCAAAGAAACAAATTAAACAACAATAAATGTTAAGAACATCTAACTATTAGTTACTGTTCCTGAAAATCATATCACAGGTTGAAACCTCAACCATATCAGAAGCCTTCAACTCTTCTCATTCTTCTTATCTCCAGACGCTTCTTTGCTCCTTCCCACTCCATTTCCTCAGCTTCATTTTCCAGCTTAAGTCCATATTTGAGAGGAACCGGTCTTCCTGCGTCATTTACCTGAACCAGTGTAAAGTAGGCTCTGTTGATGACACGCCTTGTACCACTGTCTCTTTCTTCAACATATACATCAACTCTTACCTCCATGGAGGTTCTTCCTACGTAGGTAAGCTTGGCTCTGATAACTATTATATCATTGAGAAATGCACCTTTTTTAAACTGAAGATTGTCAATGGCCGCTGTAGTTACATAGCCTCCACAGTGCCTTGTAGCAGCTATTCCTGCCACTTCATCCATCCATTCCATCAGTCTTCCGCCAAAAAGACGGTTACTGCCATTTATATCCTCATACTGAATGCATTTCATCCATTCTGTTCTTGAGTCTTCAACCGTTTTATAATTCTCATATCCCATCTAAATACTCCTGAGATTCTATATTAGTCCGTCCTTCATCAAATCATATAAAAGCTATAATCATCTGTATCCTATACACAGACCGGACTATCATGATTTTTAACAAAACGAAATTATAACAGAAAAATATCATTTTGTCTTTTTAATTTCTACGAAAACTCCAGTACCACCTCCAGACCGGGGTCTTTATTAAGAAGCATCACCTTTCCGCCCATCTTATCCATAAGCTCCTTTACGATATAAAGGCCAAGTCCTGAACCATTTTCTGTTCCGGAATTTTTGCCACGATAGAATTTGCCGGTAATAAACGGGATCTCATCTTCAGGAATACCAGGACCATAATCTCTGAAATGTATCCTAATACTGTTCTTATTATCAGATGTATTATCCTCACATCTTTCAAGCTGTATCTGAATACAGGTCTTTGCGTATTTTTCAGAATTATTCTTAAGATTCTCAAATATCTGCAGCAATCTCTTCGGATCAATATCTGCGTAGATTGCCTCATTCTCGGGAAGTATCATATCTATATCTTCATCGACAAAAAGCTTCCCGACTTCATTTCTTATAAAGCCGGTAAGCTCCACTTTTTCAAGTTTGATATCCAGACGGTTCATCTCTGAAATCGAATGAATAAACAGGTCATTAGTCAGCCTGGTAACTTCGTCACATTTTTCCATTATTACCGATAAATATTTCTGTCTCTTCTCCGCTCCGGAATCCATGTTCGCTTCAAAGGCTTCAGCATATGCCCTGATAGAAGAAACAGGTGTTTTGATATCATGAGAAAGTGTTGCGATAACTGTCTTATTATTCTCTACTGCCTCCTTCTCAGCCCTTCTGGACTTAATTATCTCACGGCGCATATTATCAAATGCCCAGGTAAAATCGCCAAAATAGTTTCCCCTCTTCACTTCAAGAGGTTTATCCATATCTCCTACAGATACAGCATGAGCATAATCCTTTAGCTCCCTGAAGGGCCGCAGGATGCTGATATCGATATAGATCAGCATAGTTAGTATTCCGGCAATACTTACTATCAGGGCAAGGAAAGAACTATAATGCACTACACTTTCCTCTCTCTCTGTCAGATAGTCCGAGGCAAGCTTATCTGTTGCCAGCTCTGCCGCCTCCAGATTCCCCGATGCTATACTCTGCTTTATCTCATTTGCCGTGACACCTATATTCTTCATCACAGTTTCATTTTCCTGTTTTGCTGTCCTTTCTCTATTAATAATAAAGAGAGACATTATCACAATCAGAACTATGTATATCACAGCAATTCCAATCAGCTTTTTATTCATAATCTACCTCACACGACCTGAAACCGGATATATTATGCTACACGAAAGCGGCTGTATTTCACTGTAAAACCCGCTATAAATCACATAGCAAAGCTCATAATCATCTATATATTATCTGATACGATATAGCTTTTATTATCAGATATGATATAAATATCACTCCAGTATATATCCAACCTTGAAAACAGTTTTAATATGCTCCGGCCTGGAAGGATTATCCTCCAGCTTTTCACGAAGCCACCTTATATGCACAGTAAGTGTAGAGGCATCCACTTCACTGAATGCCCCCCACACTTCTGAAATAATCTTATCCTTTTCTATGGCATTTCCCTTGTTCCGGCAGAGAAATGCCAGAAGATCAAATTCCTTTAAAGAAAGTGAGACAGCGGCACCGGACTTGGTAACGCTTCTCGAAGAAAGATTCACGACAACATCTCCAAAGCAGACTGTCTCCTCCTCCTTAGTTCCATAGGTTCTTCTGATAAGTGCATTTACACGTACCAGCAGTTCCTTCATGGAGTAGGGCTTTGGAAGATAGTCGTCACCACCTTTTTCGAAGCCCTCCACCTTATCATCAATACTGGTTCTGGCACTTGCAAAGATTACCGGAACCTTTGACTGACGTCGAAGCTCTTCGCATATCTCAAAGCCATTTCCATCCGGAAGGTTGATATCCAGAATAATCAGATCAAAGGTTTTGTCTGTCAGAATCAGATAAGCTCCCTCCACAGAGTCAGTCCGTTCCACCTCGTAATCATAGCTTTCCAGCATCTCTTTAGTTATATCGGATAATGTATCATCATCATCAACTATGAGTATCCTTCTCATCATACTTCTCCATTTAGAATACACATTTTTCACTCAGTTATAAGTTCGCGCGAGCTGACACTTCTGACCTTCCCGGATGCAATATATCCAAATAATATATACATCACCAGAAAAGCTATAACCGGAAGAGCAAATGCATTTACACTATACTTCATTTCAATATGAGGTATGCCAAACATAGAAAATATTACTCCAATCAGCTTTTCAGATAATAGCCTGGCAAGGATTATCCCTATCACTGAGCTTATAAGACTTATAAATCCAAACCGCGCCGCAAACTGAAGCCTCACATCTCCCACCTTAAAGCCTATCACCCTGCTGATTCCTATATCCGTTCTCTCCTGGATAAATGCCTTCGTGCACATCATAAATACTGTAACAAGTGCAAATACAAATGTCAAAATGTAAATGAGAAGTCCCGAACCATCAGCAGCCACATAGAAAAGCTCACCAAAATCTCCCAGCGCCTCATCATAGTTCAGATATTTTATATCAATCAGATCGCCATATTGTTCCTTGATCTCATCAACTATCTTCGGACCTTCGGATGTATCCTCAATACTGAGTTTATACATATTAAGATGGTCAACAGTATATTTGACATCAGGATCTTCCTTTAATCTTGATAAACCATCCAGTGACATTGATATAGCCTTTCCGGTATCATTCATTGTCTGCCAGAATCCTACTACGATATAATCTGCACTAAAGTCACGTCTTCCGATGGTAACTGTATCTCCGATATCTATATCCAGCAGTCTCGCCACCTGTTCCGAGATAACTATCTCATTATCGTATTTGACCTCACGCCCCTTATATACGGAGCTATATTCCTCCGGATATGCCTTTACAGAAAGCATTACAGACTCTCCATTTATGGAGACATACAGATGGGACTTATATACACGGCCTGTTATATCAGTATGGCTTTTAACTATATTTTCGATATTCTCAATAGTTCCATCCTCCACTTGATTATTAAATGCAAATTCTATCTCACAGAAGGGTTCTCCCATAGAACCAAGTGCGTCTCTGGACTTTACAAATCCACCCATCAGCTCTACTGTGATTACCGTAAAAACAAGAAGTGACGTAACGAGAATAACACTGATATATCTTTTAGGCGCCGAGGTTATCTGCCGGAGACCAAGAGATGTTCTGAGACACCACCTGGCAACAGGTGTATTGAAACGATTTTCAAAATAAACATCATTTTTTCCGGATCTGATAGCATTTACCGGAGACACCCTGCTGATCTTTCTGGTGAAAAGTAATATATAGCAGGCAGTCACTACAAACAGAAGAATAGTCAGCAGTACACCCTCTAGTACCGGAAATGAATCTGTCGGAAGTATCGCAGTCATATCAAAGAATATATGACTCATCCACCTTTCAAGAGGTATCGTTATCGCAAAGCCTATTAACAGCCCTATCAGTTCTGCCAAAATATACTGTATCATGTATACCTTTATGAATACAGCACTTGCCATTCCCTGACTTTTCATTACTCCAAGATTAGTATAGTCTATATCTATCTCTGAACTTACGTTATGACCTGCTATTATCAGAAATATAACAAAAAGCAGCGCCGCAAAGCCTGAAACGACAGCAAGTATAATATTTATATAAATACCCGTATAATGCTCAGAGGTTTCTCTGGTAACCAGTCTTCCCGAAAGATCATTGAACTTGGTTTCCAGATTAAGTTTTCTAAGCATCATATCTGATGATTCAGGTGCTTTTTCTGACGGATATACAAATACCACCTTTCCCACAGCCCAGTTATCATCCTCGGTCTTCATATTGGACTTAATATCTGCATATAACTCATCAAATTCCTCATCACTGATGCAGACGGTTTTATAGCCCATAATACTGGTTCCCATATATGCTTCCTGCATAAAGCCCTTTATAGTAAATTCTCTGGTTATTCCCAGAAAATCCATCTTAATCTTATCACCGGGATTTGCTTTATACATAGATTTAAGGCCGTAAGGAAGATATATCTCGCCCTTCTTCAGCTCATTTTCTTTATTGTAAATCTCCAACGATCTGTAATCTGATGAGAAAATGCGAAAGGTATCCTGCATCTTTAAAACTGTATATGCATTTCCATCACTTTTATCATTACAGCTTATATTCACCGCATTAATCGCGTCTATCGAATAAACCTTCTGAACAAGTTCACTCGACTTCACCTTATCATCAAGCTCCTGACTGTAATATCCATCAGAGAAGAAACCGTATATTACTCCCCTGTCTTCCAGCTCAAATGCTCTTTTTATTCCGGCATTATAATTTTTGCTTACCCCGATCATCGTCATAACACTTACTACTATCAGTGTGGTCAGAAGAACAAAGCCAAAATATATACCTTTTCTATTTCTCATTCCCGCTTTAACGAGTGTAAGTATTTCCATCTTTCAACCTCTTCTTTGCATAAAAAAGCAACATCATAGTAAACTATTTTTTCTACCAGTCCAGTGATTCAAGCCATGCATTTACCTGTATCTCCCTGGCTTTATCACTCTGGAGAATCTGACCATTACTGTCCTTTTCTCCATATCGTGTAAGCTCCAGTTCACCGATAATATTTCCATCTCCCAGATAAATGATACGATTGGCTCTAAGTGCAGACTTTATATCATGTGTTACCATTACTATACTTTGTCCCTCGTTACTAAGCTCAGTCAGGAGATTCAGAACCTCTGTTGTATTCTTTCTGTTAAGAGCACCTGTTGGTTCATCAGCAAAAAGGACTGTGGGATCATTGATGACTGCCCTTGCTATAGCGCATCTCTGCTGTTCTCCGCCGGAAACCTGAGATGGAAGATGCCCTGATATATCAGCTATTCCCATTCTCTCCATCAGCTTCTTTACTTTCTGATTGGTATCCGCTGCACTTCTTTTTTTCATCAGATAACCGGACACTGCAACATTTTCAAAAAGACTGAGATTACTTACCAGATGCATCTGCTGAAATACGAAACCAAAATCATTAATACGAAGTCCTGATATAACCTTATCCTTCGCCTTCGTAATATCAATCTCTTCCGAAGAGCCGGGAACATGATACAGGACTTCTCCTGCTGTCGCCTTATCCATACCGGACAGAGCATATAGCAGTGTTGATTTGCCGGAGCCCGATGAGCCCATGATTACGGTAAAATCCCCCTCATATATATCCATATTCACGTTAGTCAGAACATGAAGCTGTCTCCCATTGTTTGCAAAGGTTTTCTGTAAGTTTTTTGCTGATAAGATAGTATTTTTCATATCATTTTCCTTTTCATGATTATTTCAGATATAATCTGTATATCTTGTACATCGATTTTTAAAAACCGGAACACTGATTTTTAAACGAAATATGCTTGCCTTTTGGTTTACATAACTCAATTTGTGTTTGGGCCACTACATTATGTAACAGATAAAAAGGTATTGCAAATCTATCGTTTACAATACCTTTATAACATATATCTTATTAAGAAGTTATTAACAGCTTATTTATATTACAGCAGTAAACAGCGTCATCAGAAGTGTTATCGTTATCATAGATACTATAGTTGTAACAGTAATGGCAGACGAAAGAATGGCTGTATCTTCTCCCATCTTCTCTGACTGTATCAGGGGAAGATTGCCCACAGGCATCATTGCCATGAGCGAGAAGCCCAGCACAAGAAGTTCATCAAAGCCCAGCCTTCTTAGTATGAAGAACATAGCAACAGGGAGCATTATCATTCTGATTACTATATAGCCCCATAGACGAATATCCTTGAAGCCTTCCCCAACATCAGAACGTGCTATGGAAACTCCCAGCAGAAGCATCGACAGAAATACTGTCGCATTTCCTATATAACTTATACTGCTTTCGATAATAGGTGGAGGTGTTATTCCGAACCAGCACACCACCAGACTGAGAACAGCCATTACAGTTCCGGGGCTGAAAACCTTCTTCAGATCCATCTTCTCTTTTCCGCCACTGAGTACAGCTATTCCATGTGTATAGAATATCAGACTATACACTACATTACATACTATTACATATAATATGGCATTTTCCGGAAGTATTGCCTTTGCCACCGGTATTCCGATAAAACCAACATTGGTATAAACCGTCATAACATTGTAAAATCTATGTTTAGCCTTATCAGCTCTGAGAATATGAGGAAGTAGAAATCCCAGCAATACGAGAAACAGGTAAAACACAGCGCCAAGTATCATTGCTGTCAGTAAATCCTTATGAGTTGCTGTTACATTTCCCGACAGAATCGAAGCTAGTATAAGTGCCGGATTGCAAAAGTCCATTACTATCACCGAAATCTTCTGTGAGGTTACATTATCCACCACCTGTTTTTTATATAAATATATTCCAATAGCAACCAGGATTATAATAACCCCCATTTGCTGAAGTACAACCGTTACGCTCATTACGTTCCCTATCTCACTTTAGTATAGTCTCCATTCCGGTCTTCTGAACCTTCATGCCCACTCCTTCATAGAATTTTCTGGCAGAATCATTTCCCTCCCAGACATTCAGGGTTACATTATAGCAGCCTGAGCTTCTGGCAAAATTTAAAACATATTCATAGAGACTCTTCCCTATATGCCTGCCACGGCAATGCTCATAAACACAGAGATCATCTATATAAAGTGTCTTAATATCAGTTAAAATATTATCATCTTTATGCTGGATAAAAATGCAAAATGCATATCCAACAGTTTTATCATTTTCATCAACCGCTACAAAAACCGGACGTGAATCATCCTCGAAGATTTTATACAGTTCATCGTCAGTATATTTGCGACCAATATTAAAAAGATCAGGTCTTGCAATGTGATGAACCATATCCACCTGATCCAGCAGTTCCTTTACTTCCTTTATATCATCTGCTTTAGCACGTCTTATATTCATTGAAATCCTTTCCTGTTATCCACTTAAAATATATAAGTCTTGAAGGTCTATAAGCTCACAGACCTTTTCACTTTTTATCAAGCATTTCCAGCTCCATTATAAACATCTCGTAAGCATCATCCTCCCACTGAAGCAGCGGTGCATTTTCTCCACCACCATTGGTACTTCGCCTCATTGCTGCGTAAGATGCTTCTCCATATTCCAGAAGATCCAGTTTACTTAGCGGTAGCCCCAGTTCAGTACTGATCCTGCAAAAATCCGCCATGGAATTATCAGATTCTCTGGTTTCAAGAAGCCTGAGTCTGAGGGATTCATCTTTTAGTGCTGCTTCTTTTAACTCTTCAAGTATCTCTCCTACCTCCATATGGTCACTCCTCTTTCAAATGCATTTATTATAATAAACGAACCCATTTCAGACAATATTCTTCAGATTTTCCTGTTTTATCCCGCAGGCTTCGCAAAAGCTTTCCAGCTCATCACTGCTTCTTATAAGCATAACATCCCGAAACTTTTTAGACGTTTTATCCATAAAGCCCGCCACCTTCTCACCGGTACATATACTCGTTTTAATCACCGGTTGTTCCTTGTCAGGATCATACTTAATATCAACCGTTTTCTTTTTTCTTATCCCAAACATTTCAGTCCTCTATAATATTTCCATATATGCTCTTAACTATAATAGAAACAGCTTTATTACAATACTATTTCTTAGAGCAATAATCAAGAAAAGCCTCGCATCCCTCAGTCACATCCCGATATGTACTATCAAAATCTCCTGTGTACCAAGGATCAGCCACACTTCTAGGATGATCTGTATAATCCAGCAGAAGAGATATTTTAGGATCCGGAGCCTTCTTCCCAAGTATCCTGTGCATCCATTTATAGTTCAGCTCATCCATCCCTATAATATAATCATAATTGTTATAATCTGATTTGCTAAGAAGCTGCGCCCTTTTACCCGCGCAGGATATTCCATGCTCAGCCAGCTTCTCCCTGGCAGGCGGATAAACCGGATTTCCTTCTCCATTCCATATCTCATCGGTATGAGTAGCTCTGGATTCAATATGAAACTGATCAGCAATTCCTCTTTTTTTTACCATATCTTTTAGGACAAATTCGCACATTGGCGATCTGCATATATTGCCCCAACATACAAACAGTACATTTATCATATAATCTTTCTCTCCTGTAAAATGTGTATCTTCACTTCATTTCAAAAGGTGCATACGGGGTGCAAATCACAACTTTGCCTTCCCTTAAATCAAGTATTTATGCGGTTTCATGATAATAGGCTGGTATCCTGCCGTGGCATACAAATAGTACTTTTATCATTAGCT
>DGRT01000148.1 GCA_002391105.1 Lachnospiraceae bacterium UBA4381 | reverse complement strand
CCTCCGGTAGAATTATCACGGCTTTCCACCATAGTTGCCATTCCCAGTATCAGATTATCATGCATCTCTACGATATGCTTTGTCTGTCTCTCTACCTCTTCCTGAAGCTCTTCATTATAATTATCCAGAAGACTTATATACTGCTGGTTCTGTGTATCATCATCCAGAAATATCTGGTATCCAAGCTTTTTCTTACCATCATACAGATACTTAACCTGAATAATATAAAACTTATCATTCTTTCTGTCTTCATCTGTTTGAACTCGGTAGATATTATCACTATACTTATCACTGTTAGCCTCAAAGTATATCAGCCAGTGATTAACTGTACTATCCAGCTCTTCAAAGTCAGTAATTCTCTGATCCACTGCAAGCTCCGCAAGCTTCGGAATGATCATTCTGGCGGTTTCATTTGATCCAAGATATCTTTCCTTCAGATCAGTTGAGATAAATCCGATCTCGCCTGACTGAACCATGGATTCCACCACCATATCGGCAACCTTATAGACACTTATCTTTTTAACTATGAACAGATAAACGATCTGAGCAAGCACATAGGTAACCGGTACAATCTCAAGATTAAGACCGGAAACAGCCCTGCCAAAATAACCTGTCATGCTTATTATTTCCGGCAAAAACAGAAGATATAGCAGCCTGTTGGGAATCTGTCTCTTCTTTAGCAGACTGTAGATAATAGCTGATATACTTATCGCACTATAAATACCTATCATAATATAGAATGCAGTATGCGCAGGTCCGTATTCCTTAAGTATAATCAGATTCTCATCTTCCCATTTAAGCTTTACAGACTTATAAAAATATTCATTCTTCCCTATAGTGATCACAAAATAATACATAAATGAGCTCATCAGAAATGCAGCCAGTCTAATCCATTTATTTACCTTAATATCGCACAGGCTCAGTACACACATTGTTATAAAGAATATCAAAAAACATCCACCAATATATATGAGCTTCGTGGATGTGATTATAGTCTCCAGTTCTGTACTGCTTTCACGAAATACATACCCAAGATTAACAAGAGGAATCAGAAAAAAGATGGCAGTAATATTTACATCGAAATGCTTTCGCCATATCAGAACATATACAGCCGTTAATACAAATGAGATAGCAAAAATAATCTCATAATATAAAAGAGCCATTCTATAGGATACCTTTCCCTTTCATGCCAGTTAATGTTTATAGTTTCCCGTATCAGTCATATAGCTGAACACAGCTATTTACATTATAATTCATAAGCATAAAATGTCAAAAAGAAAAGCATCCCCCGCATATAAATAATGCCACTATTCTCGGTCAGCTCGGAATACTCTCCTGATTCCATACTTGTATATATAACCTTCAAAATGGTATAATAATTTTATTGAAGGGGGGAGTTATTTATGGACAATAGAAAAACCGTTGGTTTTCTAGTAAGCGGCATAATGGATGAGTTCACGGAGCTGCTTGTAAAGGGTGTAGTAAACGAAGCATCAGCCGACGATGTTAATATCGTTGTAATTCCTGTCAAGTATATCAACAGAGATCTGCAGTATGCTGATGATAAATACGAATATCAATACGAAACAAATGCCACCAATATAACAGGTGCAAATCTCGATGCTCTCATTGTAGCAGCAGACTGTATCGGATGCCTTACAACCGAAAAGGTTTTATATGCCTTTATGGACCGGCTGAAGGCTACCGGAGTCCCGATAATCCTAGTTGCATCTCAGATTCCCGGATATCCCGGAGTTATATTCGATAATAAAACCGGAATCATCGATGGCATGACCTATCTTGTGAGGGAGCTTGGTCTGAAGAAGATATGCATGATCAAGTCTGAAGATCATCATATAGATATAGCGGAGAGATATGAGGCCTATCTGGAAATGATGGACTTCTACAAGCTGAAGGTTCAGCCTAAAAATGTTATAAATGCGCCTCTCTCTCCACATTGCAAGAATGAATGTGCAAAGCTTCTGGACGATAATCCGGATGTTGAAGCCATCATATGCGCGGATGATGCGATAGCTATGGGACTCTATGCAGAGATGGAAAGCAGAGGTCTTGTTCCCGGTAAGGACATCAAGGTTATGGGCTTTGATAATTCCATACGAGGCGGCATGATCATCCCATCCCTCACAACAGTAGATGCCAACGCACAGAAGCTTGGCGCAAGAGCCTACAGCATGGTACGAATGATGCTGGATGGCTGGAATGTCAGCAGCACCACTATTCCGACTAATTTTATCCTTAGAGATTCCTTTGGTTCCTTCCTTGATTCAGAAAACAACAGTGAAAGGATCTTTGATAAGTCACATATAGATGAGTACTTTCACCGTATATTCTTCAAATACGATAATATCTCAGGGATAGACGGAATCGAAACTCTGATAATGTTCAAAACCCTTATGAATATCATTATCGATTATGTCGAGGACGCGGAGTATAATCCGGAAAGAGTTGCATTTCTGATACAAAAGGTTGATGAATTCTTCAAAACAGGTGCTCTGGACTATACTGATGTGGTAGTACTTTCTGCTTATGTTGAGAGAGTAAAGACTGCTGCCATGAACAGATTCTCTTCCTATGAAAGAAAGTTCCATGCATACGAAACCTATGCAGCCATCATGGAAAAGCTTGCCCTAAGAATGCGTAACAGCATGAATGAGTATAAAACTCTTCTTGATGAGACAACCAATACTCTGCGCAGCCTTGTCTCTGACACACTCAATTTCAGTACAGGAAATGACAAGAGCTACGTTAATATCATGTACAGTCTGATTAATTTCGGAGTAACAAATGCCTATCTGTATATATATGAACAGCCTGCCATTCATAAACACAAGGAACCCTTTCAGACACCGGACGAGATGCTGATAAAGGTTGCCATGACTAACAGGCAGATAGTTGTGGTTCCTCCGGAGCTTCAACGAATTAAAAAGGATATGCTGTTCAATAACAGATTCATAACAGATAATAAATATGAAATGGTACTCATGCCGCTGTATTTTCACGAGAATTTATATGGCAGCATATTATTTGATCTGACAGAGGCAGCCTTTAAAAATGGCGAATTTCTGGCAAGCCAGTACGCATCAGTAGCACGTGTAATAGATATACTAAAGAACTAATCAAAAACCTCCACCTGTGATTCCTAAGATAAGGTAATCACCAGTGGAGGTTTTATTATTCTATCCTATTTGAGCAGTCTATGCAAACACTTCATCCGCATATCTGACTGTTGCCATGGCATCCTTTGCATAGCAGTCTGCTCCTATGGCATCTGCATATTCCTGAGTCATTACCGCTCCGCCAACAACAACCTTTGTATCCGGCTTCTTCTCTCTGAGAAGCTTTATAGTCTCCTCCATACTAACTACCGTAGTAGTCATAAGAGCACTGAGTCCGACCAGCTTTACATCATCCTTCAAAGCTCTATCCACTATTACCTCAGGCGGTACATCCTTACCAAGATCTATTACATCATAGCCATAGTTTTCCAGCATGACCTTGACTATGTTTTTTCCTATGTCGTGGATATCCCCCTTGACAGTAGCTATGATAACCTTTCCCTTCAGATCTCTCGGTTTTCCAGCCATAGAAGCCTTAACCACTTCAAATGCCGCCTTAGCTGCATCTGCACTCATCAGAAGCTGGGGAAGAAATACTGTTCCCTTCTCGAAGCCCTTTCCCACCTTGTCCAGCGCAGGAATCAGCTCGGCATTTATCACCTCCAGCGGATCCTGTGTTTTGATAGCTTCCTTCATGGCATTTTCAGCAACACCGGTCATCCCTCTTTCGATTGCATTTCCAAGCGCCGATCCACCCTCTGATGCACCGCCCGCTCCGGAGGAGGTCTCATTCTTTGCATCAGCCGGTGAAGCTGAACCTGTAGATATGGTTGACAGGGTAGCATTTGCATACGCCTCTATGAAGCCCATGCACTGCGGATCCATATCTGACAAAGCAAGGAATGATCTGTATGCCGCCATCATCTGCTCATTATTAGGATTCATGATTGCAAAGGATAGTCCCATCTGCATAGACATAGTGAGAAAATATGAATTGATCACCTGTCTCTGTGGAAGTCCAAATGAAATATTGGATACTCCAAGTATGGAATGACCATGATATTCATCCCTGATTCTTCTTATGGTTTCGAGTGTTGTCACCGCTGAAGAAGAATCGGAGGAAATAGTCATACAAAGTCCGTCAATAACTATATCCTTTCTCGGTATGCCATATTCATCAGCCGCCCTGTATATTTTCTCTGCTATCTTTATTCTTCCGTCTGCAGTATCAGGAATACCATCCTCATCAAGTGCAAGCCCAACCAGTACACCGCCGTATTTTTTTACCAGCGGCATCACAGCTTCTATTACCTCACGCTTTCCGTTAACAGAATTGATCATGGCTTTACCATTATAGTATCTCAGCCCCTGCTCAAGCGCCGTAACATCAGTCGTATCAAGCTGAAGAGGAAGTCCGGTAACTCCCTGAAGTCTAGTTACTACCTCACGCATCATGGCGGGTTCATCTATTTCCGGAAGTCCGACATTTACATCCAGTATATCTGCTCCAGCGTCCTCCTGCTCAAGCCCCTGAGACAGAATATAGTCCATATCAGCCTCCCGAAGAGCCTGCTTAAACCTTTTCTTTCCTGTAGGATTGATCCTTTCACCTATTATGATAGGCTTTCCGGTGCAGGTAACAGCCTGGCAAAATGAGGATACTACTGTAAGCTCTTTATATGTATTGGGATGAAACTCTCTCTTACTAACCTTCTCTATGGTCTCTCTGATATGCTCAGGTGTGGTTCCACAGCAGCCTCCGAGAACCTGTACTCCCATATCGGCTATCTGACACATAACATCCGAGAATTCCTCCGGAGTTACATCATATACCGTCCTGCCACCTTCTGTACGCGGGAGACCTGCATTGGGATTTACAACTATAGGAACTGATGCTACCTGAACCATTCTTTCTACCATAGGTATCATCAGATCAGGTCCCATGCCACAGTTCATGCCGAGTGCATCTACTCCAAGTCCTTCCAGCATGGCAACCGTCGAATCAACATTTCCTCCGGTAAGGAGCTTCCCCTTCTGGTCATAAACATTTGTCACAATAACAGGAAGGTCAGTATTCTCCTTTGCCGCAAGAACTGCCGCCTTAGTCTCATAGCTGTCGCTCATGGTTTCTATGAGAATCAGGTCACCTCCGGCTCTGGCACCTGCAACCATCGTTTCAGCAAAAAGCTCTACAGCTCTGTCAAAGCTCAGATCCCCCATCGGCTCCAGCAGCTTTCCGGTAGGCCCGATATCGATTGCTATATAGGCATCCTCCCTTCCCGTGTTTACTCTTGCCTCCTTCGCAAGAGCAACCGCTGCATTCATGAGTTCTTCTACTCTTCCGGGGAACTTGATACTGTTCAGGCCAAATGTATTTGTATTAAATATATTCACTCCTGCCTTAAGATATCCCTGATACAGTTCCAGTATTACATCCGGATGTTCTACATTCCAAAGCTCCGGAAGCTCTCCACCCTTTAGTCCGTGCTCCTGAAGAAAGCTTCCTGTTCCGCCGTCACAGAACAGCCACTCCTTACCAAGTCTTTCTCTCAAATCTTTTTTCATGTTACCGCCACCTTACTACTTAATAATTCTACAGCTCATCCTGATTAAGTCTATTATATCATTTCCTGCTTCTGGAATATTCGCAGGTCTCTGACATATTACATACCTCGCAGCCTGCCCTGATACATTTTTCATCTTTATCAGATATTCCAATAACAGCAGTTATTGATTTAGTCGGTGTCATCAGAAGGCTGTCTGACAGGGTTACACCAATCGTTCTGGGCATATCCAGGATTCTTTCAAAATCCTTCTGAACTAAAAGGGGAAAGTCCCCATACCCCGGAGAAAACCTTGGTCTCGCATAGAGTCCTCTCTCCTTTATCTCACTTACTATAATATCATTTACCTCATCACACCAGGCTTCAGCCATTGCTGCCCCCACCGCCTGACAGACATACGCTTTCAGCATATCTCTCACTTCATACCGGCGAACCAGCATATCCGGAGCAGGTCCAAGGGTAACAGCCATCATAACTATCTCCGTACAGCCCCTTAGATTATTGACGAGATTTCCGGGACCTACATTTATTCCGGCAAAGCTGCAGACCACATTTGGTGTGCCATTATATTCTGTTGTTGCAGTGCCCGAAGCCTTTGATTTCGGATGCCACTCTATCGGGAATATCTTATGAATATGCTTGGGACTTACCTTTTCCTTCATCTCTCTTAAAGTATCTTCAATCAGGCTGCTCACATGTTCATCTATGACATTCACGCCTCTGTAGCCCAGATATCTTTCTATTTCTTTAGCATTTACTTCCATTTTATTTAGCCATACCCTTATTAAAAAGCTTTCAAAAGTATAATCTCTGATAATCTATCATTATAATAATAAGTTGATTTTTGTGTAAATTGTGATAATATTCAGTATTGTGTAAATGAATCTAATCAATGTTAGTACATTCTATTAACAAAACTATGCTGATTTATCGTATAACTGATGATACAAACAGTAAGTAGTTTCCTGCTGATATAGAACAGGCTAATTGTTATTTACGCATCTTATTTATCATATCATATATTTTTAAGGAGATTCAACTATGAAGAGAAAACTAATCGTAACCATCATATCTATGCTCACCATACTCTCTATGTTTACCGGTTGTGGTAAATCAGAAACAGCAGAAACCAAAGCAGTTGAAAAGGCAAAACTGGATAGAGCCGGAAATGAGATAACCATCCCGGATGATGTTGAGAAGATCATTTCTATGGCACCATCAACTACAAGAGTCCTTATCGATATGGGACTTAGTGACAAGATAATTGCTATAGACACCAACTCATACGCCTATGCTGATCAGCTTTCAGCAGACATACCGCAGTTTGATATGATGGCACCGGACAATGAAGCTCTTGTAGCACTGGAACCGGACATAATATTTACTTCCGGTATGAGTAACCTGGGCGGCGAAGATGTGTTCCAGCCTGCCAGGGATGCAGGAATATGTGTAGCTGATATTCCTTCCAGTACATCCTTTGATGACATAAAAAAGGATATACGTTTTATCGGTAATGCTACCGGCGAAGATGCAAAGGCCGAAGAGCTTGTCAAGGAATTTGACGAAACAATAGAAAAGGTAAAAAGTATTTCGGGTAACATAGCAAACAGGAAACGTGTTTTATTCGAGATATCTCTTCCATCAGAAGAGTATCCTTCTATCTATACATTTGGCAAGGGAACATACCTTGATGAAATGATCACTACTATCGGCGCGGTAAATGTTACCGGAGATCAGGAAAGCTGGATCAGCATCTCTGAAGAAGAGGCTATATCTATGAACCCTGATGTTATCATTACAAATATTGACTATGTAGATGATGTAACAAATGTAATCATGACTACACCCGGTTGGGAAAATGTTAAAGCCATCAAGAACTCTGAAGTTTATTATATTGATGCTAATACAAGCAACCAGCCGAATAACCACATCGCAGATGCTCTTATCCAGATGGCAAAGCAGGTATATCCGGAGGAGTTTGCCGAGCTGGAGGATCCATTTGCTTCTGCTACTGACAGTGAATAGACTCTAAGTTAGGAGACCTTATTTTTGAAAAAATATGTAATATCATCTTTAATCTGCATATTTATTCTTATACTATGTATAAATCTGGGGAGTGTGAAAATCACACTCCCTGATTCAGTTTACATAACATTAAATAAGCTATTTGGTATTACACTTCCGGATACTATAGAACCCATGACTATATCTATATTCTGGAACATACGTGTACCCAGAGCTCTTACAGCGTTTCTGGTAGGTGGCGCTCTGGCTGTAAGTGGTGCTGTAATGCAGTCACTCCTGCAGAACCCGCTTGCCTCTTCCTACACTATGGGTGTTTCTTCCGGTTCAGCACTGGGAGCGGCTATAGTCATTATCCTGTCTATCAGAACCTTTGCTATAAGAAATCTGATGCTCCCAACTGCCGGCTTCGTATTTGCACTTATAACCGTTCTCTTCGTTTTATACATTTCAAGCCGTATTGACAGAAATATCCATAGCTATACTATCATACTTATAGGAATGGTCATATCACTGTTCGTAAGTGCCGTACTCACTCTCCTGTCCTCGCTTTTTCCGGATCATTCACAGCAGATATACTTCTGGATGATGGGTTCATTTTCCTCCAGAAACTGGACACATACCGGAATAATATTTACTGTATGTATCATAATCACGACTCTCATATGGTTCCACAGCCGCGAGCTGGATATAATGACCTTCGGTGATGACCAGGCTATGACCATGGGCGTTAATACCCGTAGCTCTAAGAGAAGGCTCATCATTCTCACCGCCCTGCTTACCGGAGTGTCGGTTGCATTTACAGGTACTATCGGGTTTATCGATCTGGTAGCACCGCATATCGTCAGAAAAATCTTTGGCTCACGCCACAAGGTTGTTATCCCCATGAGTTTTTTGTATGGCGGAACATTTATGTCTATAGCCGATCTGATAGCAAGGACTGTTCTATCACCGAGAGAAATCCCGGTAGGAGCTGTAACAGCGCTGCTTGGAGCACCATTTTTCATTTTTATATATTTTAGTAAGCGAAAATAGTTTTAAGGATTACTATATTAAAAGAGAAATGCCATGAAACTAAGTCTGAAAAATGTATCTGCCGGATACGACAAATCAAAAATGATAATAGATAATCTGTCCATAGAGATAGAAGCAGGTGGGATATATGGAATACTTGGTCCAAACGGAGCAGGCAAGTCCACTCTTCTTCGCGTGCTATCCGGCACACTCCCCTACTCCGGAACCATCCATGTGACAGGGGGACAGGCACCTTGTCACACTGATGTGACAGGGGGACAGGCACCTTGTCACATTGATGTGCGGGAGCTAAGAGATATCTCAAGATTGGAACTCTCCAGACTTATATCAGTAACACAGCAATTTTCATCAATTTACTTTTCCTATAGTATTTATGATACTGTTCTGATGGGCAGATTTGCTCATAGAGGAAACAGTTTAAGAGATATATTTTACGACTCTACTCCTCAGGACAAGGAGATAGTAACTGACATTCTTAAGAAAATGAACCTTTGGGATATACGTGATACAGAAATATCCGAGCTTTCAGGCGGGCAGCTTCAGAGAGTTCTTCTTGCGAGAACATTTGCCCAGTCCACTCCTGTCATACTTCTGGATGAACCCACAAATCACCTCGATTTTAAGTACCAGAGTGAGCTTATAGATATACTTCGCGAATGGAGCAAGGCTTCAACTACAATAAATGACATCTCTTATCCTAACACTGTTATCGCTGTATTTCATGACATATCTTATGCAGCATATCTATCTGATCAGCTAATTCTGATGAAGGATGGAAATATAATAGAAAAAGGCCCTGTCCAAAGTATAATGAACAGGGACCTTCTTAGTAAGGTTTATGATACAGATATATATTCTTTTTATTCAAAGTTATCTTCCGTTGATATAGTGGATAATGTTTGACATTATCCTGCTTGTATAAGGCATTTCTCTCCCTCAAAAGCGAATCCATACTTTAAAATATTGTCTGCCGGGATTCCTCTCGCCAGAAGGTCAGTATCGTACTTTGTATCTTCTATCTATTAAAATCCTTCCCCAGAATATCCGACAGATTATTCATAATGCTCTTTGCCACATCCGGCTTGTTCATAGAGTAAACATGAACATTAGTTATTCCATTTGCATAAAGGTCGATAATCTGATCTGTAGCATATGCTATTCCAGCCTGCTTCATGGCATCCGGATCATTTCCAAAATAATCCACCAGACTCTTAAAACGCTGTGGCATAAATGAACCGGAAAGCTTTATGGCTCTTGCAACCTGACTCGCATTGGTTATAGGCATGATTCCCGGAATGATAGGAACAGTCACCCCTATCTCTCTTATCTTATACATAAAGTTAAAGAAGAGATTATTATCAAAAACCATCTGAGTAGTCAGAAAATCCGCCCCTGCTTCAACCTTTTCCTTTATATAATCGAGGTCGTCCTTCTGATTGATACTGTCAGGATGCACCTCCGGATAACAAGCGGCGCCAATGCAGAAATCACCACTCTGCTTCAGCTCTGCCACAAGCTCTGTAGCATGCTTATAGTCCCACTTTGAAGGATCTGTTTTCTCAAGCTCCGGAGTAAGATCACCACGAAGAGCCATAACATTTTCTATTCCCATCTCCTTCATCTCACGAATCTTCTCATGCACTGTTTCTTTACTGGAAGAAACACAGGTAAGATGTGCAAGTGTCGGAACATCATACTTATCCTTTATATTTTTTGCTATCTCCATGGTATATTTACTGGTTCCTCCGCCAGCTCCATAGGTAACACTCATAAAAGCAGGATGACAGGCAGCTATTTCCTCCGTTGCTTCAACAACACTTTCAAATGTACTTTCCTTTTTGGGTGGAAATACCTCGAAGGAAAGTGACATGTTTCTCTGATTAAGAATATCTATGATTTTCATGTTATGTAAACCTCCTTAACATGGTCTGATTTTTTATGTAATGGAAACCATTCTATATAAAAAATGATATAGGTGTCAAAAGCAGCTAATACACTTCTGACACCTATGATATTTTATACCAAAATACTATTTCAGGCAACAAATCTTATTTATTTGTAGCAAAGCAAATAAAAATTTTTGAATCAACTTATCACAAAAACTCCCTTCCTTCTAGTTTACATAATTTTTTTCATTTCCTACCTCTTCCCACTCCATTATCCTGTACTTAAGCCTTTCCTACATATCTTTTAGCTCTCTACTATAATCTCCGAACAATATTAACAAACAAAAAGAGAGGATAACTTCCTCGTTACCCTCTCTCTTATCCAAGAAAACCAAACGGATGCTTTGCCAGTTAATTGCCGGATGCTTTGCCAGTTAGTTGCCAGATGCTTATAATAAAAAAGATAATCTTTCCAGAATATATACTATTCAATAATCATCATACGTAATATTCCAGGTACCTCGTGATCACGCTTTCCGGCTCCAAGTCCGGTCTTTACAACCTGAAAACTGTCCGGAAGAGAATTATCAGTCATAACCGCTGCAGCAAATGCAGCCCCTGTCGGTGTAACATATTCGCCTGCACGATTTGAAATGGAAATAGGGACCTTAGTCTGCTCTGCAATCTTCAGTACAGCAGGTACAGGCACCGGAAGCACTCCATGCTGACACCTGATGGTTCCGGTTCCATCAACAAGTTTTTTTACTACTGTTTCTTCTACCCCATACTTAGTAGCAATATCATCATAACATACTGCGGCAGCTATAATATCAACTATGGAATCGATAGCACCCACTTCATGGAAATGCACCTCCTCCAGAGACCTTCCATGCACCGCTGATTCAGCCTCTGCGACTATTGTAAATACTTTTACGGCAAGTGCTCTGGCACTGTCAGTCATCTCAGCAGAATTAATAATCGAAACCACATCTGACAGATTACGGTGAACGTGATCATGATGATGCTCGTGATCATGGTTGTGTCCGTGATGGTGGTCGTGATGGTCATGCTCGTGGTCGTGCTCATGCTCTTGGTCATGCTCGTGGTCGTGCTCATGCTCATGGTCGTGTCCGTGATTATGCTCGTGGTCGTGATGATGTCCGTGATGACCTTCGTTTTCATGTCCATACAGATATTCCATATCATGATCATGGTTATCCGCATCAAGAATAACATCAAAATCACATACCATGATACCAGACTTCTCAACCTTACTTATCTTTATATCAAAACCACCAACCGTTTCCTTCAGGCTGTCTAATACATTTTTCAACTTTTCCTGATCTGCTCCCAGATCCAGCAGCGCACCAACTGTCATGTCTCCACTGATTCCTGTGTTACATTCCATATATAACTTCTTTCCCATACATATTCCTTCCTATTATGTCAAACCATCTATTACAATAATTTATAGTTACAATAATTTATAGCTAGTATTCTTAACCTCCAGTAAAGATGTTACTAGTATTATTGCTTAAGCTGTATAGTATTGCAGCATAAGATATATCGGTTTCTTTATATCTAAACATACTAAAACAATAAACAGTTCCCGCTCAATTATCAAAAGTCAAATATCAAAAGTCAAACTGTACATTAAAATACAAAGTACAGTTTGACTTTATAATACATAAAAATATACTGTTTTCTACTTCTCAGCAAGCTTCTTTTCTATAGCTTTGATGACAATCTTCAGAGCCTTTATTCTTGCGTACTTCTTATCATTGGATTCCAGAACATACCAAGGTGCATACTTAGTGTTAGTCTTCTGAAGCATTTCATTTACAGCTTCTTCGTAGAGATCCCACTTTTCCCTGTTACGCCAATCCTCGTCAGTGATCTTCCACTGCTTCTCAGGAGTATTCTGTCTGTCAGTAAATCTTGCAAGCTGAGTGTCCTTATCAATCTGAACCCAGAACTTAATAACAACAGCATTCCAGTCAGCAAGTTCTTTCTCAAATTCATTTATCTCATTATAAGCTCTCTGCCAGTCATTTTCAGAACAGAAGCCCTCCAGTCTCTCAACCATTACTCTTCCATACCAGGTACGGTCAAATATTGCTATATGCCCATCCTTGGGAAGTCTGTTCCAGAACCTCCACAGATAATGTCTGGCTTTCTCTGCCGGCTCAGGACTGGCAATAGGATGAACCTCATATCCTCTTGGGTCAAGTGCCGCAGCTACACGCTTGATATTTCCGCCCTTTCCTGCAGCATCCCAGCCTTCATAGGCTATGATTACAGGAATCTTCTTGTGATAAAGCTCATTGTGAAGCTCTCCCAGTCGCTTCTGCAAACTGTCAAGTTCTTTCTTATAATCCTCTTCTGTAATAGTTTTATCCAGACTGATATCAGCAAGCTTTGGAGTATCTCTAAGAGGAAATGTATTCTGAAGAAGTGGCGCCTGCCTGTTCTCATGGTTAGCTATAGCTGTATCAATACTTGCGATAAGTATCTCCGTAACCTGCAGCTCAGCCCATTTCTTGGCAGAGGAATCTATAAAATACCATGGTGCAACAAACTGGTTTGTTGCTTCGATATATTCATCAAATACATCCAGACACTTATCATAGTGCTTGTTCTGCCACAGATCCTTATCAGATACTCTCCACTTGGTATGTGCATTTCCTTCCAGCTCCTTAAGCCTCTTCTTCTGTGTTTTTTCATCTATCTGAAAGAAGAACTTGACAACAAGATAACCATTGTCATTCAGCGTTCTCTCAAAGCGTTTGATACTGGTAAGATGCTGCTTATATTCTTTCTTGTCTATCTCACCATGAAGAAACTGGGAAGTAACCTCACCCATCCAGCTTCCGTCAAAGAAGGAGAATTTTCCCTCTTTGGGTATTCTGACAAAATATCTGTATAGGAAAGGCTTTCTTTTTTCTTCAT
>DGRT01000109.1 GCA_002391105.1 Lachnospiraceae bacterium UBA4381 | reverse complement strand
AAGCCAGCTTGCAGGTGGAATAAAGGGCTTTATACTCGGACTGTTTAGATGGATAGTTATAATAGGAATAGCCTATGTTATTATAGGTCCGGTTCTGGGAATGCTCTCAAGGTCATTTTTCTCGGATTCAGATAACTATAATACGATGGTTTATATGATACCTCAGAATCCGACTACTGAAAGATATAATGTAGCGGCAACTATCCTGAAATATAAATCCACGATGCTGAGATCGCTGCTTTATTCGGTTAGTCTGATGGTTATACAGGTTATAATGTGTTCCATGGCGGGGTATGGCTTTGCCAGATATAACTTCCCCTTTAAGAAGCTCCTGTTTGGATGTGTTGTAATAATGATAGTTATTCCTACACATACCATCATGCTTCCGCTGTATATGACATTTAGCAATTTTGATGTACTGGGGATAGTTTCACTGATCAATGGAAAGCCGGTCAATCTGCTTTCTACACCGGTTCCTATGTATATCATGACATTCTTCTGCAGTGGTCTAAGATCTGGTCTGTATATCTATATCTTTAATCAGTTCTTCAGGGGACTGCCCAAGGAGATAGAAGAAGCTGCATTTGTGGATGGGTGTGGTGTATGGTACACTTATTTCCGTATAATGCTTAGAAATGCGACTCCCGCAGCCATAACAGTTGCTATATTCTCTCTTGTATGGCAGTACAATGATACCTTCTATGCAAGACTGTTTAATATCAGTGACAATATAGTAATAAGTAAACGTATCACAGGACTTCAGCTTACGATAAGTAATGTCTATAAGATATATGATCCTAATATCCTGGAACTATATATGGATGCCGGAATCATACTTCTGATGATACCGCTTATAGTTATCTATATACTTCTTCAGAAGCAGTTTATAGAAGGCGTGGAGCGAAGCGGTATAGTAGGATAATAAATAGTAAGGCGTTAGTATAACAGGACATTAGAATAATAGAGTAAGAAAGGTTTATAATCCGGTTTGAGCCGGTTATATATAGCAATGTAAACGATATAGTAAACTATTATAAGGAGGTTTATTAAGTGAGAAAGGTAAAAGGAAAAGTTGTAGCACTTGCGGCTGCTATGGCACTTTCACTAAGTGCATGTGGCAATGCAGCAACTGATACGACAGAAGCAACAGAGGCAGCAGAAAGTACTGCTTCAGAAACAGAGGCATCAGCCCCTAAGGGTGAGCTTCCAACCTATGCAACTACTCCAAGTATTGACTTTGAGGACGGAAACTTCGCATTTGCCGCTGTAAACACAAGCATCGGTGGGGCAGATAAGTCGGAGCTTTCAGTAGAGGATTTTGGAGGCTCAAAGGCTCTGAAGGTAACTAACAAAGAGGGAGGAAATATGTTCCTTGCCATCAATGTCAGTGCTCTTCTGGGAGATGATGTGGCAAAGCTTGCCAAGGTTCAGTTTGATATCGGAACTGAAAGTGCGGATGGAGCTTTCTATTCATCATCAGGTCGTCTATATACTTATACGGGACAGGATAATGCAGAAAGCAAGCTCGATGAATGGTCAGTATATATTGACACGGCTAATCCTAAGACAACAGCAATGGATGTAAGTGGCTTTGAGGCTGGTGCAGATAACTATATCGTTATCTCCAAGGAAACGGACGTTGCCGCAGATAAGGGTGTTGGAATGCAGAACATGTTTGTCGATAATCTGACACTTCTTGATGCTGATGGCAATACTCTGGAGGCAGATTCATCAGCAGAATTCGGTTCACCTTCCGGATTCGCAGCAGGTGTTGACAGATCACATCTGTGGGCTATGACTAAGGTTGTTAATTTTGAAGGATTTTCCACAGGCGCTGCCGGATGGGCACAGGATGGCTTCGATATGCCTCAGGAAATCATCGATGCACTTGTTCCAGGTGCAGTAGTAGAAATCGAATATACTTCAACAACAGGAAATATGTGGCTTGTAATGCCTGATTCAGAGGCAGGCTGGATGAGAGTTGGTGTAGGCGATGCTGATGGTTCAGGTCAGGGCTATGCATATGTTAACTCTTCCAAGAATATCGCTCAGGTTACTTTTGATCAGCTCGCTCAGTATCTTGGAGATGATGTAAGTAAGTGGGGCGCTCGTATGCAGTGTGAGTCAGATGGTGACTGGACTGTTTCATCTGTAAAGGTTGGACAGGCAGCTCCTAGCTATGCACTTGTTAATCCTGTAGTATTTGAAGGCTTTGCAACAAGCGCTGATGGATGGGCACAGTCTGGATTTACCATGCCTCAGGAAATCATTGATGCACTTGTTCCGGGATCAGTAGTAGAGATCAGCTATAAGTCTGATACAGGAAATATGTGGCTGGTTATGAACGAATGTGAAGCAGGCTGGATGAGAGTTGGCGTAGGTGATGCTGATGGTTCAGGTCAGGGCTATGCAGTAGCTGATGGTTCTAAGGCATTCGTTACATATGAGGATCTTGCACAGTACTGTGGTGATGATGTATCTAAGTGGGGATCAACAATGCAGTGTGAATCTGACGGTGCATGGGAAGTTTATGGTATCCGTGTAGGTCAGTCTATCGAATTTGCTCCTACTAATAAGCAGATCGACCTTGGCGCAGCAGTAAGTGGAGACGGCTGGGCTCAGGATGGAGTTGATCTCAGTGAAGAGGCTCTCGCAGCACTTGTTCCCGGTTCATATATCAATATTCAGTATACATCTGAATCCGGTGAGATCTGGGTAGTTATGCCTGATGCACAGGCGGGCTGGATGAGAGTTGGTGTTGGTGATTTTGATGGTTCAGGTCAGGGCTATGCAGCTTATGATGGAAAGAACTGCCAGATACCTTATGAAATGATTGCTGAGTATTGCGGTGATGATGTATCCACATGGGGAACACGTATCCAGTTCGAGGCATCTACACCATGGAGTGTAACAGGGGCAACTATTGGTCTTGCTGATGGTGTTGCAGCACCTACAGCTTCTGAAGGCGATGCAGAATAATTATTGGGAGGATAATAAGATAATGAAAAAGTTTAAGAAATTTATTGGCATTGGACTATCTCTAGCAATGCTTCTTGGAGCTACAGCCTGTGGCGGTGGCTCGGCATCAACCGGTGAGAGCACAGAGAGTGCATCAAATGATGCGGCAAGTGCAACTACATCAAGCGAGACCCCCAGACATGAGGGCAGCGAACCAAGAACTATTCGTATAGGTACCTGGTATGATATCTATTATGACAGCACAAATACAGACATCTATGATGATCCATCTGTTTCAGATGAAGAGCTTGCACAGATGAACTTTGATGCTCTTAAGGCTGTTGAAGAGAAGTATAATGTTCGTATAGAATATGTCAATCTTACTTATGCAGGTATTCAGGAATCCATCAATACTTCAGTTCTTGCCGGAAAGCCTGACTGTGATATCTATCTTACAGAGCCTTCCTTCGGTATCCCTGCTGTAGTAAATGGATATGCTACAAATCTGGAAGAGGTTCTTCCTGCTGATGCTGATATCCTTACAGATCAGAATTATCTTAGAACTATCGATATCAATGGCGTTGACGGAACATACTTCATGTGCGTAGTTGGTGGAGAATCCGTTCCGGGATCATCCTATACACTTGCATTTAACAAGCAGATGCTTGAGGATGCCGGTCTTGAGAATCCTAATGATCTCTATGAGAGAGGTGAGTGGACCTGGGATAAGTGGAAGGAGTATATGCAGGCTCTTACACAGGATACAGATGGTGATGGTGTAACAGATGTATATGGTTTCGGTTCACGTTATGATTATCTTTTCGAGTATCTATGCATGAGCAATGGTACATCAGTTGCTTCATCTGATACAGAGAATATGTCAAGTAAGGAAGTTGGTGAGGTTCTTGACTTCATCTACAATATGTACAATGTTGATCATGTTGCTAATCCATGGAATGCTGATGACTGGGATTACAATCAGAATGCTTATGTAAATGGTGAGGTTGCCTGCTGGATAACACAGGCATGGATATCAAATGCCAACGAAGATCAGAATCTTGGATTTGATGAGATCTGGTGCCCATGGCCAATCGGTCCTTCAGGAAATGTAGAAACAAATGCACGTAAGAATGATATCGGTGGTGCTGCTTATATCATCCCTACAGGTGTTGAGGATCCATATCTTGTTTACTCAGTATTCCAGGATTATAAGGATTACTATGGTGATGACTTTGAGCAGAGAGACTATGTAAATGAGTGGTGGCATGATTCAGCTCTTACAGAAGAGAACTATGATGTAATGTACTACTGTGGTGAGAAGACAGGAGTTGACCTGTGGAATTCACTCGGTGTTGATTATCAGTTCCCTGCACTCCTGAACGGAGAAATGACAGCAGCTCAGTTCCAGGAGACCAATAAGCAGCTTGTGCAGAGTGCACTTGATGCGATGTTTAAATAGTTCTGATATTGATTTATGAAAGATGGGCCTGCGTCATTCGTTGGCGCAGGTCATTTTTCAACCATGACAGGCTAAATTTAAGTAAATTATAATTTTTAACTCATAAGGAGAATGCTTATAGTGTTTTCACCAGATGGAAAATTATCGAGGATTCTGTCAGTAGTATTTGACATAATCATTATAGGAATAATCTGGTTCATATGTTCACTTCCGCTTATAACTATAGCAGCCTCCACAACGGCAGCCTATTATACTATGGCAAAGGTTGTGAGGGCAGGAAGCGGATATATGCTAAGGGAATTCTTTCACAGCTTCAGACAGAATCTTAAGCAGGCACTCTTACCGGGACTGGTGTATGTGATATGCTTTCTGGTACTTTCGCTGGATATATTCTATGTATATAACAACAGAAGCTCGCTTAATGATTCGCTTTTCATAATACTAACCGGTATAGCGGTACTGATCATATTTGCTACGATATATTTTCCTCCGATGCTCTCCAGATTTGACAAAAGCGTAAAGGAGCTGACCTTTATGGCTTTTGTATCAGCTTTCAGATTTCTTCCCATAACTATGCTGTGTGTGATAGTGGCAGGGCTTATGGCAGCTGCCATATGGCTTATGCCCTGGGCAGTGGTTATTCTTCCGGGGGTATATATGTATCTCTTTACATATCCGATGGAGTATATTCTTAAGAAATTTATGAAAAAGCCTGAAGAGGGAGAAGAGGATATCTGGTATTACACTTTGTAACGGTTAGTACATCATATATTAAATATCAGTAAATAAATTTCAGTATAAAGAGAGGTTAGAATAATGTCAGAGATTAAGATACTAAACAGTCCTGCAGTTCCTAATATGCCCTGGCAGGACAGACCTGAAGGAGTTATCAAGGGGGCTCCAATCTGGAGATATAGTGAGAATCCTATCATCGACAGAAACCCTGTGGAAAATGTGGCAAGAATCTTCAACAGTGCTGTAATGCCTTATGAGGGCGCATTTGTCGGAGTATTCAGAGGCGAACAGAGAAATGGTGTATCCATGATCTACTTTGGCAGAAGTGAGGATGCTATCCACTGGAATATCGAGGAAGAGCCTATCCGGTTTGTAAATGAGGACGGAGAACCATTTCAGCCAATCTATGCTTATGATCCCAGACTTGTAAAGGTTGAGGATACATATTATACAATGTGGTGCCAGGACTTTTATGGAGCTTCTATAGGAATAGCCAAGACTACGGATTTTAAGACATTTACAAGAATCGAGAATCCATTTATCCCATTTAACAGAAATGCAGTTCTGTTCCCAAGAAGAATAAATGGTAACTATGTAATGCTCAGTCGTCCGTCAGACAGCGGACATACACCATTTGGAGATATTTTCCTGTCGCAGAGTCCTGATATGACCTACTGGGGCAAGCATCGTCACGTAATGGGCAGAAGCAGCGAATGGTGGGAGTCACTTAAGATAGGTGGAGGAGCAGCTCCTATAGAGACAACTGAAGGATGGCTGCTGTTCTATCATGGTGTTGCAGGTACCTGTAATGGCTATGTATATTCAATCGGTGGAGCCATTCTGGATATAGATAATCCATCTATAGTTAAGTACAGAAGTGAGAATTTCCTTCTTACACCTGAGGAGTGGTATGAGGAAAGAGGATTTGTTCCAAATGTAACCTTCCCTTGTGCCACAATCCATGACAGCGAGACAGGACGTATTGCACTTTACTATGGCTGTGCAGACAGTTATGTATCACTTGCATTTACAAAACTGGATGAAATAGTTGCATATATCAAGGAGCATAGTGTGGTAAGAAATGACGACACTGAGCTTGGCATCAGATAACGGGTGGACATGCTACGCCATGTATCTGTAGGAGGTTAACAGATCAATTAATAATTTGATAAGAATTTAATAAATATTTGGTAAAGAAATACAGGAAGAAACCGTATATACTTGTTTCAGATGAAATAAAAGGCTATAGGCCATTTTCAGAAAGGACGGAAAGTATATATGGTTTCTTTTAATTCGGAAGGAAAAAGCGTATTAAGAACTGAAAAGCTGTGCAAATCATTTTCAAATGGCGGCGTGCAGCAGCATGTAATAAAGAATCTGGATCTCGAAATAAGGGAAGGAGATTTCACAGTTATCATGGGTTCGTCAGGATCGGGAAAGTCAACACTTCTCTATGCGCTGTCCGGTATGGATAAGCCGAGTATGGGAAAGGTATTCTTTGGAGATACAGAGATACAGGACTACTCAAATGACGAGCTTGCAGTATTCAGACGTGGTAACTGCGGATTTGTATTTCAGAGTATATATCTTCTGGAGAATCAGACAGTTCTCGATAATGTACTCACCGGAGCACTGATAGTACAGAAGAATTCACCGGAACTTGTACAGAAAGCAAAAGACTTACTTAAGAAGGTTGGACTTTCAGAAGAAGACTGGAAGAAATATCCGAATCAGTTGTCAGGTGGCGAGGCACAGAGAGTCGGAATAGTAAGAGCCATAATAAACGATCCTAAGATACTCTTTGCAGATGAGCCTACAGGACAGCTTAACTCGGCGGCGTCAAGGGATGTACTGGATATCTTCTCAGAAGTACATAAGAATGGACAGTCCATAGTAATGGTAACACATGATCTTAAAACTGCCCTCAGAGGAACGAGAGTGCTCTATCTCAGGGACGGTGGTGTAGTAGGCGACTATGAGATGCCGGTCTATGGCGAAGACGA
>DGRT01000093.1 GCA_002391105.1 Lachnospiraceae bacterium UBA4381 | reverse complement strand
GGACAGCAGCAGAGAGTGGCTATAGCCAGAGCTCTTGTAAATGAACCCAAGGTGCTTCTTCTGGATGAACCTCTTGGCGCACTCGACGCTAAGCTTCGTAAGGAGATGCAGGTTGAGCTTAAGAAGATACAGAAGGAAGTTGGAATAACATTTATATTTGTTACACACGATCAGGAAGAGGCTCTGTCCATGAGTGATACTGTAGTAGTAATGAATGATGGTATCATACAGCAGGTCGGTACTCCGGAGGATATATATAATGAACCGGAAAACCGTTTTGTTGCCGGTTTTATAGGTGACTCTAATATTATAGAGGCTGTTATGAAGAAGGATCTTCTGGTTTCTTTTGACGGAGAAGATTTTGAATGTGTAGATAAGGGCTTTAAGGATAATGAAAATGTAGAGGTCGTTATCAGACCTGAGGATATAGATATAGTAAAGCCTAAGGAAGCCAAGGTCAGAGGCGTGGTAAAGTCCATTATATTCAAGGGCGTTCACCATGAGATAGTAGTAGAGACAGAGTATAGACAGTATCTGATCCATACTACTGACTATCATGAGGTGGGACTGAAGGTTGGACTTAAGTTCGGTCCTGACGAGATTCATGTAATGTACCCCATGGAATGGTAATACGTAAAAAGTATTCAGGTGGATTTTTATTATTAATGAGGTTTTACAAAATAAATGAAACATTTTACCAAACTTATCAGACCATATCTGATATGGTCTGTAGTGATAATAGTTGTACCATTATTACTGATTATCTTATATTCAATAACAACCGGAGGAAATGAACTGGTAAATATTCAGTTTACTCTGGATAATTTTAAGAGAATCGGAGAGCCTATATATCTTGATGTCATGAAGAAATCCTTTACTCTGGGACTTATGGCTGTGCTTATCTGTCTTGTACTGGGATATATGCTTGCATATTTTATTACAAAGTTCAAGGATTCTACCCAGGATCTTCTTATACTGGTTGTCACTATCCCTATGTGGATCAATACACTGCTGAGAACCTATGCCTGGATAGGGCTTTTATCAGATAATGGCCTGATTAACAGATTTCTTCAACTGATTGGTCTTGAAGCGCAGAATCTTATGTACACGGACTTTGCGGTTCTGGTCGGACTTATCAGTGATATACTGCCTTTTATGGTTATTCCTATTCATACCTCTATCAGAAAGATAGATGTCTCCCTGATAGAAGCGTCACATGATCTGGGAGCCAACAACATTCAGACCTTTATAAATGTAATACTGAAAATGAGTATTCCCGGTGTGATCAATGGTGTAATGATGACCTTCCTGCTTGCTATATCTACCTTCGTTATACCTAAGCTGCTGGGCGGAGCTCAATATATGCTGATAGGAAATCTTATCGAAAATCAGTTTATTTCTGTAGGTGACTGGAATTTTGGATCTGCTTCATCTATAATTCTTACTTTTATTATCCTTATCGGTCTTACTCTTATGAAGAAGTTCGACAAGAAAGAAAAGGAGGAATCAGATGTTAGAGCATAAAAAAGATAAGAAGAAGATAATATATGTTCTTTATATAGCGGTTCTTTTCGTATTTTTCTATCTGCCTATAGTAGTTACGATGGTTTTCTCCTTCAATTCCTCCAAAAGTCTGACGAATATGACGGGCTTTTCACTTAGATGGTATGAGAGACTCATAACTGACGGTTCGATAATGAAGGCTGTATATGTTTCTCTTACTATAGCTATATTTGCAACGCTTATATCGACGATTCTGGGGACTATTACAGCTATAGGTCTTTCCAGGTGCCGTAAGCTGTTAAAGGATACGATTCTGACCATAAATAATTTTCCGATAATGAATCCGGATATAGTGACAGCTATCGGTCTTATGATACTTTTTTCCTCGGCGGTGATAAGGAGAGGCTATATGACCATGCTTCTTGCTCATATAGCATTTTGTACACCATATGTTATAACGTCGGTTTATCCAAAGGTCCGTCAGCTTGACCCAAGTATTGCCGATGCAGCCATGGATCTGGGAGCAACACCTTTTGAAGCACTTGTCAAGGTTATTATTCCTATGCTTAAGGATGGCATATATGCAGGAATACTGCTTGCATTTACCATGAGCTTTGATGATTTCGTTATATCCTACTTTGTAACAGGAAATGGTGTAGAGAACATTTCCATAGTTGTATATAATATGACCAAGAGGACTAATCCGACTATCAATGCTCTTTCTACTATTGTTATACTTGTGATAGCTATTCTTATTATTACCTCCAAGCTGATACCAGCCATGGTAAAGAACACCATGAAGAAGGTTATGGCTGTGCTGCTGGTTCTGGTGGTAGGTTTCAGTCTGTTTGCCGGAATTAAGAGCAGCGGAAGAACACTCAGGATATTCAATGCAGGAGAGTATATTGAGCCGGCGCTTGTGGAAAAATTTGAGGAGGAATATGACTGTAAGATAGTTTATGAAACCTTTGATTCCAATGAATCCATGTACACAAAGCTTATGAGTGGATCGGAGTATGATATACTTGTAATAAGTGATTATATGATAGAGAGACTTATTAAGGAGGACTATCTTCAGCCGTTAAACTGGGATAATATTACTCATAAAGATGATATAGATCCTCAGAATATGGGATATTCCTTTGATCCTGATAATACCTACTCTGTTCCGTATTTTGTAGGTACAGTTGGTATATTATATGATACTACCAAGGTAGATGAAGAGGATCTTAAGGATGGCTGGGAGCTGCTGAGAAATCCTAAGTATGCCGGTGATATATATATGTATGACTCTGAAAGAGACAGCTTTATGATTCCACTCAAGTCTCTGGGGTATTCGGCAAATTCCACGGATCCTAAAGAGATTGAAGAAGCCTACCAGTGGCTGATAGAACAAAAAGAGACTATGGATGTGGTTTATGTAGGCGATGATGTTATGGATAACATGATAGCCGGAAATAAAGCCATTGCAGTTGTCTATTCCGGTGATGGTGCCTATATTATGGAGGAAAATGAAGATATGGAATATTTTGATCCTCCGGAAGGTACCGTGGAATGGTGTGATGCCATGGTAATGACTAAGGACTGTGTAGATACAGAGCTTGCTGAACAGTTTATGGACTTTATGCTTGAGTATGACAATGTTTATGATAACTCAGTATTTGTTGGATATACCACTCCGGTAACTCAGGTCAGAGAGGATATGAAGGATGA